>NZ_WBKT01000037.1 GCF_008868175.1 Micromonospora sp. AMSO31t
CATCCCCGTCCTCCCCCGGCCCGACCCCGTCGAGCGGCACTCCGGGGCCGAGCAGCCCGGCGCCCAGCGGCTCCGCGTCCACCGACCCCGGGTCGCCACCGGCAAGCCCCACGGGTACGACGACGCCGGTCCCCTCCTGACGGCCGCCGCCGTGGACCGGCCAACGTGCTGCCGCGGCCCGGGGGGTCAGGATCGGCAGGGGAAGCTACTCTTCGCGCAGGTCACTCCGGTGTTGTACGCGTCGTTGAAGTGCGTGTAGTAGGCGTCGTAGAGCGGGTGCGTGCTGCCGCTCTCGGGGGCCATCTTGACGAAGATCTCGTCGTTCTCGTTCAGCGCGTCCTGCGTCCAGTTCTGCGAGCCGGTGTAGACGCGGTACTGGTACGCGCTGCCGTATCGGCCGTAGGCCGCGAAGAACTTGTCGTGCACCTTGTCCTTGCGGCGAATGGACACTCCGGCGTCGAGCAGTTGGTTGTAGACCGACTGGCTCATCGCGATCCCGCCGTCGGCGTTCGTACCGATGACCATCCAGACCTTGCACCCGGCGGCGCGGAACCGACTGACCAGGCTGACGATCTGCGGGCGTCCGGTGGTGACCGCCGCCATGCCGACGCGCAGCCGGCAGTCGGCGTCCGGGGTCAGGTCGTTGAGCCGGGTGGCGATGGTGTCGGTCTGCCCCGCTCCTTCGGGTGAGGCGTAGGCGTCGGCTGCGGTCGCCTGGTAGTAGCCCCGGCCGGACGCGGAGTCGTAGTAGTCGTTGCCGCTGTAGTGCCGCCGGTTCCACAGGTCGGTGAAGTTCGCGTTCAGGCCGGCGGCGAGCGCCGCGTCGCCGTAGACGGTGATGGCGTTGTTGAACGCGTCGGGGCCGGTGGCGTAGGTGAGGTTGCTCGACCCGAACCAGACGACGTTGCCGCGGGCGACGCCGTTCGGATCGGTGGTGCTGGAGAAGGTGACCAGCTTGGTGTGCATGTCCCCCGCGGCGCTGGTGCTGATGCAGCCGTGACCGCCGCTGCTGTTCAGGCAGAACTGGTGGCTGGCCAGCTGCTTGATCGTGATGATGGCCGGGTCCGTCGAGGTCGCGTTCTTGCCGTCGAGGACCACCAGCACGGTGACGCCGCGGGTCTGGGCCCGCACCAGCGCGTCGGCCACCGAGTCGACGCTGAGGGAGTGGATGGCCGCCCGGATCGTGGCCCCGGCCGGTGTGGCGTCGATGAGCCGTTGCAGCTCGGTGATGATGGTGTAGTCGCGCCCCGCGGTCGGGTTGCTGAAGTGCGCCCACACCGGGTAGCCAGCCAGGGTCGCCGATGCCGCGGACACCTCCGCCGGTGCTGCCGTGGCCGCCGGCACCCCGCCCGGCGACACCGCCAGCGCCCCCGTGAGCAGAGAACACACCAGCGTGCGACGGACCGCGGCACTCACCCGACTGATATTCATGGATAGGCATCGTTGGAGGAAACCTTCCGTAAGTCAATGCCTGTTGGCATGATTCTCCGCAGGCGCCCTTGCGTACGTCCAGATCGTGACGCCACGGAGGTGGATGATGGTCGGATCCAGCCGGCATGCGAGCCGCACCGCGCCCGCCCGGGTGCTCGCGTCGCTGTGTGCGGCCGTGGTCGCTGCGGCGGCCTTCGGATGGACCGCCCCCGCGGCGGAGGCGCGCGCCTCCCAGCGCCAGGACCTCCGGGCCTCCAGCGCATCTCTGTTCGCCGTCAACATCGATCCCAGCAACGAGGCGGCCTGGCCGCAGTCGCCGCCCTCCCGACTCGCGGACGAAGGATTCCGCGGGGTCCGGTTCGTGTCCCGGCAATGGATTCAGCCGCGTATCGACGAGCTGAAACAGGCTGGTCTCCAGGTCATGGCGGTGGTCACCGACGAGTCGGGCGGCTACGTGCCGTGGAACGCCGACTACCTCCAGATCGGCAACGAGCCGGACCTTCCCGGCACCTACCTGTCACCATCGGAGTACGCCGACACGTGGGTGCTGTACCGCAACACGTACCCGCAGTTCGCCGGCCGGTTCGTGATGGCCGGTCTGGCCTCGGGCGGGCAGAACGCCGTCAACTACGCCGCCGCGGTGTTCGCCGCGATCGGCGGCCGCGCTCCCCTGCCCGACCTCGTCGCCGTCCACCCGTACGCGAAGACCAGCGGGCAGGCCGCAGGCGACTTCGACCAGATGTGGAACGCCGTCGGTCGTCCGGTGGTCGCCACCGAGTGGCACAACGAGGACGACACCTGGAACTTCCAGTGCATGCTCGCCGGCCGGTCGAGCGTCTGGAACTCGGTCTTCTCCTACACCGACGCGATGGTCCCCGGTTTCGGGCTCCGCGACGGGGCCGGAAACCCGAAGCCCTTCTACTACTCCCTGCTGTCCGCTCCGGAGTCCTGCCGGTAGTCCTCGTTGAACGCCTTCGCCGTCCGCCGCCCTATTCGGGGCGCTCGGCGGCCAAGCCGGTACACCGCTGTGCGGTGGCGAGCTTGTCGAGGATGCGTTGCCTGCCAGCCCCGGTGGCCGGAACCGGCTGGCCGCTGGCGGAGACCGTCGCCGCAACGAAGCGGCGGTCCACCACCGCCCGGCCGCGCACGACCAGGTTGAGCACCCCGGAGTCCGTGCTGTGCGAATTGGCGTACCAGAGGAAGTTGCCCAGTCCGTAGTGCACGTAGGTCCGGCCCAGCCAGCCGTCGGCCAGCAGCGTGTGTGCGTGTGCACCGACCAGGATGTCGGCGCCGGCCTCGGACAGCCTTCGGGCGAACGTTTTCATCTCGCCGATCGGGCACGAATTGCCCTCGACGCCCCAGTGCATGAAGACGATGACCAGGTCGGCCCGCTCCCGCGCCGAACGCACCGCGGCGGTGGCCCGGGCGGGATCGAACGCCATCGCCACCCCTGATCGGGTGTCCGTCGCCCGCCACGACCCGGCCAGGTCGTGCACCTGTGACATGCCGAGCACCGCGATCCGCAGCCCTCGCACCGTGGTGAGCCAGGGCGCGTAGGCCGCGTCGGCGTCGCGGCCCGCGCCGAACACCGGGTACCGGGTCTCCGCCGCCGCGTCGAGGGTGTCGGTGAGCCCCTGCCGGCCGTAGTCGAGGATGTGATTGTTGGCGATCGACACGGCGTCGACCCCGGCCGCGCGCAGCGCCGCGAAGGCGGCCTTCGGGGCCCGGAAGTGGTACGTCTTCGGCTGCGGGGTGCCCCGGTCGGTCACCGCCGTCTCCAGGTTGACCAGCGTGACGTCGGCGTCGCGCAGCATCGGAGTGATCGGGCCGAAAGCCGTCTCCGGATCGTCGAGCAGGCGCAGGGTGCGGCCGGTGAAGTGGATGTCACCGGCGAAGGCCAACCGCACCTCGACCGGAGCGTTGGGCACCGGCGTCGTGGTGGCGGCCGGCGTCGGACCAAGCGTGGCCCCGCGCCAGACCGGCGCCGGGTCGGTCGATCCGGCGGCGCATCCGGCCAGCCCGACGCCGACCGCGACCGCCGTCAGCGCCGCCAGCCAGGAACGCGCCGTCCTGCGAATCACCGGCCGAGGGTACGCGCTCCGAGCGATGCCCGGTGACCCGGCGGCCACCACCACAGAACTCGACCACGACGCCCTGCTGGACGCCGTCAGGGCACGGAAACCCTCGCCGGATGCACGCTCGCGGTTCGGCAGCCGCTGCGCGCCTATTTGAGGGTCGCTGGCGCCTTGAGGTCGAGACGGGCCCGGGCTCGGGCCATACGAATGGCGGCGGTCAAGGTGGTGATGTCGTAGGCGCCGTAGTGGCGGCGGCCGTTGATGAAGAAGGTCGGGGTCCCGGACACTCCGCTGTTGTCGGCCGAGTCGATGTCGCTTTCGATGCGGCCGGCGTGGGCGTGACTTGTCAGATCGTCGTGGAAGCGTTCCTGATCAAGGCCGAGGTCGCCGGCGTATTTGAGCAGATCAATGATGTTCAGCTTGTCCTGGTGGTCGAGCAGCAGGTCGTGCATCTGCCAGAACCTGCCCTGAGCGGCCGCTGCTTCGGCCGCCTCGGCCGCCAGCCGGGCTTGCGGGTGCACGTCTTGCAGAGGCAGGTGACGCCACACGAAACGCAGGTCGGCGTGGCCCAGCAACTGCCGGACGGCTGGCTCGGCCTTCCCGCAGTACGGGCACTGGAAGTCGCCGTACTGCACCAGCGTCACCGACGCATCGGCTGGGCCGCGGACGTGGTCCTGCTTCTCGTCGACGTCCGGGATGAGGTCGATCAGCTCCGTCATGTCGCCGAAGAGCGCCCGGGTGCGCTTGTCCTTGGGCAACATGTTGGTGACGCGGAACGCGGTCCAGGTCAGCGCTGAGGACACGATCGCGGCGCTGAGCAGCCCGACTTTGGCCTCGGCCAGTTGGTCGCCGGCGAAGGCCAGGCTGGCGATCAGCAGCGACACCGTGAAGCTGACCCCGGCGATCGTGCCGCTGCCGAGCACGCCCGCCCAGCCCACGGCCGGACGGATGCGGCCGTGCGAGATCCAGGTGAGCCCGGCCGACGTGCCGATCACGGCGAGCGGCTTGCCGACGACATACCCGAGCAGTACGCCCCAGGTGACGGGCGACGCGAACGCCTGGGCCAGGAACGGACCGTCGATGCTGATGCCGGCGTTGGCCAGGCCGAACAGCGGCACGATCACGTAGCTGGACCAAGGGTGGTAGATGCGCTGAAGGCGGTCGTTGGGCGACAGCGTGTTCGCGAGGCCGAGCGAAGCCGTACGCGCGAGCTTGGGCGTCGGCTGCTCACGGAACGACCGGAACAGCCCGCTGACCTGCTCGAGCTCAGCGCGGCCGGGAGAGTAGGCGAACGCGGTCAACCCGATGGCCAGTCCGGCCACCACCGGGTCGACTCCGCTCACCAACAGCGCGCCCCACATCACGACGGCGACCGGCGCGTACGCCGAGCCACGTCGGACGCCGGCCGCGCGGATGGCCAGCATGACCGCGAACGCCGCTACGGCCACCACGATGGGCGTCATCTTGATGTCGTCGCTGTAGACGAGGGCGATGACGATGAGTGCGATCACGTCGTCGACCACGAACACGGTGAGCAGGAAGATCCGGACCTGGTCGGGCACGCCGCGGCCGAGCAGTGCCAGCAGGCCCAACGCGAGGGCCGTGTCGGTCGACATAGCCACGCCCCAGCCATGCGCGCCCGGCCCGCCGTGGTTGACCGCCAGGAAGATCAGCACCGGGATCAGCATGCCGATCACGCCGGCCACGGCGGGCAGCAGGAAACGTCGCCGGTCGCGTAGGTCGCCGAGGTCGGACTCGCGCCGCGTCTCAAGGCCGACGACCAGAAAGAACAGCGTCATCAAGCCGCTGTTGATCCAGGTGTGCAGGTCGCGGGAGAGCTCGAGGTGCCCGAGGCGTAGGGACAGTTGGGTACGCCAGACGGCCTCGTAGGAGCCGAGGTCGATGTTGGCCCAGAGCAGCGCGGCGACGATGGCGGCCACGAGCACGCCGGCGCTGCCGGACTCAGTCCGCACGAAGGCTCGCAGCGGTGCCGCCAGGTTCCGCTTCCAGATCGTTCGGCCGCTCATCTTGGTTTCGGTCACACGTCACCTTCCGGCGCGCTGGCCGGGCCAGCGCCTGATCTCAGCGCGGCCCGACGAACTGTGTCCTCACGCTCCATGCGAACTGGATCAGCAGGGTCACCGGGGACTTCTCGGCGATGTCATGCATCACCTTCAAGTCGTCGGGGTCAGGATCCTCGCTCAGCGTGATCGTGCGCTGCAGGTAGCGCTCCGCGCCTTCCTGCTGGGGTTCGTGGTAGTCGATCTCGACGTGATGTCACCGGCGGTGTCGTACTTGTAGTCGACGTACTGCCGCAGCGTCTGAGCAGTGCACGACGCGAGCGCCATCAACAGGTACTCCGTCGGCGTCGGGCCGTCGCCGAGCGCGCCGTTGTGCGGTTCATCGGCGACGAACGTGAAGCCGTGGGTGGTCAGGTCCGTGCGCCGGCGTTCGGTGGCCGGAAGGACAGCTCGGGCGGATGCGACGACACGATCCTGATTGGTTTCCATCAGCCGCGCCTTCCTGTGGATCCTGGTGGTGACGGTCCAGGTACACGGATCGAGCAGCAGCCGAGGCGCCGTCTGGGCGGGGGCTGCGGCCGGGCGTATCACCCCGCGACCGGGTACCTCCGCACGCTATCCTCCCCCGGACCTGATAGTCCAGTTAACGGCTCGCCGCCAGGGACCGCGCAGTCCTCGATAACCATTACCTGTTGGATGTTACGCTGCACCTAGGACCAAGGGCCCCCCGCTGGACCTGGTCAGCGCAAACCCGATGATGGACTCGTTAGTCCGTGAAGGCTAGGATTGCTGTCGTTCACGCATCAGGGCGGCGATCGTCGTCGCCTCCCCCGTCGCAGCGCCCGCGGCCCGGCCGGCGCCTGACCAGTCGACGCTCGTCGGGCGTGCTGAAGGGCCCATTGGCCGCCATCGATCTCCAGGCTGCTCGCACACGCCGTGACCAGCATGATCACGATGAAGAGGGCTCGATTAGCGGGTCGGCTCGCCGGACGGCTCCGAGAGGTACGACTTGATGTGTTCCAGCGCCATGTCCAGCGCAACTTCCATGGGTGCGACGTTGTGCGCGGCGTTCGCCAGCAAGTAGCCGCCCTGCAGAGCCGCCATCAGCCCTGTGGCCAACTTCTCCGGGTCTGCGTCCTGGCGCAGTGCACCGCTGTCCCGCATCCGGTGCAGACCATCACTGATCAGCTTTTCCCATGCCGCGAATGTCTCCAGCAGCATCGATCGAGCCTGCTCATCTTGATCGGACAGCTCGACCGCCATCGACCCGAGGCCGCACCCGTATCTGCCGTTGTTCAGCGAGTTGGCCTGGACCAGCGCGTTGCGCCACCGGACCAGTCCCGAGAACGATCGCAGTCGTTCGAGCCCTCCGCGCTCGCGCTGAAGCACCAGCGCGCCTCGATATTTGACCAACGCTCGCACGAGTTCCTGCTTGTCGGCGAAGTGGTGGTAAAGCTGGGACTTGCTGGTCTGGCTTGCCTCGCGGACGTCGTCAAGGGTCGTCGCGTTAACTCCGCGCACGAACATCAGCCGGTTCGCCGCCTCGAGGATCCGCTCTCGGGTCGCGATGCCCCGTTGACTGATCCTCCGCCGATTCGTCGGCGCAGCCACCTGCTCGTCGCTCATCGGTCAAGTGTATCCAGCGCGCCAGATGATCCCCTGGAAAATGGGACCTTGAAGTCCGTTCGGCACCATGCGGCATTCCCGTCATGGTTTATGGCGATCACGTACGCGGCCAGTTTGGCTGAACGGGCGACATCTCCGCGAGATCATCCACGGGGTGCGTCTTTCCCGGACTCTTCGGTCCTCGCCGTGCCGGCGCTACCGCTCAGGCCGCCGGCCCGGGTCGGCGCGCGGACCTCGGGGTCCGCGCGCCGGAGGTGTCAGGCGGTCGCCCGCTTCGGGAGCTTCCACCCGGGGCGGGGAAAGTGGCAGGTGTAACCGTTGGGGTAGGTCTGCAGGTAGTTCTGGTGCTCGGGCTCAGCCTCCCAGAAGTCGCCTGCCGGGGTGACCTCGGTGACGACCTTGCCGGGCCACAGGCCCGAGGCGTCGACGTCGGCGATCGTGTCCTCGGCGACCCGCTTCTGCTCGTCGCTGGTGTAGAAGATCGCCGAGCGGTAGCTGGTGCCGATGTCGTTGCCCTGGCGGTCCTTCGTCGAGGGGTCGTGGATCTGGAAGAAGAACTCAAGCAGCGCGCGGAAGTCGGTCTTCTCGGTGTCGTAGACGACCTCAATGGACTCGGCGTGGGTTCCGTGGTTGCGGTAGGTGGCGTTCGGGACGTCGCCGCCGCTGTAGCCGACGCGCGTGGAAACGATGCCGGGCTGGCGGCGGAACAGCTCCTCCATCCCCCAGAAGCAGCCGCCGGCGAGGATCGCCTTTTCGGTGGTCACGTCGTCTCCCTACTTGTCGTCGGTGTCGGTGTTGGTGTGTCACTCGTGAACAGGGTGCGGTATTCGCCGTACCCGGCGTTCTCCAGGTCGTCGAGGTGGATGAACCGCACTGACGCCGTGTTGATGCAGTAGCGCAGTCCAGCCCTGTCGCCGGGACCGTCGTCGAAGACGTGTCCGAGGTGGCTGTTCCCGTGCAGCGAGCGGGCCTCAGTCCGGATCATCCCGTGGCTTCCCGGTTCTTGTGGTACTGGGCCTGCTCGTGCACAGCTCTCCGTTCCCGGCCTTTCGGCGCGAAGTTGAGGAATCAGGGGAAACGTGCCCTATGTACCGGTTGCGTCCTCGTGGGGCCCCCGATGTCTGGACCAGATGGTCCGGGGACTGCACCCGGAAGCGGCTGGCCGGGTGCCCTAATCTGGCATATCACCTGGGCTGCATTGCTGCCACTGTAACATTCGCTCGGCCTCGTAACTGGACTTGACGGACCAGTTCGACCGCGACTAGGTTCGTGGCCGCCGGCTGGGAAGACGATCCTCCGCGTTCGTCGTGAGCGACACGCGCCCATCGATGCACCCGACGGGCCGGCGCTGTCCAGACCGGCCCGCTGCGTCCGGCAACCCCTGGCATCAGATGTCGAAACGGGCTCTCCCTGCCTGCAACCTCTGCGCCGAAGAGACAAATGACCGAGGAGACAGTTCCCATGAAAGCGATCGTGGTGACGGACCAGGCTGCGGGGATGGCCGGGATGAGGCTGGTCGAGCGGCCTGAGCCGGAACCGGCGCTGAACGACGTCGTTGTTCAGGTTCATGCGTCGGGGTTCACTCCGGGTGAGCTGACGTGGCCCTCGACCTGGACCGATCGACTTGGCCGGGACCGGACGCCGTCGATCCCTGGGCACGAGTTGGCCGGAGTGGTCAGCGCTCTCGGGTATGGCACGAGGGGACTGTCTGTGGGACAGCGGGTGTTCGGCCTCACCGACTGGAACCGCGACGGCACCCTGGCGGAGTACGCCGCCGTCGAGGCACGCAACCTCGCGCCGCTGCCCGGCGACGTCGACTTCACGGTGGGCGCGAGCCTGCCGATTTCAGGCCTGACCGCGTGGCAGGGACTGTTCGTGCACGGCCGCTTCCAGGCGGGGCAGAGCGTCCTCGTACATGGTGCGGCCGGTGGAGTCGGCTCGATGGTGACCCAGCTCGCCAAGGAGGCCGGCGCCTACGTCATCGGCACCGGACGTGCCGCCGACCGCCAGACCGCGCTCGACTTCGGCGCGCAGGAGTTCGTCGACCTCGACAACGACACCCTGGAAGACATCGCCGGCGTCGATCTGGTTTTTGACGTGATCGGTGGTGACATCCAGAAGCGTTCTGCGGGTCTGGTCCGGGCCGGCGGAACGCTGGTGACCATTGCTGGCCCGCCCGAAGCGCAGCCGGCGGACGGCCTGACGGTTGATTTCGTTGTCGAGGCCGATCGCGCGCAACTGGGTGAGGTCGTCCAGCGGATCAGGGATGGGCGGCTGCGGACGAACATCGGCACGGTCGCGGCCCTCGACGACGCCGTCGCCGCCTTCAACCCGACGGAGCGGGTCAAGGGAAAGACGATCGTCCGCGTTCGCTCGTAAGGAACCCAGGGCGAGGAGTACGTCGATGGCCTTCACCCGTCGACGACATGCGGCTGGGCGAGACGACTACTTCCACGACCCGGGAGCGATCTGATGACCATCAACGAAGGCGCACCCTCCATGACCGACGCTGCCGAGCCGACCCGCTACGCCTTCGCGTACCCGGCCGAGGCCGGATACCCCGATGAGAAGGGCACCCTCGACCAGGACCAGGCTGTCCTCGTCGACGAGGTGATCGGCGAGCCCCACGCCCGCGCGTTTGACCTGCACGTCGTCAACGACGAGAAACTCGGCATCTACGACGCCATCGTCGGGGACCGAGAGGTGGCCGGACTGACCTACAACGTCGCCGGAAACAACCGACTCGTGCTGCTGGCCACCTCGGTGATCCCCGAGTTCCGCAAACAGGGCATCGCCACCGAGCTGATCCGACGCGTCCTGGACGACGTGCGTGCGCAACGCAAGACGGTCACCACCAGGTGCCCGATCGTGCGCACCTTCATCGAGCACAACCCCGAGTACGCCGACCTCATCGACCGCGAGCACCCGGGAGCAACCCGGGGTCGCACCCACCTGCCCTGAGCCCCACCTGCCAACGACCTGGGTTGACCCCGCCTACCGGCGCAACCGGATGGCCACGATCATTCGGGTCCATCCGTGCGGGCGCGGACAGACGGGGACTGGTACTGAGAGAGGTAGTCAGATGAAAGCGATCGTGGGGACGGACCGGGCCGCCGGAACGGCGGGGATGTCGCTGGTGGAACGGCCCGAGCCGGACGCGGCGAGGCTCGCCAGCCTTGAGGGCGCGAACTACGGCGATGTCGTCGTTGCCGTTCATGCGTCGGGATTCACCGGGAATGAGCTGGAGTGGCCGTCGACCTGGATCGACCGCCTCGGCCGTGACCGGACGCCGTCGATCCCGGGCCACGAGGTGGCCGGGGTAGTCACCGCTCTCAGCTATGGAACAACGGGGTTGTCGGTGGGACAGCGGGTGTTCGGCCTGACGGACTGGACTCGCGACGGCACGCTGGCGGAATATGTCGTGGTCGAGGCGCGCAACCTTGCGCCGCTGCCGGGCGACGTTGACTTCACGGTGGGCGCCGGCGTCGCGATGGCGGGCCTGACCGCGTGGCAGGGGCTGTTCGATCACGGCCGCCTCCGGGAGGGGCAGAGCGTCCTGGTGCACGGCGCGGCCGGTGCAGTCGGTTCGATGGCGACGCAGCTCGCCCGTCAGGCCGGCGCCCACGTCATCGGCACCGGACGTGCCAGCGGCCGGCGGACCGCGGTCGACTTCGGCGCGCACGAGTTCGTCGACCTCGATGACGACACCCTGGAAGACGTCGGCGGAGTCGATCTGGTCTTCGATGTCATCGGCGGCGACATCCAGAAGCGGTCCGCGGGTCTGGTTCGAGACGGAGGAACACTGGTGACCGTCACCGGGCCGCCGGAGGCGCGGTCCGGTGACGGCCTGGCGATCGACTTCGTTGTCGTGTCCGACCGCGCCCAGCTGGGTGAGATCGCCCGGCGGGTCCGGGACGGACGCGTGCGAACGAACATCGGCACCGTGGCGGCCCTCGACGACGCCGTCGCCGCCCTCAACCCGACCGAGCGGACCAAGGGGAAGACGGTCATCCGCGTTCGTCCATGAGGACCCGGGGGCAGCGATCGAGCGCCTCCTGGATCAACGTCAGCTACGTGGTCGGGGTCGGACGACTCGTAGGGCACATCTCAGCGGACCGGTCGAGTGTCTGCGCGCACCCACCCGAAGCCTCCAGAGACTCTGGGGCCGGTTCAGACCAAGGACAAGGCACGTATCGATGCAACACACGGCACCAGTGATCAACCAAACTCGCCAGGGCGGGACGTTCCGGCTGGCCTTCTTATCCGCGGTGGTCGCCCTGGTGGCCACGTTTGCCGCGTCGGCCGCGCCGATCCCCCCGTTCAACGTCTACCGGGCTGAGGACGGGTTCACCAACGCCGGCATCTCGATGGCCGTCGTCACCACCGCCGTTGGCACGATCGCCGCACTGTTGGTGCTGGGGCGACTGTCCAATCATCTGGGCCGACGGCGCACCGCGATCGCCAGTCTCGGCCTGCTCCTGCTGGGCTGTCTGCTGCTGCTGAACGTGCACGACATCGACACCCTGCTGGCCGGCCGGCTACTGATGGGGGTCGGTACCGGCTTGGCCAGCAGCAGCCTCACCTCCTACATCGTCGACGCCGCACCCACCAGGCCGGAGTGGTTGGCCGCCGTCGCCTCCAGCCAGGGACCCATGCTCGGCCTCACCCTCGGTGCCATCGCCTCCGGCGCCCTGGTCCAGTTCGGTCCCTGGCCTCGCGACCTCATCTACCTGGTTTGCGCCGGTCTCCTCGTACTGTCCGCCGCACTCATCGTCATCAGCCCGGAAACCGCAACGCCGACGCCGGGCGCTTGGCGATCACTGTTACCGCGGGTCCGCGTATCGGCCCGGGTCAGGCATCTGCTCCCCGTCGCGGCAGCGGTGTTCCTGGCCACCTGGGCGACCGGGGCCTTCTACCAGGCCTTCGTGCCCGCGCTGGTCGAGGACCAGCTCCACACTCACAGCCCGCTCGTCCTCGGGCTGGTGTTCGCCGCCTACATGGCCCCCAGCGTTCTCGGCGCTCCCCTCGGCGGCCGTTTCACATCGGCGGCGGCCCAACGCCTCGGCATGATCATCTTCTTGGCCGGGTGGATCGGCAACATTACCGCGATCGCCATCGGCACACTGGCGTTGTTCATCGCCGCAACCATGGTCGCCGGCGCCGGTCAAGGCATCGCCATCAGCGCCGCCACCCGCGGCCTGCTGCACGACAGCACTCTGGCCGACCGGGCACCGATCTTCAGCGTTGTCTACGTCCTCTGCTACAGCGGCGCCGCCTTCCCCAGCCTCATCTCCGGGGAACTCTCGAACACCTTCGCGCTACCGCAGATCGTCCTCGGATACGGCGGACTTGCCATCGTCGCCGCCCTGCTCACTCTCCTCGCTGCACGCAACCCGCACATCGGCACGGCCAGGAACAGCCGCCATGGTGAGCTGGTCAAGGTGATCGACAGGAACACCTGATGACCAACTGGACAACCGACGGGCTCGGCTGGATCGGAAGCTCCCCCGTCTGGGCGCCATCGGGCCGACGCCGTCCGTGGCCTCAGCGCCCGCTGGTCGTGTCCCGCGTGGTGCGGGTGGCGATGAGGTCCGGCGCTGGCTCAGCTCTACAAAGGCGTAACCCGCCGTGGCCGAAGCGATGCCCCGATGTCGTTTGGTCTCGTGTGGCCTCGAGCTGCGGCGTAACGACACGTGGAAGGGTGAGCCGATGAGCAGTGAAGGACAGGCACTGGTAGCCGAGGAGCTGATCGACAGCCTCGATCATGGCCGCTTCGAGCTCTACCGCGACAGCAAGCTGGTCGGCTGGCTCTACTACACCCACCTGAAGCCCAACCGGTACGCCCTCCGGCACACCGAAGTCGAGTCCAGTCATCAACACCAGGGCGTGGCGGGCGCGATGGTGCGGCGGGTACTCGACGAGATCCGCTCCCGCGAGGGCACCATCACCGCGATCTGCCCCTTCGTGGTCGACTACCTCTCGCGAACGACCACCTATGCCGATCTGGTCGATGCCCGGCACCCCGGCTACTCGGATCGTGCTGCTGCCGAGTCGGCGCGGAGGAAGGCCGGCGGCTGAGACTACGGGCCCCGTGCCGGAGACCCGCGAGTCGCCGCAGTCAAGCATGGGTCGCTTTACGCTCCGAGCGCGCTGCCGAGAGGCTTACCGGTGGCGGGCGGCGTGCAGCGAATCGGCAGCCGTCAGGAGAGCGGCGCCGAGGAGCACCGTGTCCTTCAACACGAATTGCCCCAGCAGGGAAAGGCTCAAGATCCCCTGTCTTTCCTGCCGAGCCTCGGGCGTCGTGGCCAGGAAGCTGAGCGTGGTGAGGAACATCCCGACCGCCCCGAAGCTACCGATCGCCGACGCTCTGGGCGCAAGCGGCTTGGCGGCGATCAGAGAGCCCACGGTGATCTCCGCGACCCCGATGAGTCGGTTGAGCTTCTGGGCGCCCAACTTCTCGCGGAACCGCGAGAACAGCGGACTCGAGGTGACCAGGGGTTCGTCATTCTCGACCTCGTACTGCTTGAACTTGAGCGCACCGATCCACAAGATGTTCGTCGCCAGTGCGGAGCGCAGGACCGAGAGGCCTACGGATGCGAGGCCATCGGCCGAGGCGTGTCGTGTGCCCATCGCTCGCTCCTAGTCGCTGTGTCGACGGTCGGCGTGCTGGCGACCATTACCCGCTTGGACCCGCCACACGCACCGAGGGCGCGGCGCTTATCACCATGCTGACGTCCCACCGGGCAGGTGGAAGGCCAGATCTGTACAGGTCGGCCGCGACGGGTGATGTCAGGCACGGATGTCAGCTCGCCTCTGTGGCCGGCTTCATGCTCGCCTCGCATGCTCCCCGCCGGGGCAAACGGACCGAACCTATGGCTGCCGCCGGCTGGCGACGAACCCGACATGCTTGGCCTCGGCGGTCTCCGCCGGACGACCGCCGCGCGCTGCTGCCCCGGAGCCCCCGATTCAGCGCGCTTATGAGCCGAAGGGGCAAGGGTTACGGAAGTCCCACGGGCGCGCTGCCGAACCGCCAGATAATGCGGGAGACGGCCTGCGGCTCATCCCCAGGGGCGGCCGGCGGGCTGATCGACATGCGGTCGGGAGGGAGCAGCAGTCGGATGAGCACCATGCACGCCGTGAGAGCCCACACCAGAGGCGGGCCGGAGCAGCTCGTGTACGAGGAGACGCCGCGGCCTGAGCCGGGGCCTGGTGAGGTGTTGGTGGCCGTGAAGGCTGCTTCCATGACACCCACCGAGCTCACCTGGCCGCAGACGTGGACGCACAGCTCGGACGGGTCAGGACCTGAGCGCACTCCGATCATCCCGTCGCATGAGTTCTCCGGCGTCGTCGCGGCGTGCGGGGCGGGGGTGGAGAGCCCCGCCGAGGGGGAGGCCGTCTACGGGTTGATCCCTTTCACCCGCGATGGTGCGGCCGCCGAGTACGTCACCCTGCCCGCGACCGTCCTGGCGGCCAAACCCGCCAGCGTTGACCACGACCACGCCGCAGCGCTCCCACTGGCCGCGTTGAGTGCCTGGCAGGCCCTCGTCGACCACGCCGACCTGCAGGCCGGTCAGCACGTGCTGGTGCAGGGCGGCGCCGGCGGCGTGGGGATCTACGTGGTGCAACTCGCGGCCGGTCTCGGTGCTCGCGTCAGCGCCACGGCGGCGGCGGCCGACCTGGAATTCGTCAAAGGTCTGGGTGCCGAGCAGGTCATCGACTATGCGCACGACCGCTTCGAGGAGCACGTTCGCGACGTCGACGTGGTCGTTGATCTTGTTGGCGGAGCCACGCAGTCACGGTCCTGGTCGGTCCTGAAACCGGGCGGTGTGCTGGTCACCCTCGTCACCCCACCCGATGAGCAGGAAGCCGCCCGGCACGGCGTCCGCGGGGTGTACTTCATCGTCGAGGCCGACCAGAACGCGTTGCGTTCCATCGCCGAGCTCGTCGATAACGGCCGGTTGAGGCCGGTGCTGGACCGCGTGCTGCCCCTCAGTGAGACGCGCTCCGGTTACGAGGCGCTCGAGACGGCCAAACGCCGCGGGAAGATCGTCATCCACGTCGCTGACTAGTCGCTGCCGTCGGTGCCGCTGCGGGCACCTGCTGCCCGCTGTTCGTGGGGGCAGCGACGGGGTGATCGCCCGTTACCCTGCACGCTGCCTGATTCTCACCCCATCGGTACGTTTCCGGGCGCCCTGACCGGGTAGCACGGGCCATGCCTGGTCTGTCACTGGTGACGGTCGGCGCCAGCCTGGTGCCGGCCGATCCGGCACAGCTGCTGCCGGCGCGCGAGCAGATGGCCTTCACCCTCGGCTTCCACATCATCCTGGTGCCGTTCGGGGTGGCCTTCACCTTCCTGATGCTGATCGCGAACGCCCGCGGCATTCGCCGGAAGGACGAGACCGCGCTGCTGCTGGCCCGCCGCTGGTCGCAGGTGGCGGCGGTGCTGTTCGCCGTCGGCGCGGTGTCCGGGACGGTGCTGTCGTTCGAGCTCGGGCTGCTCTGGCCGCGACTGATGGGCACCTACGGCGCGGCGTTCGGCATCCCGTTCGCGATCGAGGGTCTCTTCTTCTTCCTGGAGGCGATCTTCGTCGCCATCTACGTCTTCGGGTGGCAGCGGATGCGGCCATGGCCGCACTTCTGGACCGGTGTGCCGGTGGTGCTGTCCGGGATCGGCGGCACGCTGTCGGTGGTCGCCGCGAACGCGTGGATGAACCAGCCGGGCGGATTCACCATGCGAGACGGCAAGATCGTGGAGGTCCGTCCGCTGGAGGTGATCTTCAACGGGGCGTTCGGGTTCGAGGCCATCCACATGTTGCTGGCCGCGTACATGGTCGCCGGGTTCGTCGTCGCCGGCGTGTACGCCGCCGGGATGCTGCGCGGCCGCCGCGACCGGTACCACCGGCTCGGCCTGGCGATACCGCTGACCGTCGCGGCTCTGGTCACCCCGCTGCAGATCGTCGTCGGCGACATCGCCGCGCGGGAGGTCTACCGGAACGAGCCGGCGAAGTTCGCCGCGATCGAGGCCGTCCCGACCACGGGCACCCACGTGCCGGAGGTGCTGGGCGGCTACTACGCGAACGGGAAGGTGCACGGCGGCATCAAGATTCCCTCGGGGGCGTCGCTGCTGTCCGGCTACTCGCCGTCCACCCGCATCCAGGGCCTGGACGCCATCCCCGCCGAGGTGCGACCACCGGACCGCCTGGTCGCGATCGTCCACCTGAGCTTCGACGTCATGGTCGGCATCGGCACGGCGCTGCTGGGCCTCTCCGCCTGGTACGCCCTGGCCTGGTGGCGCCGCCGCGACCTGCCGCGCAGCAGATGGTTCCTGCGGGCGACCGCGATCAGCGGCGTGCTCGCGGTGGTGGCGTTGGAGGCCGGCTGGGTGGTCACCGAGGTCGGCCGGCAGCCGTGGACGGTCGTCGGTCACCTCCTCACCCGGGACGCGGTCACCACGTCCGGCAATCTGTGGCTGTTCTTCGCCGCCACCGTCGCGCTGTACGTCGCGGTCGGCGCCACCACCGTGTACGTCCTGCGGCTGCTGCGCCGCCGTTGGCGCGACCAGGGCGGGGCGACCGAGACGGACGTGCCCTACGGCCCCTCTCGGTCCTCGCAGTCCGCGCCCGCGGGAGGGCAGGGGTGAGTACCTTCGCCGCCGTCGTGCTGTTCATCGGGGTCACCGCCTATGCCGTGCTCGGGGGCGCGGACTATGGCGCCGGGTTCTGGGATCTCACTGCCGGTGGCGCGCGACGTGGGCGAAACTCACGGCACCTGATCGACCAGACGTTGGCGCCGGTGTGGGAGGCCAACCACGTGTGGCTGATCTTCTGCCTGGTGATGCTCTGGACCGGCTTCCCGTCCGCGTTCGCCGCGATCATGACCACCCTCTACATTCCGCTGGGCCTCGCCGCCCTGGGCATCGTTGTCCGCGGCAGCGGGTTCGCGTTCCGGAAGGTGGTGGTGAAGACCGACCAGCAGCGGGCGACCGGGGCGGCGTTCGCCACCTCGTCGGTGATCACGCCGTTCTTCCTCGGCACGGTCGCCGGTGGCATCGCCTCCGGGCGCGTGCCCGCCGACGGGCACGGCGATCCCGTGACGAGCTGGGTCAACCCGACGTCGCTGCTCGGTGGGGTGCTCGCGGTCGGGGTGTGCGCGTTCGTCGCCGCGGTGTTCCTCACCGCCGAAGCCCGTACGCGCGCTGACGCCCGCCTGGAGGTCTGGTTCCGCCGGCGGGCCCAGGCCAGCGCCGTGGCGACCGGCGCCGTGGCGCTGGCGGGGATCGCCATCCTGCACGCCGACGCAGGACGCCTGTTCGACGGGCTGACCGGCCGCGGCCTGCCGTTGGTGCTGGTCTCCGCGGCATGCGGGCTGGCCAGTCTCGCACTGCTGCATCGGGCGGTGCCGCGGTTGCTGCAGGCGCTCGCCGTCGGCGCGGCCGGCACGGTGGTGGCCGGCTGGGGCGTCGCGCAGTACCCGTACCTGCTGGGCACCCACCTACGCATCGGCGAGGCCGCGGCTCCCGACGCCACCCTGGCATCGCTCACTCTCGTCGCCGCCGCGGCGCTCCTGCTCGTGGTGCCGGCCATGGCACTGCTGTTCGTCCTGCACCAGCGCGGTCGTCTGGACACCACCTGACTCAGTTCACGCCGGCGCCGTACCGGACGGCGGTACGAGACCGGGCGGCCACAGCCGGTGGTCCGGCGCCCAGGAGCGCCTCGACCACCTCAGGGATTGTCCTCGCCGACCATTTTGGGGCGGTGAAGGGGCACGTCGGTCACGTCACCGGCACGGTGGATCCACGCGTCGCAGGCGCAGGCAGGTTCCCAATCGTCTTCGGTTCCATCTGTCACCGCTCTTGGTTGGCCCGTGACGTGGTGCGGCCATCCCGGCCGCGCACCCCCGCGAATGAAGGTTCGGCAAAGGAGTATGGCCGAGACAGCCACCGCACTAGCGTGAGCGCTGACGGTAGTAGCGCGCGGCACACCGGCGACATATCGATGAAGCGCCGGGGTGTCGTGGATCGGGACGGGGTCGACTTCCATGGTAAAGAAGTTCATCAAAGAAGCGGTGTCGCGCAGCGCGGAGTCGGATGACGATCGACGGAAGCTCGCGTCGATGACGGACCCGACGAATTCCGCGGCGCAATCGCCGGACGGCTCGGGGCCGAGTGACGCGACGATCCTGAACTTCGCCCTCAACCTCGAATACCTCGAAGCCGAGTTCTACCTTCGCGCCACCACGGGGCAGGGACTGCCTGACGAGATGACCACCGGTACCGGCACCCGGGGTGAGGTGACCGGTGGGGGCATGGTCGACTTCAGCAACTCGGTAGTGCGCAAGTTCGCGCAGGAGATCGCCTCGGACGAGCGGCAGCATGTCGCTTTCCTGCGGTCCGCCCTCGGGGAGCACGCCGTCTCCCGTCCGGCGATCTCTCTTGACACGAGCTTCACCGCGGCGGCCGCAGCGGCCGGGCTCATCAAGTCGGGCGAGATGTTCGACCCGTACGCCAACGATCTCAACTTCCTCTTCGCGGCGTTCCTGTTCGAGGACGTCGGCGTCTCCGCTTTCAAAGGAGCGGCGCCGCTACTGTCCAACAAGACCTACCTGGACGCGGCCGCGGGCCTGCTCGCCACGGAGGCGTACCACGCCGGGATCGTCCGCTCCGCGCTCTATAACGAAGGCATGATCGACGAGGCCGTCTTCGCGGGCGTGCAGAAGCTCTCCGACGCCCGCAACAGTCTCGACGGACCGGTCGACGACGACCAGGGTATCGGCACCAGCACCGAGGCGAACCTCATTCCCACGGATGCCAACGGCATGGCCTACGGCCGCTCGGCCCAGTCGGTCCTGAATATCGTGTACCTCAACGCAGGCCCGGCGAACTCCGGCGGCTTCTATCCCTCCGGCCTCAACGGCGACATCGCGATGAGCGCCGGGGCCGCCAGCTGATCACCTGGCCATCCGGGTGAACCAGCCTGCGCGGTGCCGCCCTCGGGCCGGACAGCCCCGGTCAGTACACGACCTGCGCTGGTCGCTTGGGCGCACTTCGCCCGCGTGAACGCGGTCCCGGACCGGGCTGGAGCGGATGCTCCCCGGCCGGCTCGTCGGAGTGTCCAGGGACGCCGGTGGCAACGCGGCATCGCATTGAGCGTCGTGAGAGGGAGACAGTTCTGCAACCAACATGGCTCGTGGTGCTCTCGTGGGCCGTGCTCTCTGTGGGCCTTGCCAGCACCGCCATCATCCTTGTCGACCACTTTGTTCTTCGATATCGTCAGCCGGTCAAGGTCATGGAGATTGTCTGGCCGGCAACCGCCCTCTACTTCGGCCCAGCAGCCGTCCTGGCCTACCGGCAGTGGGGTAGACCCCAGTCTCCGCGGTGGCTGGAGCGGCACGGCACCCCGCCCAGGCGGCCGAGACTTGCTGTCACGATAATCGAGACCTTGCACTGTGCGACGCACTGCGTTCTGGGTGCCATCATTGCCACTATTGCCGTCTTCGGCTTCAGCCTCGAAATATTCGACAAAAGATTGTGGCCCGAGTTCATCGGCGACTTCGTCGCCGCAGTGGTGGTAGGCCTCTTGTTCCGCTACTTCACTCAGGCTGATGCGGGTGGCCGAAGAGCGTGGGCCGCGATGCGGAGATTCATCAGGGGAGATCTGCTGAGCGTGTCCGTCTTCGAGTTCGCCCTGTTGGGTTGGCTGGCGCTGATGGAGTTTATGGTTTTCCACGAGACGCTGCAGCCTAGCAGTCCGGTGTTCTGGCTCATTGTCCAGATTGGGTCGATCATCGGCTTCTTCGCCGCCTGGCCGCCGACCCTGTGGCTGATCCGCCGCGGCGCCAAAGCGGAACTGCTGGGCAAGCCGCAGTAGGTGGCGCTGCGCCAGCGCCCGTGGCGGGTGGGCGCCGAGGTATCGGATTCAGCAGGGGTGCTGCGCTGCTACCCGACGCGAGGAGCGGTACCACCAAAGGGGGCTTGAGCTCTGAGCGACGAGTTCGAGGTCGCCAGCAGGCAGACCGAACGGCTGCCAGCCTGCTCCGAAGACAGGGCCGGGTATCAACTCACACGGGAGGCGCCGTCGTGGGCATGGCACCCTCGGCGAGCTTGAGTCGCGTCCAGATGTTCATATTGATCACAACAGCCACGATCTCCAGGATCTCGTTCTCCGTGAAGTGCGTGGCCATCCTGTCGTGTGCCTCCTGGATCCGGTCGTTGACGGTGGTGTCGGCGGCTCGGGTCAACGCCTCGGCGTAGGCCAGCGCGGCTCGCTCCTCCTCGGTGAACAGATGCGTCTCCCACCACGCCGTGAGGGTCTCGACCTTGGACGGCGGGATGTCCGCGGTGCGGGCAGCGGCGTGGTGCACCAGAAGGCAGTAGCTGCAATTGTTGATCTGTGCGACGCGTAGCCGCAGAAGTTGGGCCAGGGCCTGTTCCACCTGGAGTGTGGCGGTATGGCCGAAAGCTGCGGCCCCGGCGTTTGCCAGAGCCATGAGTTGCTCGTTTGACGTGGCGTCCAGTCGGACGTTCTGGATCCTGGTATCCAAGAGATGACCTCCTGGAGGTCACAACGACAACACCGGTGGTCGGGACGTCGTGTGCCGCAGCCAGTGCATCTGCTGCACGTCCACCACGGCGAGTGTTCTCCGATGCGCACCCAGGTCGCTCGGCCGCAGGGCCAGCGCGCCGCCCCGGCGGCCGTCCGTGGCCTGGTCCCGGGTTCCGCCAGCCTCTCGGTGGTGTTGGTGCAACGATGCATGACGTGAGAACCCCGAAAACCGCTGCACCCGCTGTTGTCTCGCCGCTTGCCGGCGAGCCGATCAAGCGCGCCGATGCCGAACGACTCGCCGGAGTGCTGAAGGCCGTCGCCGACCCGGCCCGGCTGCGACTGCTCAGCCTGATCCAGTCCGCTCCCGAGGGTGAGGCATCCGTCAGTGACCTCACCACGCCGCTCGGTCTCTCCCAGCCGACCGTCAGCCATCACCTGCGGATCCTCACCGAGGCCGGGCTGCTCGAGCGCGAGAAGCGCGGTGTCTGGGCCTATTACCGCCTGGTGCCGTCCGCGATCGCGGCGATCGCCGAGCTGTTGACACCGCCTCGCAAGCAGGCGACCAGGAAGACCCGCTAAGCGCTACGGTGACGGCGCTGGCGCCGGCCCCGCTGGCATGGCGTCCGCTCTGGTCGTGGCCGGTTCGACCGCTGAAAAGATCTGGCAGCACTCACGCTTCGACAACCCACCGGTGAGCGGCGACCTCGGGGGCTGTGAGCGCGCGTACTCCAGGGGCGTCAGGAGCCGCAGGTGTTCAACACGCATTGCAGGGCGGACTCGACCTGGCCGCGGACTAGGCAGGCGCGGCCGGGGCGTACTCGGGCTCGCGGCCCTCGCTCGCAGCCGTGGCGTTGCCGCGGTCCGCCGTGGAACGCCGGACCACCAGCGCCAGCCCGGCGAGGATGGTGGCGCCCGCGGCCAGCTCCGTCGGACCGACGGGCTCGTCGAGCAGCAGCCACGCCGCGCTGAGGCCGAAGATCGGCACCAGGAGGCTGAACGGCGCCACCCGCGCGATCGAGTACCGGGCGATCAGCCGGTTCCAGATCCCGAAGCCGACGAGGGTCGACACGTACGCGACGTACGCCACGGCGAGCAGCCCGCGCCATGACAGGCCGGTGATCGCTTCCAGCACCGCCTGTGGGCCGTCGACCACGCCGGCCAGGCCGAGCAGCGGCAACGGCGGCACCAGGCTCGACCAGACCAGCAGCGAGAGCGGTCGGGTCTCGCCGCTGGCTCGCATGACCAGATTTGCCACGGCCCAGCTGGCCGCCGCGAACAGCGTCAGCACGAAGCCGATCACCGTGGCGTGGCCGCCGCTGTCGATCGCCAGCACGCCGATCCCGACCGATCCGACCAGTACGCCGGCCACCTGCGCCCGCCCCGGCCGCTCGCCCAGCACCGCCGCCGCCAGCAGTACCGACATCAGCGTCTGAGCCTGCAGCACCAGCGAGGCCAGACCGGCCGACATGCCAGCGGCGAGCGCCGTGAACAGCGCGCCGAACTTCAGGACGCCGAGCACCAGCCCGTAGGCGACCACGTAGCGGAGCCGGGCGGTGGGGCGCGGCACCAGGAAGACCAGCGGCAGGGCCGCCGCGACGAAGCGCAGCGCGGTCAGCACGAGCGGCGGCAGGTCGCGCAGGCCCATCTCGATGGCGACGAAGTTGATGCCCCAGATGGCGGCAACGAGCACGGCGAGAAGTCGGTGCGATGCTTTCATGCCGGCTACGCTGCCCGAGCGAACGCTTAAGGACCAGTTCAAAGTTCTTCATCGCTGCTGTAGCATGCCTACATGGACCTTGATGTTCGCCGGCTCCGCGTGCTGCATGAGGTCGCACTGCGCGGCAGCGTCACCGCCGCCGCCGCGGCGCTGCACGTGACCCCGTCGGCGGTCTCCCAGCAGCTCGTCCAGCTGTCCCGAGAGTCCGGGCACGAGTTGGTCGAGCGGGCCGGGCGCGGAATCGTGCTCACACCGGCGGGCGCGGTGCTGGCCAGCCACGCGAGGACCGTGTTGGGGGCGGTGGAACAGGCGGTGGCCGGGCTCGCGGCGATCCGTCACGGGGTCAGCGGCACGGTGCGGGTCGGCGCGTTCGCCTCCGCGGCCGGCGCGCTGGTGGCCCCCGCCGCCGCCCGGGCGCGGACGAAGCACCCGGAGCTGGACGTGCGGGTGGTCGAGGCCGAAGACCAGCAGAGCCGCCTCGACCTACGCTCCGGCACCCTGGACGTGGTGGTGCTGCAGGAGTACGACCACGTGCCCGCGCCGCTGGTCGACGACCTGGACCGGCACCCGGTCACCACCGACCCGATGCATCTGATAACCCCGGTCGGGTGGCGCCGTCACACCGGCCGGCTGAGCGAGCTACGCGATGTGCCATGGATCGCGAGCGCCGAGCACACGCCGTGCCTGCGGTCCACACTGCACGCCTGCCGGCTCGCCGGCTTCGAGCCGGACATCCGGCACCGTTCCGTCGACTTCGCGCTCACGCTGGACCTCGTCGCGGCCGGGCTGGGCGCCGCGCTGGTGCCGGAGCTGGCGCTGCGCCACGTGCCACCCGGGGTGCACGTGGAGCCGCTGGTCGAGCCGGTCACCGAGCGGCGCATCTTCGCGGTCACCCGCGCCCTCGGCGGCACGGCGCAACGGCCCGCCGTGGACGCCTTCCTGGCCGAGCTGAGCGGCCCGGCCGGGGCCCGGACCTGAGCCGAATGGTGTGGTGAGCCCGAATGTCATAACCACGTCCTACCGTGAGCCCATGGACTGGAAGATTGAACTCATCCCCGTTCCGGTGACCGATGTCGACCGGGCCAAGGCGTTCTACCAGAAGGTGGGCTTCAACGCCGACCACGATCACACGGTGCACGAGGGCCTGCGCTTCGTCCAGCTGACCCCACCCGGCTCCGCCTGCTCCATCGTGATCGGCCAGGGCATCACCGACAAGGCCCCCGGCACGCAGGAAATCCAGGTCGTGGTCGCCGACGCCGAGGCGGCGCGCCGGCAACTGCTCGACGCCGGCGTCGAGGCCAGCGAGGTCGACGTGCAGCCATGGGGCAACTTCGTCTACTTCGGCGACCCGGACGGCAACAAATGGTCGCTGCAGGCGATCGAGTCTCGCCCCAACGGCTGACCGACGGCCCTCAACAGTCCCTGGCAGTGCACTGGTTCGCGATGCCCCTGTCGCTTGATCATGACGGTCGGAGGATCGTGGAGTGGACGACCTGGCTCGTGGCGGATCCTTGAGCGCCGGGGGCCGGTCACCGGCTGGGCGCGGCTGTCAGTCAGTCACTGCCAGCACCACGTGTCCACTGTGCCGGGCGCGCTAGGCATGGAGGTCTACATCCTCGGTGACGACCTGCTGCACCCCGATGGGCCGAATCAATTCACCAGCGTGGCGGTTGCTACGTGAGCACCATCTGTCCGAGTTCCTGGGTGCATCGGGTGAGTCCGACGTAGAGGCCGTTCCAGCCGCGCGGTTCAGCGGCGATGCCCTGTGGGTCGATGAGTAGCGTCGCGTCCCATTCCAGTCCCTTGGACTGAGCCGCGGTGAGCACCGGCACATCGCTCAGCACGGCCAGGAGTTCGGCGATGCGGTCGGCGGGGGCGATGACGCCGACCGTACCGCCATGCCACCGTTGCTGCAGCTGTCGCACAGCGTGGGCGGCGGCGCCGGCAAGCTCGGCGGGCGTGATCGTGAGCACCCAGGGGGCGATACCGGAGGAGCGTACCGCCCGTGGTGGCGCGTTGTGGCTGCCAGCCTTTTGCAGGACGGGTTCGGTGAGGGCCATGACCTCACGCGGGGTCCGGTAGCAGATGGTCAGTTCCGCGGCGGCCCAGCGGTCTCCGAAAACAGCCTGCACCGCTTGTGCCCAGTTGGTGTGCCGATGTGCTGCCTCCGCCTGATCGATGTCGCCGACCGCGGTGATGGAGCGACTGGGACAACGCCGTAGGACCATCTGCCGCTGCATCTCGGACAACTCTTGCGCCTCGTCGATGACGACGTGGCCGTACACCCAGTCGCGCTGCCGGCGAGCATGGTCGGCGACGAACTCGCCCTGCGGTTGCGGGGCCCCGACCTCTCCTAGCAGGTCGGCCAGGGCGTCGAGCAGGGGGATGTCGCTCGATGCCCACGGTGCGGGCCCGGCCGAGACGGCGGTGATCTCCTCCGTGGACAACTGCGGGGCAAACCGGGCCAGCAGGGCGCGGTCGCTCAGAAGACCACACAGTAGGGTTTCGGCGTCGAGGGTGGGCCACCATGCCTCGATGAACCGAGCGATGGTGGCGTTCTCCGCAATACGATCGCGAAGGCCCTCTATTTCCTCCTCGGAGAGCAACCCGTCGACGTCACTGCCGGTGGGCCTCCTGCCGACATGGTGGTCATGCTGCATCCCCCGGTCGACGCGGGCGAGGATGTCCTCGAAGCCCTCCTCCATCTCGTTCATCAGCGCCTCGCGCTGCTCGACGACAGCGTCGGCAAGGAGGTGGTGCAGCTGCTCGGCGAACGCCGTACGGGCGCGGTGGTACGGGCGTCCCTGCACCGCCGAGGCGAGCGCCTGTGCCACTGTTTCGGCTGTGATGACGTAGAACTCGCCCTCCCAGCGCAGCTCCAGCTCACGGGGCCGCGGGAGCAGCGACGTGACGTAGTTTTCGAGCGCGGGTTGCCAGAGGGCGCGGCCCTTGATTTCGGCGAGAAGCCGGCTCTCGTCGCGGCCCACGCGGATCTCGGGCAGCAGAGTGTCACAGGTCGCCGAGACGACGGCGGTCTCACCGAGCGCGGGCAGCACCTGGGCGATGTACTGGAGGAACCGCGGCGAGGGGCCGAGGACCAGGACCGCTTGGTCGGCCATCTTCGGCTGGGCGAACAGCAGGTAGGCGACGCGGTGCAGGGCAACCACGGTCTTGCCCGTGCCGGGACCGCCCTGAACGATCAGCGGGCCGGTCGCCTCGGCCCGGATGATGTCATCCTGTTCGCGTTGCAGCGTGGCGATCGCCGTCGCCATACGACCGGTGCGCCGCGCATCCAGGGCGGCCAGTAGGGCGCCTTCACCGACGAGTTCCGCCGTTATGGTCCCGTCCAGTGGCTCGTCGTCCACGCCGACGACGGCCGATCCCGTCGTGCGTATGTGACGGCGCCGTGCCTGACCTTGTGGGTCGACAGCCGTCGCGGTGTAAAACGGCCGAGCTGCGGGAGCTCGCCAGTCCACCAGCAGCGGCTCACTGTCCTCGCCGTCGTTGCGCAGACCGACACGGCCTACGTGTCGCACGGTGCCATCAAGGCCGTCGAGGCGGCCGAAGACCAGCCCTTCCCGTGCTCGCCGTAGCTCCTCGTACTGCTGGCGGAGCATGCGCTGCCGCGCCCGTTCCAACGCGTCCAGGGGGTCTGACGAAAGCTCGGCCTGCAGGTGGTCGACAAGCCTGTCGCGCCGGGCCGTGGCCAGGTCGAGAAACTCTTGTTCCTCGGCGACCGCGGATCGGCGCGCGACGCCCTCTGCGGTAGAGGTTGGCGATTCGCCGTTTGGTGTCATTTCGCTGGCGCCAGCAGTGCCGTTGTTCAGAGCGAAATCCCGGCGCATTCGCAAATCCTCGTATTGGTGCTTTCCCTCGGCCCGGATGAGCCGCAGGCATTCCGGCGGCAAGCATAGAGTTGGTTTCCCCTCGTCGACCAGGAATCCTGTCAGCGGAGATGGGAATCTCAATGCCTTGCAGTTCGAAGCCGTTTGTGGCCTCAGAGCCAATTTGGTTAGTTGAACTTCGTTCGTCCTGGTGAGGCGGGTATTTCGCCCGGGGCCCCCGGCGAACGTGCACGGACCTCCTCAGTAGATGGTGCGGCGGCGATCACCGACGGGCTACCCCCGCGGCGACAGCGGCGACCAGCGCCCATACCGACAGCGAACGCCGTCGGATCACCCGCAGCTCATGCACCCAGGAGGCGAGGAGCGATGGCGGCGCCGATCTGCCGAGAAGATGGTCAGAATCTGGGTCCGAGTGCGGACCGGGCGTCATCCCGGAGTCCCCCGCGGTCACGGCCCCTTCTACGGGCAGGGTGTGCCCGCGCAGACGTCGACGACCTTGCCGGTGAGCAGGAACACCGCCTTCTGTCGCTGGGCCCCGGCCTGAGCGCGCGGGAACTCGTGCGGATCCTCCCCGTACTCCGGCCCGGCTGGGGCGAGGTTCGTCGGCGGTGGCGCGTACGCCGTGCCGCTGTTCCAGATCACGATCGCCGACCCCGCGTACGGGTACCTGCGGATCGGCGCGATGCCCCAGTACGGCCGCACGTCCGCCGACCAGCCGTCGGCGAGCGCGGGCGTGTGGATGCGGGCGCCGATCGTGCGCGCCTGCACCTCGGCCGCGGCGGGCGAGACCTGGTGGTCGCCGAAGGCCACGTGCATCAGCCCCTGGTGCGCCGGGGTGCCCGGCAGCGGGCGGTCGGTCATGTGCTGGGCGTACCCGTTGGCCTCGGAGCGGTCCCACAGCATCTGGAGCAGCGCGAGGATCAGCTGCTGGTCGACCTTGTCCGGGTAGGAGCCGTCCATGACCTGCTGGAACGGGGCGAAGTCCACGCTCCGTTGCAGCAGCGTCGAGTAGTTCATGGCCGGCACGCCGAGCACCGACCGGGTCCAGTCCTGGGCGATGGCGGTGAGCGCGCCGCCGTTGATGCCGCCCTGGCTGTTGCCGTCGTAGTGCAGCCCGCCGGCCACGTTGATCAGCGGCCGCGCGGCGGCGTCCCGGAACGCCGGGTGGGCGGCGAACCCGCCCGGGTGGATCATCGCGCGGCCCAGGAAGAGGAAGTTCAGGAAGCTCTGCTGCAACCGGTCCACCACGGCGGGGAAGGCACTCAGGTCGGTGAAGGCGCCGGCCACGTAGGGGACGTCGGCCGCGGCCATGCCGATCCAACTGGTCGCGCAGAAGCTGAAGTCGTACGTGTTCGACATCGTCTTGACGTTGCCGGCGTTGATCTCGGTGGGCCGGCCGAGCAGGCCGTGGCCGTAGAGCGAGAGGTGCGCCGGTTTCGCGGCGGACACGCTGCGCGGGATGTTGCAGACGAAGTCCGCCGCCACCGTCGCGCCGGACGGCGTGGGCAGGGCGTTCGGTGCGGGTGGCGTACCGTCGCCGCCAGCCGGTCCGTAGTGCAGCCGGGAACCGGGCCCGCCGTCGCCGGTCAGGTAGGACGGTACGTCGATGGTCCCGGTCACCTGCCGGGCGATCAGCGGCTCCTGCTCCGGCGGGTAGTCGGTCACCTGGGTGATGGTGAACGACGGTGCGGCCCGGCGGAGGGCGGCGAACGCGCTGTCGCGGACCGCCAGCATCCGCCCGGTCAGCCCGTGCCGGCTGGCCACCGTGAAGTCCCAGGCCAGGTAGAGGCTGTGCCGCTTGACGCCGGTCCGGCTCAGGTCGGCGAGGATCCGCTTCATCTGCGCGGCGCGACCGTCCCGGTGGCGGAGGCCGGCACCGGTTACGTACGCGCGGAACGCCTTCGGCGCCGGGATCGTCGCCCCCGCGCCGTCGCGCATGCCGCGCAGGCCCACGACGTACCGGGTGCCCTCGGTCAGCGCGACCGCCGGCCGGATGATCAGCAGTTGCCGGTCGGGCTGGCCGGCGGCGTGCGCGTCCAGCTCGGCCCAGTACGGGGCGCGCTCGCCGGTCCGGGCGTTGAGCAGCACGATCGGCGCGTCCGGTGCCAGCGAGCGGCCGATGTCGGTGACCGGCGGGATACCGGTCGCCGCGGCGTCGAGGCCGGGCACGCGCACCAGGATCGGCGAGCCGGGGCTGAACCCGTCCTGCCGGTTCCACTCCGCCGGGTCGATCGGCGCCCCCTGGACGTTGGCGGGCATCGCCGAGGTCGCGATCCGCACCCGCTTGCCGGTGGGGCTGGTCCGGTCCGGCACGGTGAAGTAGTCGTTCGGGAACGGCAGCAGGCAGGCCGTCGGGTCGATGGGGTCGCACGTCCGGTCTCCGGCCGGCGGCGGAGTCGCGGCCGGCGCCGCGGCGGCGGCGGTGCCGAGCAGCATGGTGCCCGCGGTCACCAGCACGGACACGGCGAGACGGAGCCGTCGGAGTGTGGTCACGCGCTCCTCCTTCGACACTGGACGGTGCGTCGACGTGGCGGTCGACGGGTGGTGCTTCTTCCTACGCTCGTGAATCGATCTCGGCAAGGTCCCGGTGACCGGGCACCGACCGCTCCGGAATCGCCGACCGGGCCTCCCGCCGACGTTCGACCTGTTCGCCGCCGATGCCGACGACGACCGGCATGACCGTCGCCCGCTACCATCCGGCCGCCCGAGGGATGGCGCGCGGCGGGAGTTGCGAGGGTGTCCGGTCTCACCGCGGCGTGGCCCGGCGGGCCACGCAACCGGCCGGTAACCTTGATCGAGTACAGACTGTACCCATATGTCCGTCAGCGGAGGGGTGCCCATGTCCGATCACATCGACCTCGCTCGCCTGCGGGAGGTGCTCGACGGGCCGCGGGCCGACGTCCGCAACGCGCTCCGGGACCACCTCGACGCGCGCTTCCTCCCGGTCTACGGCGAGACCGGCGACCAGGCCCGTGCGCGGATCACCCGGTTGCTCACCGAACTCCCCACCGAGCTGGGGATCGCAGCGGCCTTCCCGACCGAGTACGGCGGCAGGAACGACGTGGGAGGCTCGATCGTCGCCACCGAGATGCTGGCGCAGGTCGACCTGTCGCTGATGGTCAAGGCGGGCGTGCAGTGGGGCCTGTTCGGCGGCGCGGTCAGCGCCCTCGGCACGAAACGGCACCACGACGCGTACCTGCGGGAGATCATCTCCGGCAGGATCTTCGGTTGCTTCGCGATGACCGAGACCGGTCACGGCTCCGACGTCCAGCAACTGCGCACCACCTGCACGTACGACCCGCACACGCAGACCTTCGACCTGCACACCCCGCACGAGGCCGCCCGCAAGGACTACATCGGCAACGCGGCGCGCGACGGGCGGATGGCGGTGGTCTTCGCACAGCTGGTCACCAACGGGCGGCGGCACGGTGTCCACGCGTGGCTGGTCCCGATCCGCGACGCGCAGGGCAACCCCCTGCCCGGCGTGACCATCGGCGACGCGGGCGCCAAGGCCGGCCTGCTCGGCGTGGACAACGGGCGGCTCAGCTTCGACCACGTGACGGTGCCGCGGGACATGCTGCTGGACCGGTACGGTCAGGTCGCGCCGGACGGGACGTACTCCAGCCCGATCGAGAACGACTCCCGCCGCTTCTTCACCATGCTCGGCACCCTGGTGCGCGGCCGGGTGAGCGTCGGCGGCGCCGCGTCGGCGGCCACCAAGTCGGCGCTGGCCATCGCCGTGCGCTACGGCGACATCCGCCGGCAGTTCGGCACGCCCGACGCGGATCGGGAGGTGCTGCTCAACGACTACCTGGCCCACCAGCGCAAGCTGCTGCCCGCCCTGGCCACCACGTACGCGTTGCACTTCGCCCAGACCGAGCTGGTCGCCGCGCTGCATGAGGTCCAGGGCGGCGACGGCCCGGTCGACGAGCACCGGCAGCGGGAGCTGGAGTCCCGGGCCGCCGGCCTCAAGGCCGCGCAGACCTGGCACGCGACCCGCACCATCCAGATGTGCCGCGAGGCGTGCGGCGGCGCCGGCTACCTGGCCGAGAACCGGCTACCCAGCCTCAAGGCCGACACCGACGTCTTCACCACGTTCGAGGGCGACAACACGGTGCTGCTGCAACTCGTGGCCAAGGGCCTGCTCACCGGTTACCGTGACGCGTTCGGTTCGCTGGACGGCTGGGGGCGCGCCTCCTTCGTCGCCGAACACGTCCGCGAGCTGGTGCTCGAACGCACCGCCGCCCGGTCGCTCATCGAGCGGCTGATCAGCGCCGTGCCCGGTCGGGACGAGGAGGTCGCCGTCACCGACCGCGGCTGGCAGCTCAAGGTCTTCGAGGACCGCGAGCGGCACCTGCTCGACGGCGCGGTCCGCCGCCTCCGCAACGGCGCGGCCACGAAGAAGGATCACCCCTTCGACATCTTCAACGACGTCCAGGACCACGTCCTCGCCGTCGCGGCCGCGCACATCGACCGGGTCACCCTGGAGGCGTTCGTCGCCGGCATCGAGGACACCGCCGACCCGGCGGTCCGGGCGCTGCTCTCCCGGGTCTGTGACCTGTACGCGCTCAGCGTCATCGAGGCCAACAAGGGCTGGCTGCTGGAGCACGGCCGGCTCACGCCGGCCCGCTCGAAGGCGGTCACCGGAGTCGTTAACGGCCTGCTCAAGGAGCTGCGCCCGCACCTGCGGACGCTGGTGGACGGGTTCGGCATCCCGGACGCGTGGCTGCACTGCGCCATCCTGCGCGAGGAACCTCTCCGGCAGGAGACGATGGCCGCCCACGACGCCGCCGGCGATCCGCAGACCGTCGGGGCGTGACGGGTGCCCCGACCGGTGTTCCGGCGGCCCGGCGATCCCGCTGACCGTTGATCCGCGTCTGCCCAGGCGGGCACGCCGGTCAGGCGTCAGCCATCGATGCCCGGGCGAACAGGCGCGGCAGCGAGTCGGCGGCGCGGATCGCGACAGCGACCTGCGTCAACTGCGGGTAGCCGCCGCCGACCGCCCGGATGAGGGCGTCCGCAGCAGCGTGGTTGCCGAGGTAACACTCGGCGATGGCCGCCAGGAGGAACGCGACGTGGCACAGGTCTGGCAGGTCGACACCCGCCCGGATGTCGAGTAGCAGCGACCGCGCCTGCTCCGGCCGCTGGTTGAGCAGGTGCGCCAGGCTCATGGCGACACGAGCGGACAACTGGTGCGGCTGCGCGTGGAAGGCGAGCTGGGCCAGTTCCGAGATCTCCACGACCTCTCGGTGTGCGACTGGTGCACCGGTCACCACCGCGTCGTACAGGTACCACAACCCGAACTGGACGGTCAGCACCTGCCCGATCGCGGCGGCGGCCACGGGATCGGTGCTGTCGGCGCGGGCCAGCGCCGCGAGCGCCTCGGCGTCGGCGATGAGATCCGCCGCCGACTGGCCGTGCCCCGTGCTCCAGCGCCGCTGGAAGGCGGCGAGCGCGAGTAGCGGGTCGTTGCCGTCGGGAACAGGATCTCCGAGGCGATGGTCCCCTCGGGCCATCGCTCGCAACGTCCGGCTGACCTCCTCCTGGTAGTAGCCCGCCCGTAGCGCAGCGCGGGTGGCCGTCGGCGCCGACAGCCAGCGGAGCAGGTTCCGGCCGTCACTGCGGGGTGACGTGCCGGGAACGAGATTGACCACCCCGAGCAGCGTCCCGACGAGCGCCGCGCCGAGCAGTACGACGCGGGTCAACGCCGTGCTCGTCAACGCCGCTGCGGCACCGAGCACCGTCGCGGCGCACAGGTTCGCCATCGGGCCACCGAGGTAGAACAGCACCATCCGCAGCGGCAACGCGGTCGCCGTCGGCGTCGGCCGGACCCACACTTCGCTCCGCCAGCCCGTGAAAGGTGCGATACGGACCGCGATGACCGGCAGGCGCAGCAGCTTCGCCACGACGAGGTGCCCGCACTCGTGCAGGACGACGTGCACCCACAACGACACGCAGGTGAGCCCGACGGCGGCGATCGCACCCGCCACGGACTCGGTGACGAACAGCGCGAACGCCACCGCCTCCAGCACCAGGAGGACGCACGCGACGACGAGCCGTCGGCGGGAGGAGATCACCGGAGGATGGTACGGCGGGACAAGGCGTGCGGTCCGGCCCGTAGCAGCGGGTGAAGGGGTTAAATGGCTTGCACCTGTGCCGGGCCGAGCGTTGGCTGCTCGTCATGTCCTCCCCCACACCGATCTTCGTCGCGGGTACGGGTCGTTCGGGCACCTCGCGGATCGCCGACATCATCGGTGAACATCCGCTGATCCATCGGATTCCCATGGAGACCCACTTCCTCGTCGACCCGGGTGGCCTGCGGGACCTGGCCGACGCGCTCACCGTTCGGTACGACCCCACCGTCGGTGAGGACGCCCTGCACCGGCTCAGCGACTTCCTCACCGTACGAGTGCCCGGCCGGCGCGACGATCGCGGCAAGACCGTCCCCGAACTCGTCGGCGAGCAGCGCTACCGGGACGCGGTGCAACAGCTCTGGCCGCAATTGATCGCGTACACCTTCGAAGAGCCTGCGCCCGCGGAAGGTTTCGGGAACGCCGACCGACCCGCCGGGCCGTTCGCGCCGCCGAGCCGCCGGCGGGCAGTCCCCAGGTATTTCAGCGACCGGAGCGAACTGCTCGGCATCTTGCGGGGCCTGATCGACACTCTGTTCGGCGGAGCAGCCGCCGACGCGGGCAAGCCGACCTGGTGCGAGAAGACACCGTTCAACCTGCTGTGCATGGACTTCCTCTGGGAGCTGGTCCCCGAGGCGACCATCGTGCACATCAAGCGTCACCCGGTCTCGGTGCTCGCCTCCCACCTGGCCCAGCCCTGGGCGCCGCCCACCGTCGACGGCGCGCTCGCCTACCTCAAGCCCATCTACCACCGATGGCTCACCTGGAAGAACACGGTCGACCTGACGGGCAGGCGATACATCGAGGTGAAAGCGGAAGATCTCGCAGCCGACTGGCCCGGGCAGCGCAAGGCACTGTTCGAACGGCTCGACGTCGACGACTTCGCCACCCCCTCGACGTTTCAGTCGCACAAGCTTGCGAACCGCAACAACCAGTTCGACGACGACACCCGCGAGTTCGTCAAGGAGTCGCTGGGCAAGATCATCCCGGCCATGGGATATGAGTGACGACTCCGGCTCTTCACCTTGACCACGCCGCGCCCGTGCGCACCCGACCTACGTAGGGTCGAGGGGTGGCACGAGTGTTGGTGACGGGCATGTCGGGGGCGGGAAAGACCACGCTGCTGACCGAGCTGTCCCGCCGCGGCTACGACACCATCGACACCGACTATGACGGTTGGAGCTTGCCGGACGGCGAGTGGGACGAACCACGGATGACAGCCCTGCTCGCAGACCGGCCCGAGGTCGTCGTATCGGGGACGGTGGCGAACCAGGGCCGCTTCTACGACCGTTTCGACCACGTGGTCCTGCTGAGTGCACCACTCGGCGTCCTGCTCGATCGGGTCACGGCGCGATCGACCAATCCGTACGGGAAGACCGCCGAGCATCGCGCCGAGATCGCGCGCTACGTGCGCGAGGTGGAGCCGTTGCTCCGGCGCGGCGCCACGTGTGAACTCGACGGCCAACGTCCAGTGGGAGAGCTGGCCGACATCATCGAGCAGTTGCTCGGTGCGGCACCCTGAACTGCCCGGCGGCGCCTGACCGGCTCTGGCCACCCGCGTCTGAACCCAGCCCGGAGCGGAGCCGGTAGTGGAGCATGTCGGCGTGCTTCGTTTACGCTCCGCGGATAACCGGGCAGCCGTCCACCGATTGGCGTGGGACCATCACGCTGTGCCTGGGTTGATCGTGCGGGACATGACGAGGAACGAGTTCGAGGAGTGGCGTGCGCGTACCATCCGGGCATACGCCGACGAGCAGGTAGCAGCCGGAAACTGGTCCGCGGACGAGGCCCTCAAGTTGGCCACCAAGGCACACGAGGTCCTGTTGCCGGATGGCTTTGCGACTGCCGGAATGCTGTTCCTGCGGGCCATGCTCCCCGACGACAGCTATGTCGGCGTGTTATGGCTGGGCCTGACGCATCCGCGCGGTGCGCCCGACTGCGCGTTCATCTACGACATCGAGATCGATGAGGCGTACCGCGGGGCCGGCTACGGACGCGCACTCCTCGCTGCTGCGGAGGACTCGGTGCGATCTCGTGGCGTGGGCCGCCTGGAGCTCAACGTCTTCCGCGACAACGCCCGGGCGATCCGGCTGTATGAGACGTCCGGCTATCGCGTCGTGACACAACAGATGCGCAAGTCACTCACCTGCCCACGAGTCTGAACTGCTGCCCCCGCGGGGCCCCGGCATGACTCCAATGCCGCTGGTCGTCGTCTGGAGCCGGCGCGGCAAGCGTCTCTGGACGCCGCATTAGCATCGATGCGGCGGGCGGGCGGGCCACTGCCCGACCCGAAGGGGGCCAGTGGCGGTGAGACGGATATGGCTTCGGCGGTGGGCCGGGGCGCCCGGGTGGGTTCGGGTTGTCGTGATCGCCGCCGCCTGCGTCCTCGCGTACGGAGGGATCGTGCACCTGGGCGATCTGCTCGGTGTTCGGCCGGGTGGTACAAGGCCATCCACCCCCGTCTGGCTGATGGTGTACTTCACCTCGCTCACCGTGTTCGACCCGCTCGCGGCGCTGTTGCTGGCGATGCGCCGGATCGAAGGGCTGCTGCTCGGCTGTGCCTTGCTCGCCAGCGACGCGGCGGCGAACGGGTATGCCAACTACGTGCTGGACACCACGCCGGGGATCACGCCCGGCCGGATCGGGCAGGCGGTGGTCACGGCGCTCGCGGTCGCCCTGATCGCGGCGGCGCCCAAGGCCGCGCCCTGGCTGCATTCGCCGGGATGCGCCGGCTAGTGCATGACCATGAATGTTGGAGGGGTCGAGGTCAGGGTGCGCGGTGGTGGGCTGTCCCTCCATAGAGGTACGGCTCGCTCCATCCTCATCTGCCCGCGACGAGGGCATCGGCGTGCGATCGACGGTCTAGCATCGAGCGGTGGACCCGTCTCTTGACACCTTGCCGAAGATCGGCGCGCCGGCGACGCGGGCGCTGAACGCCGCCGGCTACAGCGCGCTACGCCAGCTCGCGGGTGTGCCGCGCGCAGAGCTGGCCAGGTTGCACGGCATGGGTCCGAAGGCACTGAACATCATCGAGGCCGCCCTCGAACAGCACAATCTGCGGCTCACCTGACGCCGGCCGGACGCGCCACGTGGAACCGCCGAGACGCACAACTGCGGCGAGGGGCGCGACCGGCTACTGGCCGACCGTTTCGGGGCCCACGCCTGAACCAAGCCGGTAGTGGAGCAGGTCGGCAGCATGGGGCAGTCGGATCGGCGGTGTGGCGTCGCGCATGGCAATCAGCCCGAGTATCAGTCCGCGGCGGATCGCGGCATCGATCGCGGACCGCACGTCCGGGTCGAGTGACTCCCAGGTGGCCGCCGCCGAGCAGGCCCAGCAGAGGTGGCCGCGGCGTTCCTGCTTGTCGACCAACCCTCGTCGACCACACTCCGGGCACCGAGAGTCAAACATGGTCACGTGGCCCAGGCAGTGCTGCTCGCGGGCGGAGCGGTAGGCGCGCGCGACCGTGGACGATGACCGTTGCGCCACGGCGCATGCAGTAGGCGGTGGTCAGGCCCGTCCAGGTGTCCACCTCGACATTGGCCCAGGCGGTCGGCATGGCGTCCCGTACACGTGCGGCCCTGGTCGCGGCCTAGGCGGTCGGCTGCTTGTCGGGGTTCACCGCCAGCAGCACGATGATCCGGTCGAAGAGCACCCGGGCACGGGCCACCAGGTCGTGGTGCCCCGGGGTGAACGGATCGAAGGTGCCGGGATAGACCGCCAAGGCACCCTGTGCTGGCACCACTCCACGATCCGGCGTAGCGGTCACCGCGACTCCAATCAACAGGCCACGGCCTTGTCGTCACCGTCGACCACCGCCGGCATCCTAATCTGCCGCCGACCGATCGCTACCCACCGCGAGGGACCCTCGAAAGGCCCGATCATGGCGATGCAGGGCGATGGACCTCTGGACCGCTCGGCGATGCGGCTGTCCGTGCTTCATCGCGACGAAACAGCCGGTCAGGATCGGGCACAGAACGAAGCAACGCCGCCAAGACGCCATCCACGAGGGGGAGGCCGCCCAGCTCGCCGATCCCGACCCATGCGATGTCGTCATGCTCGTCAGGTGCACGGTTGGTCGGAGAGCCAACCCAGTCTCCGATCTGCCAGACGCCCACCTGAACGGCGTCCTCACCGACGCTGGCATGCACGACGCCCAACCGTGAAGCGGACTCCGCCACGATGTGAACACCGAGCTCCTCGTGCATCTCACGCGCGAGGGCTTGTAGTTCCGACTCACCCGCTTCGACCTGCCCCCCGGGCAGATCCCAGACGTCTGGGAAGGCCCGCTTGGTCGGCCTGCGGTGCACTAGCAGGACCGCGCCGTTCTCAACGAGCGCGCCTGTGACGACGACATGCATGGCGGGAGTAGAGCACAGGGATGGGACAGGCTCGCTCCAGCCGAAGGGCTGATCCGCCGCTGACCGGGAGTTCTGAGGGCGTTACGAGAGGTGCGTGCAGCGACGAGCCGGTCCTCCCCCAGGCGAGTGGGCGCACCTGGCTCAGCCCGGTGAGCCCTCAGTACGGTTCGAGCGTGATCTCCTGCCCCACCGACAGCCCGCTGCTTTTCCTCGATGTTGACGGCCCGCTGATCCCCTTCAAGGCCCGGCCTCTGGACCGTGCCGTGGCGCAGCCGTTCGACGATCGTGGCAACCCTCTGCTCGATCGCCTCGACCCGGAGGACGGGCCGAGGCTGCTGGCACTGGGGTGCGAGTTGGTCTGGGCGACGACGTGGATGGCGGAGGCGAACGAGGTCATCTCGCCGCGGCTCGGGCTTCCGGACCTGCCGGTCGTCGAATGGCCGGACGACGACGAGGATCCGGCGCGCGGCCTGCACTGGAAGACCGTGTTCCTCACCCGGTGGGCGGGTGCCCGTCCGTTCGTCTGGTTCGACGACGAAACAACTGATGCCGACCGGCGATGGCTGGCGGCACAGCACCAGGCTCCGACGCTGCTGCGACGTGTGGACCCCTACGTGGGCCTGACCGGGGCGGATTTCGCCGCGGTCCGTCGATGGCTCAGGCAGCTCGGCGACGGCGCGTGATCGCCCGCACCCTCATGCCGAGCCGTGTCACCTGTCCCGGTGCACGGGCACGGTCGGTCGACAGGTGGCAAGGCTGACCGCCGCACGTCAGCCCGGCCGGGCCGTTCCGGCGGCCCGGCGACGGGCGAGCCAGCCGGCCAGCGCGAGCAGCACCAGCGCCTCCGCGACCAGGATCGCCACGGCCCACCCGCCGCCGGTCCAGCGGGCCAGCGTGACGTACCAGTAGCGCACGAGCAGCGTGACCAGCGTGACGGCGAACACCAGCGAGGCCAGCCCGTAGAGGGCGTACGCCGCCCGGTCCCGGGGCCGGTAGCCGCGTACCGCCACCGGGCCGCGGCGGAGCAGCCGGCCCCAGAAGCGGTAGCTGTCGGTCCGCAGGTCGGCGAGGTTCAAGGCGTGGCTGAGCATGTAGTAGCCGTCGAGCCGCAGGAACGGCACCAGGTTGAGCGCGGCGGTCGCGGTGCCGAACAGCAGCATGGTGCCGGCCAGGTCGTGCAGCGCCCCGGGACCGCCCCAGATCCAGAGCGCCGCGAACGGCACGAGGGCCAGCATGCTCACGAACACCCCGGCGAAGGCGGTGGCGACCCGCCGGCGCGCGGTGAACAGCACGATGTCGTCGACCTTGCAGTACGGGGCCAGCATGGGAAAGCGCCACATGACGCCGATCTCGGTGTCCCTTCCGCCGAAGTGCCGGCAGGTCAGGCCGTGCGCGCACTCGTGCAGGAAGACAATCAACCAGGTGATCACCACCGAGGCCAGGATCGCGACCAGGGGCCGGTCGCCCCGGGCGACGACGTCGACCAGCGCCGGCAGGTGCAGGGCCACGTACCCGGCGAGCGCCAGCACCACGAGCAGCGCCGGCAGCACGAACCACCAGGTGAACAGCGGGGCCAGTCGGGGCAGCAGCCGGTCGAAGAACCGGTCCGGGTCGTAGAGCGGCCACCGTGCCGACAGGGGGCCCCGCCGGCTGCGGGCCGCGCCCTCGGCGGCGGTGTCGGTGAGCCGGGCGAGGGCCGCCGGGTCGGTGGCGCCGTCGAGGAGTTGCCGCTGGTGCAGCATGCCGAAGAGCTGCTGCCAGTTCTCCGGCCCGAGCCGCTTTCCGAAGGTGGCCGCGTAGTCGGTGGCCAGGTCGTCCAGGGTGCGGGTGCCGTCCATCCGGGACAGCAGGAAGTGCTCGCGCGGCCCGACGCGGTAGAACCAGCCGGTCTCCGGGTCCTTGACGTGGTGGACCAGCTTCTCCCCTCGCCACTGGCCGGGACCGAGCACGACCTCGGCCCGCAGGCGGGGCCGGGTCCAGGTGGCGTCCGTCGTGGTCATCGTGGGCCGGCCGGGGCGAGGTCGTCGAGCAGGGCGGTCCGCAGCACGTACGAGAGGTAGATCTCGTCGAGGATGCTCACGCCGAGCCGGTTGTTGGTCATGTGCACGTAGGAGCTGAGCAGGATGGGCAGGGCGGCGTCCAGGTCACGGACCCCGGTGGGCTCGGCGCCGCCGCGCTGGAACACGAGGTCGCCCCGTTCGGTGGCGGCCACCACCCGGTCGCGCAGTTCCCGGCAGTGCGCCGACCAGCGGCCCTCGACGCCGCCGGGCCGGACGTCGGCGTGCTCCCGGGCGCCCGCGCGGATCTGGGCGAGGCGGTCGCGCAGCGCGGCGTCCATGCGGCGGTAGCTGTTGTCGAAGCTGGCGTGGTAGTCGTCGCTCGGCTCGGAGTAGGAGACCTCCCAGAACCGGCGGTACTCGTCGAGGAACCCGGCGATCCGCTCGTCGTCGGTGAGGAAGACCGCGCACATCATCATGGTGAGCTGGGCGGACAGCCCGAGCAGCACCGGGCGCACGTGCACGTTGGTGGTGGCCAGCAGGTCCAGCACCACGTCGCTGGAGTGCTCGAAGTGCCACTCGGCCAGCTCCATCCCGGCCGGCCCGCCGTAGCGGCCGTACTCCCGCTCGTAGGGGATGTGGTGCCAGCTGTTGTTGGCTCGCATCGGCATGACGCCGTCGGGGCCGTACTCCTCGTCCCAGCGCTCCCGGCCGTACTCGGCCAGGAACATCTGCTTGTACAGGTCGCCCAGGCCCTCGCTGTCCACCTCGTAGAGCGCGGGGCGGCGGCGCAGGAACGCCGCGATGGCCTCGTCCACCCGCGCCTTCACCACCGCCGGGTCGGCGCCGGGCGCGGGCAGCACCCGCAGCCGTACGTGCGGCCCCTCCATCCAGTACTTGATGAAGAAGTACCGGCTGATGAGCCCCTCGGTTCGCAGCTCGTCGACCAGCGGCCGGACCCCCTCGACCAGCATGGGGTTGGCGTTGCTGGCGTAGAAGACGTGGACGCTGAGCCAGTCGTGCTCGACCGGGGAGGGAAAGGGCGTCATCGGTCATCCACCTTTCCGGCGCGGACGCCGTTGAGTTCCACGGTCAGTTCGGTGACGTGGGTGCCGCCGGGGCCGCGGAGCACCTGCTCGTCGCGGTCCGGCAGCATCTCGGTGAGCACCAGGCGGCTGCCCGCCCCCCGCCCGGTCGCCTCCAGCAGTTGCAGGCAGAAGTGGCTGTCGAAGTCGACGTAGAGCGGCTTGTGGTCGGGCCGGCCGCCCGGCTGCGCGGCGGGCTGGCCGCCGTCGGCGGCCGGGGTGAGCCGGGTGCCCTCGGGGGTGGCGAAGACCCGGCGGGGCAGGTTGTTGTCGCGGCGCCAGCGCTGCCAGCGCAGGAACCAGTCGGCGTCGCTCTGCTCCGGGGTGCGCGGCGGCGGCAGGTGGTCCGGGTGCAGCTTCCACATGCGGCGTTGCAGCACGAGGTCGCCGTGCACGATGCGGGGGTAGCCGGCGATGCCGTGCCCGGGCAGCGGCACGGTGGTGCCGGCCCACAGGTCGGGCTGGGCCATGCCCAGGTAGGCGAAGGTGAGCAGCACCTGCTGCACCTCGGGCAGCGCCATGGGCAGCAGGAAGCCCAGGTAGACCGGGATGACCTCGGCGTCGAGCCGGCGCGAGCGCAGCAGCAGCCGGTCGGTGACCGGGTCGTGTTCGACGCTGAGGTCGTCCATGTGGATCTGCTCGGCGGCCGGCCGGAAGCTGACCTCCCCCGGGCAGACCAGCTCGTACGGGGTGACCGCCGGGTGCAGGTTGAGGTTGGTGGCGTCGTACCCGCCCTTCAGCTCGGCGAGCACGGCGCCGGGCGGCGCCAGCCGGGCCAGCTCGGCGCGGAGCGTGCCGGCGAGGTCCTGGTTGGCGAAGAGGTGGGCGAAGCGGGAGAACAGCAGGGTCATGCCGGAGTAGATCCGGTTGACCACCACCCGGTGGCGGTCGCCCTGGTCGGCGATCTGGAGGAAGAACGACCGGGGGTCGAGCGTGCCGAGGGTCTCGGGCACCATGGCGGCCACGTCGGTCATGACGTCGTCGTCCAGGCGCAGTTCCTCGGCGCCGGCCGGCAGCCGGTCGTACGCCTCGTTCATCCGCCGGGCGATCTCGACGCGGGCGTCGTCGAGTGCGGTGATCTCGTCCTGCTTGAACCAGTTCTCCTGCCGCACGTAGGTGTTGTCGGCGTCGAAGGCCCGGCGGCGCATCATCCGCCCGCTGTAGTGCTCGAAGAAGTCCTGCTGGAACTCGTGGGCGAAGGTGAGCAGGTCGTCGCAGCGCCCGCCGGCGCCGTAGCGGGCCCGGAAGAAGCCCTTGGTGGCCAGCCGGCGGGGCAGGTTGATGTCGAACACGGGCATGATGCGGGCCAGCGCCCGCAGGCCGGGCAGGACGTCGCGTTCCCAGCGGGTCCGGTCGGCGGTGACCGGCCGGCCGGTGCGCAGCGTGGCGTCCTCGTAGAGCAGGGTCCGCGGGGCGGGCACGTCGGCGCGGCCGAGGTCGGTGTGGGCGGCGACGAGTTCGCGCCGGATGTCGGCGAGTACCCGGCGGCGGCCCGCCACGTCGTGATCGGGGTAGCCGGTGGCGAGGCGGTTGGCGGTTCCCACCCGCTCGGCGAGCCGGTCGGCCCAGTCGCGGCCGATCTCCCCGAGCGCCCGCCGGTAGCCCTCGACCGGGTCGTCGGCGTGGATGTCCAGGTGCAGGTTCGGCACCACGAGCAGGCCCACCCGCAGCAGGTGGTGCAGGTACTGCGCGATCTCCGCGGCGGGCCGGTCGTCGGTGGTGAGCTCGTCGACCAGGTCGGCGAGGCGCCGGACCCGGCCGCGGTCGAGCGCGGCCAGGATGTCGTGCAGCACCCGGCCGGTGGGCAGCACGAACAGCGACTCGTGGATCGACTCGAGGGTGATGGCGGCCTCGCCGTCCTCGGAGCTGGTGCGGCGGCGGCGCAGGTAGCGCAGCCGGCCGCGCTCGATGCGCCAGCCGGTGGTGAGGGCCACCGGCAGGTCCGCGCGCAGCGTCTCGTCGGCGAGGACGACGGCCGAGAGCCGGCCCAGCGCGGCCAGGTTGAGCCGGGCCGCGCCCCGCTTCGCGTCGCCGGTGTGGTCGACCGCCGGCTCGACGTCGAGCAGCGAACCGGCGCTCGGGGCGAAGGTGCCGACGTTGACGGTGGTGAGCCGGCTGAACGGGCTGGTCTTGCAGGCGGTGCGGAACGCGTACTCGAGCAGGGACCGTTCCACCCGGCGGGCCCGCTTGCCGAGGCGGCCGGGCGCGGCCAGGTAGGTGGGCAGGTACTGGTCGAGCGACGGCGAGGCGAGCAGGATGCCGCCGCGCAGGTCCGGGTCGTCGGCCAGCTCGCGCAGCACGTCCCGGCGCTGCGCCAGCTCCGCGGCCAGCACCGCCGCGCCGTCGGCCAGCTCCCGGCGGTACGCCGCGAAGGTGTCCAGCCAGGCGGCCAGCATCCGGTGCGTGTCGGCGCCCAGTTCCGCCGCCGGCCAGGCGTCGGCGTCGGCGGGGTCGGGCCGGCGCAGGTTCCACACGTCGCGGCGGAGCCGGATGAGCCGCCGCCGCAGCCGGTCGTCGGCGAGGTTGCGAGCCACCGCCTCCTGGAGCGCGTCGGCCAGCGGCGGGCCGGTCGCCCGGAGCCGGTCCTCCAGGTCCAGTGCGCGGCGGGCCCAGGCGGCGCTGCGGTCGAAGGCGAGCCGGTCGGCGACCTCCAGCGGCAGGCCGGCGGTGCGCAGCATGAACACCTCCGGCATCCGCCAGGACACCTCGGCGGCCGCTGGTGCGGGCAGGGACACCGTCACGGGTCTCTCCTTCGTCGACGTGTGGGGGTCAGAGCCGGTGGACGAGATCGGCGGTGCCGTCCGGGTGCCGCCCGAGCAGCAGGAACAACACGGTCCGTTCGTCGGTGCCGGACCGGCCGAGGGCGTCGTCCATGGCGACGTTGTCGAAGCCCAGCACCGCGCCGCAGCCGATCCGCTGGGCGGTGGCCGCGCAGTAGCCGCGCTGGGCGACCGCGCCGATCTCGGCATTCAGCAGCCGGTAGCCGCGCGGGCCGACGGCGTCGAGCACCGCGTCCAGCCGGCCGGAGATGGCCAGCACGGCGCCGACCTGCCCCATCGTGTAGTTGGTGAGGAAGTACTGCTGTTGCAGGAAGGCGGACATGCCGCCGTCGGGTTCGGCCGCGGCGGGCAGCAGCGCGTGCTGCCGGGGGCAGTAGCCGTAGGTGCCGGCCGTGAGGCCGTCGACGTGGTTCGCGAACACCCACAGGCGGGTCAGCGCCGGCGCGTCCGGGGGCAGCCCGGCGTCGGCCGGGTGGTGCCGGCCGGCGGCGGCGAAGGCGAGGGTGGTGCCCAGTTCGGCTGCGGTCAGGTCGGGCGGCCGGCGGAACCGGCCGAAGCTGCTGGACCGGGTGGCGAGGACCGTCGACAGGGGACTCTCCAGCCGGTCCAGCAGCGGCGCGGGCAGGGCCACGGGCTCGCCGGGCAGGTCCCGGGGCGCGGCCGCGGCCAGGGCCTGCGGCGCGGGGACGGCCGGGGCCGCCGCCGCCCGGTGCACTGCGGTCACCGCGGGGAACTCCCGCAGCCGGCGGGACCGTTCGAACGCCGGGTACCGGACCCGGACGTCGGGGCTCTGCCCGGCCGGTCCGGCCGGCTCGGCGCCGGCCCAGGTCAGGGGTACGACGGCGAAGGCGCTCTCCCGGTCGCCGTCGAGGCCGAGCAGCCGGTCCACCGGCGCCGGGTCGAAACCGAGCAGCCGGGGCAGGGGTACGCCGAGGGCGCGCGCCAGCAGGTCCCAGGAGCCGAGCAGGGCGCCGAGGTCCTGGGTGACCACGTGGTAGCAGAAGCTGTTGTATTTGAACGAGTTCTTCCAGAACCGGATGGTCGCCACCAGGAAGCTGTCCGCCTCGCCCGCCTGTTCGCCGACCGCGGCGCGGACCCGGTCGCCGGCGTCACCGAGCAGCAGCCGTTCCAGCACGTGCGGGCCGGTGCCGTAGTGGTAGACCCCCGGCAGCAGCGGCGCGGAGCCGCCGGCCACCAGGTAGAGCTCCACCGGGTACATGCCGCCGCCCGAGGCGGTGCCGCGCCCCCAGACGGCGTGCTCGAAGTGGGCCCGCTTGGCCAGGTCCTGGTTCCAGTTCACGGTGAGCCGCCGGTCCAGCACCCCGTACGACAGGCGCAGCAGCGCCGACAGGGCGGGCAGCGACCAGCCTCCGGTCGGCGGCAGGCCGTCCCCGGTGAACAGGTCCCGCAGGGTGGGCA
>NZ_WBKT01000038.1 GCF_008868175.1 Micromonospora sp. AMSO31t
CCCCGCGTCGGGTAGGCTTGGCGGCACCCCCCGTGCGGCGTGCATCTCGTGAACCTCCCCAGGGCCGGAAGGCAGCAAGGATAAGCGGGCTCTGACGGGTGCACGGGGGGCCTTTCTGTCTCCGGGTGCCGGTAACGTCCCTGCGGGTCAGGTCACGGGGTGGTGGGTGGTCACCCGGGGCCGACCGGCGCAGAATGGCTCGGTCGAGAGGAGGCGGGACGGGTGGCACTGGCCCTTTACCGCAAGTACCGGCCCCGTACGTTCGCCGAGGTCATCGGCCAGGAGCACGTCACCGAGCCGCTGTCGCAGGCACTGCGCAGCGGGCGGCTGAACCACGCCTACCTCTTCTCGGGTCCCCGGGGCTGCGGCAAGACCTCCAGCGCCCGGATCCTGGCCCGCTCGCTCAACTGCGAGCAGGGGCCCACTCCCGAGCCGTGCGGGCAGTGTGAGTCGTGCCGCTCGCTGGCCCCCGACGGCGGCGGGTCGATCGACGTCATCGAGATCGACGCGGCCAGCCACGGCGGCGTCGACGACGCCCGGGAGCTGCGCGAGAAGGCGTTCTTCGCGCCGGCCCGCAGCCGCTTCAAGATCTATATCATCGACGAGGCGCACATGGTCTCGTCGGCCGGCTTCAACGCCCTGCTCAAGCTGGTCGAGGAGCCTCCGGACTACGTCAAGTTCATCTTCGCCACCACCGAGCCGGAGAAGGTCCTCGGCACGATCAAGTCGCGGACCCACCACTACCCGTTCCGGCTGTTCCCGCCGAACGTGCTCCGGCCGTACCTGGAGCAGCTCTGCGAGGCCGAGGGGGTGACGGTCGAGCCGGCGGTCTTTCCGCTGGTGGTGCGCGCCGGGGGCGGCAGCGCCCGGGACAGTCTCTCCGTGCTCGACCAGCTCATCGCGGGCGCCGGCCCGGAGGGGGTCAGCTACGCCCGGGCCGCCGCGCTGCTCGGCGTCACCGACTCCGCACTGATCGACGAGATGTGCGACGCGCTCGCCGCCGGGGACGGCGCGGCCGCGTACGCCACCGTCGACCGGGTCGCGGAGGCCGGGCACGACCCCCGCCGGTTCGCCTCCGACCTGCTGGAGCGGCTGCGCGACCTGATCGTCATTCAGCAGGTGCCGGACGCCGCCGCCAAGGGCCTGATCGACGGCCCCGACGACCAGGTCGAGCGGATGGCCGCCCAGGCCCAGCGGCTCGGCCCGGCGACCCTGTCCCGCTGCGCCGACATCGTGCACAACGGCCTGGTCGAGATGCGCGGCACCACCGCGCCCCGGCTGCTGCTGGAGCTGATCTGCGCCCGCATGCTGCTGCCCGGCGTGGACGACTCGTCCGGTGGCCTGCTCCAGCGTCTGGAGCGCATGGAGCGCCGGCTCACCCTGGGTGGCGCCGAGCTGCCGCCGGCGGCCGCCGGCTCCGCGCCGGCCGCCTCCGCCCCGGAGGTACGCCCGGCGGCTCCCACCCAGACCGCGGCTGCCGCCGCGCCCGACCCGGAGACCGCCGGCACGCCGGCGGCTGGCGGCGCCCCGACCGGGCCGGCCGCCGCGCGTGCGGCCGCCGCGGCGGCCGGTGCCCGCGCGACCCCGGCTGCCCGCCCGGCGGACCCGGCCGCGAGCGGCCCCGGCGCCTCGGGGCCAGGCCCCGCGGCCGACGGTCCGGTGTCCGGCGCTCCCGCCCGGCGACCGGTCCCGGCCTCGGCGGTGCTGCCCGATCCGGCCACCCCGGAGCCGCCGCGCCCCGGCGCGGCCCCGGCCGGCGCGCTGGACGCCGTGGCGGTGCGCCGGGTCTGGGCCGAGGTGGTCGGCAAGGTCAACCGGAGCAACAAGCGGATCGCGGCGCTGATGCGCGACGCGGTGGTCCGCGACCTGGACGGCGACACGCTGGTGCTGACCGTGAAGTCGACGGTGCTGGCGAAGATGATGGCCGACCACGCGGCGGTGCTCACCGACGCGCTCTACGAGGAGCTGGGCGGTCGCTGGCAGATCCGCTGCGAGGTGGCCGGTGAGCGCGGTGCGGCCTCGCTCGGCGGCCCGGCCCGGCCCTCCGGTTCGTCCCGCACGGCGTCCACCGACGTGACCCCGGCACGCCCGACGTCCGGTCCGGATGCCGCGCCGGCCCGTCCGTCCGGCCCGTCCGACACGCCGGGGAACCACGCCGGTGGCTCGGTCGGAGGGCGGCCAGGGGACGACGCCGGTCCGTCCGGCTCCCCGGCGAACCATGCCGGTGGCTCGACCGGGAGCCGGCCCGGGAACACCGCCGGCCCGTCCGGTGGAGCTGCCCGCGCGTCGGAGCCATCCGGTGGTCCGGCCCGCCCCCAGGCCAGTCCGGCCGCTTCCGCGAGGGCCGCACACGGGACGGCCGCACACGGGACGGCCGCGGGCGGGACGGGTGCTGGCGGCACGGGTGCTGGCGGGGACGACGACGAGGACTGGCCGGAACCGGCCCGACCGGGAGGCGCCGGGCAGCCGGCGGGGAACGACGCTGCCGCGACGGCCGGTGCGGGCGGGGACGACTGGCCCGAGGCCGCCCGCCCGGGTGGCGCGGCAGCCGTGGCCACGGCCCCCGCGCCGGCCGCCACCGCTTCGGGCGTCGCTGCGTCGGGCGTCGCTGCGTCGGGCGTCGCTGCGTCGGGCGTCGCTGCGCCGGCCGTACCCAGGCCGGCCGGACCGCCGGGCCCGGCGCCGTCTCCGGCGGGCGGTGGCACGCCGAAGAACAGCGCGATCGCGGCGGCCCGGGCGGCCGCGGCGGCGGCCGCCGCCGGTGGTGGGCCGAGCAAGGGCCCGCGGGCCGCGCAGGCGAGCCGGAAGACCGCGGACGCCGACTGGGCCGGCGAGCCGCCCTACGACCCCGACTACGACGGACCGGTCAGCGGCCGGTCGGCGGTCGCGGCCCCGGCCGTATCCGCCTACGAGGGCTTCGACCCGGGAGACGAACCGCTGGATGACGTGATCGACGAGCGGACCGCCCGGCAGTCCAGCGAGGAGCAGGCGGTGCAGTTGCTCCGCGAGGCGTTCGGGGCCGAGAAGATCGACGAGGTGGACGCGCGCTGAGCGCGCGTCGACCGCCGAGGAGCAGTGCCGCCGCCCGACTAGGCTGGGCGCGGCCGATCAGACGAGTGCGAGAAGGAGCCATCCGTGCGCCCAGGTGGACAGCCGAACATGCAGCAGATGCTGAAGCAGGCGCAGAAGATGCAGCAGCAGATCGCCAAGGCGCAGGCCGAGCTGGCCGAGGCCGAGCTGACCGGCACCGCCGGTGGGGGCCTGGTCACCGCCACCGTCGCCGGCACCGGTGAGCTGAAGGCGATCAAGATCGACCCGAAGGCGGTCGACCCGGAGGACGTGGAGACGCTGGAGGACCTGGTCGTCGCCGCCGTGCACAACGCCGCCGAGGCGGCCAAGGAGCTGACCGAGAAGAAGATGGGCCCGGTTGCGGGCGGGATGGGCGGCCTCGGCCTGCCCGGTTTCTGAGCCGGCAGATGTACGAGGGTGCCATCCAGGACCTGATCGACGAGCTGGGCCGGCTGCCGGGCGTGGGCCCGAAGAGCGCCCAGCGGATCGCCTTCCACGTCCTCTCGGCGGATCCCGCCGACGTGAACCGGCTGGCCGGCGCGCTGCGCAAGGTCAAGGAGCTGGTGCGGTTCTGCACGACCTGCTACAACGTGGCCGAGTCGGAGCAGTGCCGGATCTGCCGTGACCCGCGGCGCACGGACGAGGTGCTCTGCGTGGTCGAGGAGCCGAAGGACGTCGTGGCGATCGAGCGGACCGGCGAGTTCCGCGGCCGCTACCACGTGCTCGGCGGCGCCATCAACCCGCTGGAGGGCATCGGCCCGGACAATCTGCGGATCCGGGAGCTGATGACCCGGCTGGGCGGGGGCGCGGTCCGCGAGCTGATCCTCGCCACCGACCCGAACACCGAGGGCGAGGCGACCGCGACCTACCTGGCGCTCATGGTGAAGCCGATGGGCATCGCGGTGACCCGGCTGGCGAGCGGCCTGCCGGTCGGCGGCGACCTGGAGTACGCCGACGAGATCACCCTGGGCCGCGCGTTCGAGGGCCGCCGGGCGGTCTGACCGGAGCGACGACCAGGCGGCCGGTCCCGTGACACGGGGCCGGCCGGCGTCGTTCGGGCATCCGGAATGTGGGACGCGTGCGATTCGCCACGTGCGCGCCACCCGACCGGCGACTCGCCGGTTTGCGGTGACACGTCCGATCCCACTATCTGCTCCCGGCTGTGACAGTCCTGTTTGTCGGGAGATCGCACGCTGTCAGACCCGGCCACTTGGTGTCGGCTTGATAGCGATTGCCTCGCGGGCGTTCCGCATTCTGTGTGTCGTGTCATAGCCTCCCGCACACGGACTGAGTCACAGCTCGGCGTGGACACATGCGCATGACAGAGGTGAGAGATGCAGGCGAGCAGGCTTAAAGCGGCCGTGGCCCTCGCGGCCGCCGCCGCTCTGGCGGTCGGGGCGTCCGGCTGCGCGAAGAGCGAGCGCGACGACGACAGCGGTGGGGCCAAGACCGGCGGCACCTTCGTCTTCGCGGGCGCCGGTAACCCGAAGAACTTCGACCCGATCTTCAACGACGACGGTGAGTCCTTCCGGCCGATCCGGCAGATGTACGACACCCTCGTGCAGAACAAGCCGGGCACGGCCGATCTGCAGGGCGCCCTGGCGGAGAGCTGGGAGCACGACCCCGAGGGCAAGGTCTGGACCTTCCACCTGCGCAAGAACGTGAAGTTCCACGACGGCACCCCGTTCAACGCCGCCGCGGTCTGCTTCAACTTCGACCGCTGGTTCAACATGAAGGGCGCCGCCGCCCAGTCGCAGATGATCTACTACTCGGACGTCTTCGGCGGCTACGCCAAGAACGAGGCCGAGGGTGCGGGCGACCCGGTCTACAACAAGTGCGAGGCGAAGGACGACGGCACCGCCGTCGTCACGATGAACCGTTACAAGGGTGCCTTCCCCGGCGCCTTCGCGCTGACCGCGCTCTCGATCGCCAGCCCCGAGGCGCTGAAGAAGTACGACGCCGACACGGTGAAGCAGAACGGCGACTCGTTCGAGTACAGCGCGTTCGCCAACGAGCACCCGGTGGGCACCGGCCCGTTCACCTTCGGTGGCTGGGACAAGGCCAAGGGTGAGATCACCTTGAACCGGAACCCCGACTACTGGGGCGAGAAGGCCAAGGTCGACAAGCTCGTCATCAAGATCATTGAGGACGAGAACACCCGCAAGCAGGAGCTGCGGGCGGGCACCGTCCAGGGCATCGACTTCCCGGCCCCGGCCGACCGGAAGGCGCTCTCGGGTGAGGGCTTCCAGGTCCTCGACCGCCCGGCGTTCAACATCCTCTACCTCGGCTTCAACCAGAAGAACCCGAAGCTGAAGGACCTGCGGGTGCGCCAGGCGATCGCCTACGCCCTCAACCGCCAGCAGCTCGTCCAGACCAAGGGCCCGGGTGGCACCAAGGTCGCCGACGAGTTCATGCCGGACACCGTGCTCGGCTACGCCGCGGACGTGCAGAAGTACGACTACAACGTCGACAAGGCCAAGCAGCTGCTCAAGGAGGCGGGCGCCGAGAACCTGACGCTCAACTTCTACTACCCGACCGACGTCTCCCGGCCGTACATGCCGAACCCGCAGGAGATCTTCACCGTCCTGGCCAACGACCTGCAGGCCGTCGGCATCAAGGTCAACGGTGTGGCTCGCCCGTGGAACGGTGGCTACAAGGACGACGTGCAGCAGTTCGGCAAGCACGACCTGCACATCCTCGGCTGGACCGGTGACTACAACGACCCGGGCAACTTCGTCGGCACCTTCTTCGGCCGCGCCAAGGTCGAGTTCGGCGACCAGGCGATGACCGAGATGTTCGACGCCATCACCAAGGCTGACGCCACGGTCGACGACGCCGGCAAGAAGACCGCGTGGGAGCAGGTCAACCGCGACATCGCCGCCAAGTGGCTGCCGGCCGTGCCGGTCTGGCACGCCCCGCCGGCCATCGTGGTCACCAAGGACGTCAAGGGTCTGGTCGCCAGCCCCCTGACCGACGAGCGGTTCAACACCGTCAGCGTCGGCTGAAGCGCTTCTGACCGCTGACGCCGTACGCGGAATCGGCCCGGGCCGGGCTTGCTCTCCCGGCCCGGGCCGACCCGCTGTTACCGAGAATCTGGTGTGTGAGAGATGTTGCGAGTCATAGTCCGCCGCCTGCTGCAGCTGGTGGTGACCCTGATAGGGCTGTCCGCGCTGGTCTTCATCTGGTTGCGGAACCTCCCCGGCGGCCCGGTCGAGGCGCTGCTCGGTGAGCGGGCCACGCCGGAGCGACGCGCCCTGCTGATCAAGGCGCTCGGTTACGACCAGCCGATCCTGGTGCAGTACGGCAAGTTCATGCAGCGGCTGCTGACGGGCGACTTCGGGAACTCGATCCGCAGCGGCGACCCGGTCACCGAGGTGATCGGGCGTGCCTTCCCGGCCACCATCGAGCTGGCCGCGGCCGCCATGATCATCGCGATCGGGCTCGGCGTGCCGCTCGGCTACCTCGCGGCCCGGCACCGCGGCCGGCTCCTCGACAACATGAGCATCGCCGGCACCCTGCTCGGCATCTCGATCCCGATCTTCTTCCTGGGCTACCTGCTCAAGGACGTCTTCACCCAGAACATCCACTGGTTCCCGCCCTCGGGCCGGATCAGCACCGGGGTGGACAACACCGACGTGACCGGCTTCTTCGTCCTCGACGGGTTGCTCACGCGGGAGTTCGACGCCGCCGGCGACGCGCTGTGGCACCTCATCCTGCCGGCGCTCACCCTGGCCACCATCCCGCTCGCGGTGATCGTCCGGATCACCCGGGCCAGTGTGCTCGACGTGCTCAACGAGGACTACGTCCGCACCGCCGAGGCGAAGGGCCTGCGGCACAAGACCATCCGGGGCCGGCACATCCTGCGGAACGCGCTGCTGCCGGTGGTCACCACCATCGGCCTGCAGACCGGTGCGCTGCTCTCCGGCGCGGTGCTCACCGAGCGGGTCTACAACTGGGGCGGCCTCGGCACGCTGATCTACAACTCGATCAGCGGCGGCCGCGACTACCCGGTGCTCCAGGCGCTGATCCTGCTGGCCGCGCTGGTCTTCGTGGTGGTCAACCTCCTGGTCGACCTCTCCTACGCCTTCATCGACCCGAGGGTGCGTGTGCGATGAGTGACCCGATCACCCGGCCCACGGTGGGCACCCCGCGCGAGAGCGTGGACCCGGCCGCCGTCGAGGAGAAGCGCGAGGGCACCCTGCCGCGCGGCATCGACCGGCTCGGCGAGCGCAAGCGCGCCCGGCTGGAGCAACTGGCCCAGACCACCGCCGACAAGGGCGGCGTGAGCCTGGTCCGGGACGCGTTCCGCCGGCTGCGGCGTAACCCGACGGCGATCGTCGGCGCGTCCATCGTGGCGCTCTTCGTCCTGGTCGCGATCTTCGCGCCGCTGCTCGCGCCGCACGACCCCGCGCAGCGCTTCGACGAGCTGACGAAGAACCTCACCGTCGACAGCATCCCCGGCGCCAGCAGCGAGTTCCCGCTCGGCTCCGACCCGCTGGGCCGGGACTTCCTGTCCCGCATGATCCACGGCAGCCGGCAGACCCTCTTCGTCGGTGTGTTCGCCACGCTCATCGGGTTGGCCCTGGGCGTGCTGGTCGGCGCGATCGCCGGCGCCTTCGGCGGCTGGGTCGACAACATCCTGATGCGCTTCACCGACGTGATGCTGGCGCTGCCGGCCCTGCTGCTGGCGATCAGCCTGGTGGCCATGGCCAGCCGGTCCAGCCAGTGGACGGTCATCCTGGCGGTCGCCATCGTCAACGTGCCGATCTTCGCAAGGCTGTTGCGCGGCTCGATGCTCGCCCAACGGGAGAGCGACCACGTGCTGGCCGCCCGGGCGCTCGGCGTCAAGCAGGGGTCGATCGTGCTGCGGCACATGCTGCCCAACGCGATGACCGCCGTGATCGTGCAGGCCACGCTGACCCTCTCCACCGCGATCCTGGAGGCGGCGTCGCTCTCCTTCCTCGGTCTCGGTGACCCCGACATCAACCGCGCCGAGTGGGGCCTGATGCTCGGTGTGGACGGGCAGCGCTACTTCGAGGTGCGGCCGGAACTGGCCTACTTCCCGGCCGTCGCGATCATCGTGGTCGCGCTGGGCTTCACCCTGCTGGGTGAGGGCATGCGCGAGGCGATCGACCCGAAGAGCCGGCGGTGACGGCGATGCGGACCAAGGACCAGCACGGTGAGGAAGTGACCCGATGAGCCTGCTCGACGTACGCGATCTGAGCGTGGTGTTCCAGCGTCGCGGTGAGCGGCCGTTCACGGCGGTCGACAAGGTCAGCTTCAGCGTGGAGCCGGGGCAGACCGTGGGCCTGGTCGGCGAGTCCGGCTGCGGCAAGAGCGTGACCAGCCTGGCGATCATGGGCCTGCTGCCCCGGCGGGGCAACAAGGTCACCGGTAAGGTCAACTTCGACGGCGCCGACCTGCTGAAGCTGCGCCCGGACGACATGCGGGACCGGCGCGGCCGGGACATCGGCATGATCTTCCAGGACCCGCTCTCCTCGCTGAACCCGGTCGTGCCGATCGGCGTCCAGGTGGCCGAGGTGCTGGAGCGGCACCGCGGGATGGACCGCAAGGCGGCCATGAAGGAGGCCCGGGAGCTGCTCGACGCGGTCGGCATTCCGGACCCGATGCGGCGGCTCAAGGAGTACCCGCACCAGATCTCCGGCGGCATGCGGCAGCGCGCGCTGATCGCCATGGCGCTGGCCTGCAAGCCGCGGCTGCTCATCGCGGACGAGCCGACCACCGCGCTGGACGTGACCATCCAGGCGCAGATCCTCACCCTGCTCAAGCAGCTCGTCGACGAGACCGGCACCGCCCTGATCATGATCACGCACGACCTGGGCGTGGTGGCCGGTCTCTGCGACACGGTCAACGTGCTCTACGGCGGCAAGGTGGTCGAGCGGGCCGCCCGGCACGAGCTGTTCGCCCGGCCGCGGCACCCGTACACGCACGGGCTGCTCAACTCGGTGCCGCGGCTGGACTCGCCGCGGGGCGAGCGGCTGCACGCCATCCGCGGCTCGGTGGCCGACAACATCCCGTGGGTCGAGGGCTGCGCGTTCGCCCCCCGCTGCGACAACGTGGTGGACGCCTGCCTGGAGGGCACCCCTCCGCTCGAACCCACCGCGACCGGCGGCGACCTGCGCTGCAACAACCCCGTTTCCGAGGAGGTGGCGGTGCCGTGACCGAGTCGACCGAGCGGACCGGACCACTTGTCGAACTGCGTGACGTCAAGGTCCACTTCCCGATCAAGAGCGGCGTGCTCTTCGACCGCACCGTCGGTCACGTCTACGCCGTCGACGGCGTCTCGCTCTCCATCAACAAGGGCGAGACGTACGGGCTGGTGGGCGAGTCGGGGTGTGGCAAGTCCACCCTGGGCCGGGGCCTGCTGCGGCTGGTCGAGCCGACCGACGGCGAGATCGTCTTCGACGGCACCGACATCCGCGCGCTCAAGGGCGAGTCGATGCGCCGGATGCGCCGCCGGATCCAGATGATCTTCCAGGACCCGCTGTCCAGCCTCGACCCCCGCCAGTCGGTGGAGTCGCTGCTGGTCGAAGGGCTCAAGGCGCACGGCCTGGCCAAGGACAAGGCGGCCACCGCCAAGCGGCTCCGGGAGGCGCTCGCCGCGGTCGGCCTGCCCGCCTCGGCGCTGAGCAAGTACCCGCACGAGTTCTCCGGCGGGCAGCGGCAGCGCATCGGCATCGCCCGGGCGCTGGTGCTCGACCCCGACCTGATCGTCGCCGACGAGCCGGTCTCCGCTCTGGACGTGTCGATCCAGGCGCAGGTGATCAACCTGCTGGAGGAGCTGCAGAACGAGCACGGCCTGACGTACCTGATCATCGCCCACGACCTGGCGGTGGTCCGGCACATCGCCGACACGGTCGGGGTGATGTACCTCGGCGGCCTGGTGGAGGAGGCGTCCAGCGACGACCTCTACCGGGAGCCGATGCACCCGTACACGAAGGCGCTCATGTCGGCCGTGCCGGTGCCGGACCCGCAGGTGGAGGACCGGCGGGAGCGGATCCTGCTCGCCGGCGACCTGCCCTCACCGACGAACCCGCCGGCCGGCTGCCGGTTCCACACCCGCTGCCCGTGGGCCCAGCCGACCCGCTGCGCCGAGGAGCGGCCGGCGCTGCGCGAGGTGCTCGGTGGGCACCGGGTGGCCTGCCACTACGCGGAGGACATCGCGGCCGGCCGGATCCGGCCGCACGAGGTGGAGCCGGAACTGGTCCGGCCCGACGACGGCGCGGCGCCGGGCGACACCGGAGAGCTGATCCCGACCCCGTGACGTGACGACGCGAGGCCCCTTCCCCGGGCGGGGAAGGGGCCTCGTCGCGTTCGGAGTCTCAGCCCTCGGGGCGGTTCAGCAGCGCCACCGCGACGGTGTGCACGGCGTCGAGCGCGGCCGGGTCGGCCAGCGGCACCCGGCCACCGGTCACCGCGTACCACTCGTCGGCGTCCTTGTACTGCACCCGCAGGGTGACTTGGCCGTCGGCGTACTCGGTGCGCAGCGTCAGGTCGCCGGTCACCACGCCCACCTCGTCGGTCATCACCCCGCCCGGGCCGGCGGTGATGTCGCTGGTCCGTTCCGGGGTTCCGGGCGCCGGCGGGGCCGCCGCGGGTGCGCTCGGGGTGGCGTCGGCGGACATCCCGGCGCCGGAGACGTCGGCGGGGGCGGCCGGCGTGCCGTCGGCCGTCATCCCGGCCGAGGTCGGGCCGGGCTCGGTCGCGCCGCCCGGCGCCGCCGCGGCGGCCCCGCCGGTGGTGTCCGGCGTTCCCTCCGGCGCCGGCGCGCCACCGACCCCGGTCACGGCTTGTTCGCCCATGTGCAGCCCTCCAACATGTCGGTGAGGGCGGCCTTCTCGGCACCGGTCACCGTCAGCCGCCAGTAGTGCTTGACCGTCACCCAGTCCGCCGCGTACTGGCACCAGTACGACCGGTTCGCCGGCTTCCACTGGGACGGGTCCTGGTCACCCTTTGCCCGGTTGGAGCGGAGGGAAACCGCGATGAGCTGCGGCCGGGTCAGGTCGTTGGCGAAGTCGCCGCGCTTCGAGTCGTCCCACTCGTCGGCGCCGGAGCGCCAGGCGTTGGCCAGCGGCACCATGTGGTCGATGTCCACGTCGGCCGGATCGGTCAGCGCCAGCCCGTCGTACGCGCTCTCCCAGCGGCCGCCCACCACGTTGCAGCCGGAGAGCTTGATGCCCTCGCCGTCCCGTTGCAGCACGCTGTCCCGCACGTCGCAGTTCTTGCCGGTGTCCCGCCAGTGCGGGAAGCGGGTCCGGCTGTAGCCCTTCATCGACCCGGCGGCGGCCACGGTCAGCTGACCGAGCTGCTGGTCGACGTTGCCGGCGGCGCTGGGCGGCGTGTCCGGCTCGTCGACGGGCACGCATCCGGTGGCGCCGAGGGCGAGCACCGCGGTGAGCGCGGCGGCCATCCCGGCACGGGCTCCTGATCTCGTACGCACAGACGACACCTCTCCAGCTTGCGTGCTCCCGGCGAGTCCGCACAGTACCCGGCGACGGTTTCCGTGATTCGTGGCGTCGGAAGTGGAGGGCCGGGCAGAGTGGTTACCCATGACCGCACCCGCTCCCGCGCTGCGTATCGGCACCGCCGCCGGTCGCGGCACCCTGCTCGCGGCGATCCTCGCCTCCGGCATGGTCTTCCTGGACAGCACCGTGGTCAACGTGGCGCTGCCCCGGCTCGGCGCCGAACTCGACGCCAGCGTCGCGGGTCTCCAGTGGACGGTCAACGGGTACCTGCTGATGCTGGCCGCCTTCGTGCTGCTCGGCGGCGCGCTCGGCGACCGGTTCGGGCGGCGGCGGGTCTTCCTGCTCGGCGTGGTGTGGTTCGCCGTGGCGTCGATGCTGTGCGGGCTGGCCCAGGGCACCGGCTGGCTGATCGCCGCCCGGTTCCTCCAGGGCGCCGGCGGGGCGCTGCTCACCCCCGGCTCGCTCTCCGTGCTCCAGGCCAGCTTCGACCCGGACGACCGGGCCCGGGCCATCGGCACCTGGTCCGGGCTCTCCGGGGTGTCCACGGCGCTCGGCCCGCTCCTCGGCGGCTGGCTGATCGACGCGTTCTCCTGGCGGTGGATCTTCTTCGTCAACCTGCCGCTGGCCGTCGGGGTGGTGCTCGCCGTGCTGCGCTGGGTGCCGGAGAGCCGGGACGAGGCCGCCTCGCGTACCGGAGCCGGCCGGCGGTTCGACGTGGCCGGCACGCTGCTCGGCGCGCTGGCCCTCGGCGGCATCACGTACGCCCTGATCGACGCGCCGGCGCGGGGCGCCGGCTCTCCGGCGGTGGTGGCCGCGGCGGTGCTCGGGGTGCTCGGCGCGGTGGTCTTCGTGCTGGTCGAGCGGCGCCGGGGCGACACCGCCATGCTGCCCACCGGGCTGTTCGGCAGCCGGCTCTTCTCGGTGCTGAACATCTTCACCGTGATCGTCTACGCGGCCCTCGGCGGCTTCACCTTCTTCCTCGCCGTCTACCTGCAGAACGTGGTCGGCTGGTCGGCGCTGCTCACCGGCCTGGCCACCGTGCCGATGACCCTGCTGCTTCTGGTCGGCTCGGCCCGGGCCGGGGCGCTCGCCGCCCGGATCGGCCCCCGGCTGCCGCTCACCGTCGGCCCGGTGGTCGCCGCGGCCGGCCTGCTGCTGCTGCGCCGGGTCGGCCCCGGGGCGTCGTACTGGGCGGACGTGCTGCCCGGGGTGCTCCTGTTCGGCGCGGGGCTCACCCTGGTGGTCGCCCCGCTGACCGCGTCCGTGCTGGCCGCGGTGGCGGACCGGTTCGCCGGGGTGGCGAGCGGCTTCAACAACGCCGCCGCGCGGGCCGGTGGCCTGCTCGCGGTGGCTGCGCTGCCGCTGCTGGTCGGCCTCTCCGGCAGCGGCTACGAGCAGAAGACGGCGCTCGCCGGCGCGTTCCGCGGGGCGATGTTCTGGTGCGCCGGGCTGCTGCTGGCCGGTGCGGTGCTGGCCGGGCTGCTGATCCACCGCCCCCGCCAGCCGGCCCGCGGTTAGGAGGGGCCCCCTGTTATGCACGAGGCGTTGACAGGGGACCCCTCCTTTCACATCAGGCGCGGGCGCGGTTGACCGCGCTGGTGACCGCCTTGATCGAGGCGGTCACGATGTTGGCGTCCATCCCGACGCCCCAGACGGTCCGGCCGTCCACCTCGCACTCCACGTACGCGGCGGCCTGCGCGTCCCCGCCGGAGGACAGCGCGTGCTCGTGGTAGTCGAGCACCCGCACGGCCACGCCCAGCGACTGCAGCGCGTTGACGTACGCGTCGATCGGGCCGTTGCCGACCGCGGTGAGCGGGTGGACCTCGCCGTCGTAGCCGACCCGGGCCTCGATCTCGACCTTGCCCTCGGCGGTGCCGATGGCGTAGCCGGCCAGGGTGACCGCCGGGTCGACCTGGTGGTCGACCAGATAGTTGCGGGCGAAGATCTCCCACATGGTGCCCGGCTCGACCTCGCCACCGTCGTGGTCGGTGACCTGCTGGACCACGCCGGAGAACTCGATCTGGAGGCGGCGCGGCAGGTCGAGCTGGTGCTCGGACTTCATGATGTACGCGACGCCGCCCTTGCCGGACTGCGAGTTGACCCGGATGACCGCCTCGTAGGTGCGGCCCAGGTCCTTCGGGTCGATCGGCAGGTAGGGCACGGCCCAGGTGAACTCGTCGACCGGCACCCCGGCCGCCGCCGCGTCGGTGTGCAGCGCGTCGAAGCCCTTCTTGATCGCGTCCTGGTGCGAGCCGGAGAAGGCGGTGTAGACCAGGTCGCCCGCGTACGGGTGGCGCTCGTGCACCGGCAGCTGGTTGCAGTATTCGACGGCGCGCTTGACCTCGTCGATGTTCGAGAAGTCGATCATCGGGTCGATGCCCTGGGAGAACACGTTCAGCCCCAGGGTGACCAGGTCGACGTTGCCGGTGCGCTCGCCGTTGCCGAACAGGCAGCCCTCGATCCGGTCGGCGCCGGCCAGCAGGCCCAGCTCGGCGGCGGCCACCCCGGTGCCCCGGTCGTTGTGCGGGTGCAGGCTCAGCACCAGGCTGTTCCGGCGGGGCAGGTGCCGGTGCATCCACTCGATCGAGTCGGCGTAGATGTTCGGCATGGCCATCTCGACGGTGGCCGGCAGGTTGACGATCAGCTTCCGGTCCGGGGTGGGGTCGACCACCTCGATGACCTTGGCGCAGACCTCCAGCGCGTACTCCAGCTCGGTGCCCGTGTACGACTCCGGCGAGTACTCGTAGTGGATGTCGGTGTCCGGCGTGTGGATCTCCGCGTACTTCTGGCAGAGCCGCGCGCCCGTCGTGGCGATGTCGGTGATGCCGTCGCGGTCCAGGCCGAAGACCACCCGGCGCTGGAGCGTCGAGGTGGAGTTGTAGAAGTGCACGATGGCCCGGCGCGCGCCGCGCAGCGACTCGAAGGTCCGGTCGATCAGGTGCTCCCGGCACTGGGTCAGCACCTGGATGGTGACGTCCTCCGGAATCAGGTCCTGCTCGATCAGCTGCCGGACGAAGTCGAAGTCGGTCTGGCTGGCCGAGGGGAAGCCGACCTCGATCTCCTTGTAGCCCATCTGCACCAGGAGCTGGAACATCCGGCGCTTGCGCTCCGGCGACATCGGGTCGATCAGGGCCTGGTTGCCGTCGCGGAGGTCCACGGCGCACCAGCGGGGCGCGGCCTCGACGCGGCGGGTCGGCCAGGCGCGGTCCGGCAGGTCGAACCGGAACTGCTGGTGGTAGGGCAGGTAACGCTGGAACGGCATCCGGCTGGGGCGCTGCCGGGCGATCGGATCGGTCTCGGCATCGGTGACAGGTTGAGCCATCTCGGAGTGCTCCCTGGGAACATGTGGCGTCAGCAGATCGGAAGGTGTCGGCGGATGCCGGGCGACGGTGCGCGGCGGTGCCGAGAAGAAGATCGGATGTGCTGGACGGCGCGGTTCAACTCCGCGACGAGGTGCCGGCCGGTCAGGCCTCGTCGCGGCAGCCAAGGAGAAGGTACGCGCGCCACATGACAAGGTCACCCTACGTGGTGAGATCGTCGGTGGGAAGCCAGGTCCGGACTATGGGACCGGTGTCACGGCCTCCTCCGGTGCCACGGCACCCAGGCGCGGCGTCCGCCCGGCCCAGGCCACCGCGGGCACGATCGCCAGCCCGACCAGCGCGAAGACGGCCGCCGTCGGGTACCAGCCCCAGCCGCCGGTGGTCACCCCCAGGAAGGTGAGCCCCGCCGGGGCGATCAGGTACTGCAACTGCGTGCCGAGCCGGAACGCCCCCACGTACGCGCCGCGCTGGGCGGCCGGCGGCAGGGCGGCGGTGAGCCCCCAGGTGCCCGCCGACTCGACCAGCTCGGCGACGATCAGCAGCATCGCGGCGGCCACCAGCACCACCAGGGTGAGCGTGCCCCGGGTCGCCCCGGAGATCGGCAGGACCAGGCAGAACAGGGCGATCAGCAGGGCGCCCCGGCGGGACGCCCGCGCGGCGTCCGGCGCGGTGTCGGCGCCCCGGCTGGCGCGCACCTGAAGCAGCACGATGAGGACCGTGTTGAGCACCACCAGCCCGGCGATCACCGCCTTCGGCGCGTCGGTGCGGGTGAGGATCCAGAGCGGCAGCACCGTCAGGTAGAGCGTCTGGTGCGCGGTGAGCAGCCCCGACAGCAGGGACACCGCCATGAACGGGCGGTCCCGCAGCACGGCGAGCCGGCTCATCGGCTCCACCGGGCGGGCCGCCTGCGGCAGCCGGGGCAGCCGCCGCACGAACAGCGCCGTCACCAGGAAGACCGCCGCGATGAACCAGACCATCCCCCGGTACGCGGCGATCGTGTCCACCGCCAGCACCAGACCGCTGATGGCCGCGCCGAGCCCGAACCCGACGTTCAGCAGCGAGCGCTGGTAGGCCATCGCGGTGACCCGCTCGGCCGGGGGGAGCGCGTTGATCGAGTAGACCTGCCGGGCCACGCCGGCCGCCGCGTCCACGGCGGCCAGGGCCACCACCACGGCGAGGAACCCGGCGAACCCGCCCACGAACGGGTACGTCGCGAAGAGCGCCCCGTCCAGCACGAGCGCGACGACCCAGACCCGCTGCGGCCCGTACCGGTCGGTGAGCCCGCCCAGCGGCACCGTGCCCAGCAGCGACACCCCGGCCGCGATGGACAGGCCCAGCCCCACCTGGGCGGCGCTGAGCCCGAGCGCCCGGGTGAAGAAGACGGCGCTGCCCGCCTGGAACAGTCCGCCGCCAACGGCGTAGACCATGGCCTGCACGGCCAGGGCGCGGGTCAGCCCGGCCGGCGGTACGACGTGCCGGACGGCGGTGCGGATGGTGTCTCTGGCCCCCATGGCCGGGAAGTGAACCGCGCCCCCACGGAGCCCGTCGAGCCTTTTAGTCTGTGGCGAATCCTGCGTCGGGGGGTGCACGTGTCCGAGTTGCGGTTCAGCCTGGCCGACGTCGCGGGAGTGCGGTTCGCCGTCTCACCGGTCAACGAGACGGTCATGAGCATGTGGGCGCTGGCCGATCCGGTCCGCTATGCCGTGCACCTGCCGTGGATCGACCGGGCCCGGGCGACGCTGGGGCGGCCGGAGGTGGCCGACCGGGTCCGTCCGCTGCGGGAGCTGACCCGGCCGCGCCGCTGGCTGCCCGACTTCCTCACCCCGGCCGCCCGACCGGGCGTGGAGATCACCGAGCAGCTCGACCAGATCGCGGCGACGCCGCCGGGCGTGGTGGTCCAGGACCTGCTGGCAACCACCGCGCGAGGACCGCTGAGCCCGTTCGGGCAGGCGCTGCTCGCCGATCCCCGCGCGCTGCTGCCGCAGCTCGTCGACGCCCTGCGGATCTGGTACGACGAGGCGATCGCCCCGGACTGGACGCGGATGCGGGCGCTGCTCGACGCCGATGTCGCGTACCGTGCCGCCCAGCTCGCCGAGGGTGGTGCCGGTCGGCTGTTCGCGCAGCTCCACCCGAGCCTGCGCTGGCTGGGCGACCGGGTGGTCAGCGACGACCCGTTCGAGCGGGACTTCGACCTCCGTGGGCGCGGGCTGGCGCTGAACCCGAGTGTGTTCACCGACCGGAGGGTGCTGTGGAACCTGCTGGAGGACTCGCTGCCGGCCGGGGCGTACCCGGTGCGGGCGGTCGGGACGCTCTGGGAGCCGGTACCGGCCCCGCCCGGGGACCCGCTGGCCCGGGTGGTCGGCGCCGGCCGGGCCGCGCTGCTGCACCTGCTCGACTCGGCGGTGACCACCACCGACCTGGCCCGGCGCACCGGGATGTCGGGCGGGAACGTGTCGCAACACCTGGCCGCGCTGCACGCCGCCGGGCTGGTGTCCCGGTCCCGGCAGGGCCGGCACGTCCTCTACCGCAACACCGACGTCGCGACGGTCCTGGTCCGGGCCAGCCGCGGCGGGTGACCCGGCCGGTGGGGGCGGATCAGGCGAGCAGCAGGGCGGCCAGCGGGCGGCGGCGGCGCAGTGCCGTCTCCCGGTCCCGCAGGTCCTCCGGAAGCGCGAACGGGTCCCCGAGCCGGCCGACCGCGGCCACCACCAGGGGCCGGACCTCGATCGCGAGGTCCAGCTCGGTGGCGAGGCCGGCGCGGTCGAAGCGGGTGATCTGGTGGACGTGCAGGCCGAGCGCGGTGGCCTGCACGGTCAGGTGGGCGACGGCCTGGCCCAGGTCGTACGCGCCCCGTTCCGGGTCACCGCCGGTGTGCGCGCCGACGACCAGGGCGGAGGCGTGCCGGATCCAGCGCTGGTCGCCCTCGGGCAGGTTGACCAGGATGCGCTTCCACGTGTCGTCCTGGCGGTGGCCGAGCGCGAAGCGCCACGGCTGGGCGTTGCCGGCCGAGGGCGCCCAGCGGGCGGCCTCCAGCAGGGAGGTGGCCTCGTCGCCGCTCAGCTCGGCGGCCGGGTCGAAGGCGCGGGGGCTCCAGCGGAAGGCGAGCAGCGGGGTGAGGTCGGGCATGCGGAGAAGCATCCCTGATGGGCGTTTTGCTCTCGCACCCGACCCCCGGCAGATGTGGCCAAGAGCACCCGTAACGGACATCGGGTCAGGGCGTTCCCGCGCTCGGGCTGTCGGTGGGCGACGGCAGGTCCCGGCTCACCGGCTCGCCCTCGGTGACCGGCCCGGCCAGCGGCACGGTGGCTGGCGCCGCGCCGGGCTCGCCGGCCAGCTTCAGCGTGCCGAAGGCCGCCCGGACCGCCGCCGGGGTGCCGTCCGGCAGGTAGCAGTAGATCCCCACGTCCAGCGGGGCGTTCAGCGAGGCCGAGGTCGACTCGATCGAGTAGCACTCGCCGCTCACCCCGGGCAGCGGGGTGGCCGGCGAGACGGCGAGCGGGGCGCGCCGGTCGGTGAGCACGTCCAGCCAGTCGGTGAACGGGTGCTGCACCCGCGGGTCCAGCCTGCGGGGCACGGCGTCGTCGGCGTCGCCGAGGCGTACGCAGCCCGCCGGCTGCGCCCAACCGGCCGAGGGCAGGGCGCACTGGAAGAGCCCGTCGCCGGTGGCGGCGAGCGAGACGTCGACCGTGCCGCCCTGACCCCAACCGGGCACGTCCACCCGCCAGGTGCCGTCGTTCGCGCTGGTCACCGTGATCGTCCGGGTCGCGCCGTCGGCCGGCTCGTAGGTGTACGTGGCGGTGAGGTGCCGGTCCTGGGCGGCGGCGGCCAGCGCGGCGATCTCGTCCCGGGCGGCGTCCACCTCGGCGGGGACCGGGTCGGCCGTGCCGGTCGGGGCCGGGCTCGGCGGGTCGGCGGTGCAGGCGACCAGGAGCGCGGGCAGGGTGAGCGCCAGGGTGCCGGTCAGTCGCCGGGCCGCGCGTCGGTGTGCGTGCACCGGGACATTCTGCGGTGCCGCCCGGGCTCCGGGGAGCCCGCCGTGCGGGTGTTCCGGCCGGCGTGTCGTCCGGCCGGGCCGGTGCCGGTGAGCCGCGCAGGCCGGGCCGGATGGTGGGATCACCCGACCCGGCGCCGCGGGCCGCCCGATACCCTGGGGAGGTCTGACACGCGCCGCCGGACCGAAGAAACCGGCGGCGCCGGCACGCTCAGGGTCGTCGCTGGGAGGGAGTGCACCGTCGTGGCACTCGTGGTGCAGAAGTACGGCGGGTCCTCCGTCGCCAACGCCGAGCGGATCAAGCGGGTGGCCGAGCGCATCGTGGCCGCCCGCAAGGCCGGCGACGACGTGGTCGTGGTGGTCTCCGCCATGGGAGACACCACCGACGAGCTGCTCGACCTGGCCAACCAGGTCAGCCCGCTGCCGCCCGGCCGCGAGCTGGACATGCTGCTCACCGCCGGGGAGCGGATCTCCATGGCGCTGCTGGCCATGGCCATCCACAACCTGGGCTACGAGGCCCGCTCGTTCACCGGCTCGCAGGCCGGCGTGCTCACCACCTCGGTGCACGGCCGGGCGCGGATCATCGACGTCACCCCGGGCCGCCTCAAGGGCGCGCTGGACGAGGGCGCGGTGGTCATCGTGGCGGGCTTCCAGGGCGTCTCGCAGGACACCAAGGACGTCACCACGCTGGGCCGGGGCGGGTCGGACACCACCGCCGTGGCCCTCGCCGCCGCGCTCGACGCGGACGTCTGCGAGATCTACACCGACGTGGACGGCGTCTTCACGGCCGACCCGCGGATCGTGCCGAACGCCCGGCACATCAAGCACATCACCTACGAGGAGATGCTGGAACTGGCCGCCTGCGGCGCCAAGGTGCTGCACCTGCGCAGCGTCGAGTACGCCCGGCGCGCGGGGTTGCCGATCCACGTCCGTTCGTCATACTCGACCAACACCGGCACGATGGTCACCGGATCGATGGAGGACCTTCCTGTGGAACAGGCACTGATCACCGGGGTCGCCCACGACCGCAGCGAGGCGAAGATCACCATCGTCGGGGTGCCCGACGAGCCGGGTGCCGCCGCGCGGATCTTCGACACCGTGGCCGGCGCCGAGATCAACATCGACATGATCGTGCAGAACGTGTCCACGGAGGGCACCGGCCGCACGGACATCTCCTTCACGCTGCCCAAGACCGACGGCCCGACCGCCATGGCCGCGCTCAGCAAGATCCAGGAGCAGGTCAAGTTCAAGGGCCTGCTCTACGACGACCACGTCGGCAAGGTCTCCCTGATCGGCGCGGGCATGCGCTCGCACCCGGGTGTCGCGGCCGGCTTCTTCGCCGCCCTCGGCGCGGCCGGGGTGAACATCGAGATGATCTCCACCTCGGAGATCCGGGTCTCCGTGGTCTGCCGGGACACCGACCTCGACAAGGCGGTCCGGGCCATCCACGACGCCTTCGAACTGGGCGGTGACACCGAAGCAGTCGTCTACGCCGGCACGGGGCGGTAGCGCGGATGTCGTCGCTGCCCACCCTCGCCGTGGTCGGAGCGACCGGTGCCGTCGGCACGGTGATGTGCCAGATCCTCTCCTCCCGCCGCAACGTGTGGGGCGAGATCCGGTTGCTCGCCTCCGCGCGCTCGGCCGGCCGCCAGATCCAGTGCCGGGGCGAGTCGCTGACCGTCCAGGCGCTCACCGCCGAGGCGTTCGACGGTGTGGACGTGGCGATGTTCGACGTCCCGGACGCGGTCTCGGCCGAGTGGGCGCCGGTCGCCGTGAGCCGGGGCGCCGTCGCGGTGGACAACTCGGGCGCGTTCCGCATGGACCGCGACGTGCCGCTGGTCGTCCCCGAGATCAACCCCGAGCAGGTCCGCAACCGGCCGAAGGGGATCATCGCCAATGCCAACTGCACCACCCTGGCGATGATCGTGGCGATCGCCCCGCTGCACCGCGAGTACGGGCTGCGCGAGCTGGTGCTCGCCTCGTACCAGGCGGTCTCCGGTGCGGGGCAGGCCGGCGTGGACGCGCTGCACGCCCAGCTCGGCAAGATCGCCGGGGACCGGGTGCTCGGCTCCCGGCCGGGCGACGTCCGGCAGGCGGTCGGCGACGAGCTGGGCCCGTTCCCGGCGCCGCTCGCGCTCAACGTGGTGCCCTGGGCCGGCTCGCTCGCCGACGGCGGCTGGTCGTCCGAGGAGCTCAAGATGCGCAACGAGTCGCGCAAGATCCTCGGGCTGCCCGACCTCAAGGTCTCCGCGACCTGCGTCCGGGTGCCCGTGGTGACCGGTCACTCGGTCGCGGTGCACGCGGTCTTCGCCACCGAGGTCGACGCCGAGGGCGCCCGCGAGGTGCTGCGCAACGCGCCCGGCGTGATCCTGGTCGACGACCCGGCCGCCGGCGAGTTCCCCATGCCGATCGACGCGGTGGGCACCGACCCGTCGTGGGTCGGCCGGATCCGCCGGGCCGTCGACGACCCGCGCGCCCTCGACCTCTTCGTCACCGGCGACAACCTGCGCAAGGGCGCCGCCCTGAACACCGCCCAGATCGCCGAGCTGCTGGCCAGGGAGCTGACCCGCTGATCCGCGGCCGGCCGTCCGCTCCGCCCGGCTGCTGGGGGCGGCCGGCCGGTCAGGCGGCGGAGAGGTGCACGCCGTCGCGGCCGTCCCGTTTGACGGCGTAGAGCGCCTGGTCGGCGCGGCGCAGGGTCCGCTCCGGGGTCTCGCCGGGCCGCGGGAGGGCGACGCCGACGCTGATGGTCCGGCCGGTGCGGCGGGCGGCCTCGGTGAGCCGCTCGGCGATCCGGACGGCCTCCTCGGGGCGGCTCACCTCGATCACCGCGACGAACTCGTCGCCGCCGGTGCGGTACAGCTCGTCGCCCTGGCGCAGCGCCCCCTCCAGCGCCCGGGCCAGCCCCACGAGAAGCTGGTCGCCGGCCTGGTGGCCGTACGTGTCGTTGACGTCCTTGAAGCCGTCCACGTCGATCGCCAGCAGGGCGGTACGCCCCGGCGTGGCGCTCGCGATCCGCTGCCCGAACGGCCCGGTGTGGCGCAGCCCGGTGAGCGGATCCGAGCTGGCCTGCTCGCGCAGCCGGGCGAGCGTACGCAGCCGGTCGAGGCAGATCCACGCCTGCCCGGCCAGCAGCTCGATGAGGTTGACCGTGGTCGGGTCGGGGCGCAGCAGCCGCTCGTCGGCGGCCAGCAGCACACCGCCGCCCTCCGTGGGGCCGACCGGCACCGCCACCAGGGTGCGCGCACCGGCCCGGGTCAGCGGCAGGTAGTCCACGGTCGGCGGATGCCCCTCCTCGCCCAGCGTGTACGCCGAGCCGTGCCGGTGGGCGCGGGCGATCATCCGGGCGAGCGCCGCCGGGCCGGCCTCGGCCAGCTCGGCCCGGATCCGGGTCTCCAACGCTCCGGGGGTGCCCGTCGGCGTGCCCAGCCGGGGTTCGCGCGGGCCGGGAAGGATCAGCACGGCGGCGGAGAGCGCCGAGACGTCCCGGGCCGCGGCGATCGCGGCGGTCATCAGGTCCCAGTCGGTGGGTGCGGTGGTCATCGCGGCGGCGTGCCGGAGCAGCTTCTCGCTGCGGCTCTCGGCCGGCGGCCCGTCGAGCGCGGCGATCCGGGCGCCGAGCCGGTCGGCCAGCCGCTGGGCGGTCTCCCGCCACCGGTCCGTCCCGACCGGGCCGCTCCACTGGAGGTCCAGCACGCCGAGCGGCCGGCCTGCCTGATCCCGCACGGGCACGCAGATCTCGGCGGTGACATCGGGGCGTACCGGCAGGTAGTCGGGATCGGCGGTGACGTCGGGGACGGTGGCGGGCTCGCCAGAGTCGTACACCCGGGCCACGATCGACCGCTTCTGGTCGCGCCGGGCCGGGCCGGAGTTCCCGCTCGGTGTCTTCAACGGCACGGTGGAGAAGACCTGCCACGCGCCGGTGGCCGCGACGCAGCGCAGCCGGTCGTGGACCTGGAGCAGGATCGAGATCGTCGCCGGGGTGTGCCGGGCCAGCGCCGCGACGGTCCACTGGCACGCCTCCAGCGCGGTCGACGCCATCGGAAGGCGGACCGTGACGTCCCGGACGACTCGCTCGTGATCCACGTCGTTCCTGCTCGGAGGGGGCGGGGCGCGATCAAGGGTACCCAGCGGGCGAGCCGGCGACCTTCGTACACATGTGCTATCCACAGGCTGTGGACGCGGCCTGTGGGCGACGGGGCCCCGCAGTGGGGTGCGGCGGCGATAGCGTGAGGGTCCCGGGCTCGTCAGGAGGCGCCGATGCTCATCGCCCAGCTCAGCGACCCGCACGTGACCACCGGCCCGCTCGCGGCCGAGCCGGCGTCCGGGCTGCACCGGGCGCTCGGCCGGGTGCTCGCCCTCCGGCCCCGGCCGGACTGCGTGGTGATCACCGGCGACCTGGTGGGCAACGGCCGCCCCGACGAGTACCTGGCGTTGCGCGAGATCGTCGCGCGCTTCCCGCTGCCCGTGCACCTCGCCGCGGGCAACCACGACGACCGGGAGTCCCTCCTCGACACCTTCGGTGGAACCCCGTACCTGGGTGGCGGCTTCTCGGCCCACTACCACGTGGACCAGCCGGACGGCACGCTCGTGGTGCTCGACTCGCACGCCCCCGGCAACGCCGGGGGGCGGCTCGGTGACGATCAGCTCGGCTGGCTCGACGGGGTGCTCGCCGGTCGCACCGAGGTGCCCGCCGTGGTGTGCCTGCACCATCCGCCGGTGGCGGTCGGCGTCCCGGTCATGGACGCCATGGGGCTCACCGACGCCGACGCGCTCGCCGAGGTGATCGGGCGCCACCCCCATGTGGTCCGCGTCGCCGCCGGGCACCTGCACCGGCCGGTGACCAGCGCCTTCGCGGGCACGGTGCTGACCACCGCGCCGAGCACCTGGATGCAGGTCAGCCTGGCCATGACCGAGGAGGAGGAGATCGGCTGGGTGGCCGAGCCGACCGCCTTCCTGCTGCACCGGGTGGCCGACGGCGGCTGCGTGACGCACACCGTCCAGGTCAGCCACGCGGCCGGGCGGACCTGCTGGTTCTGAACCGGCGTGGAGCGGCTTCTCTGGTACGTCGCGTACGGCTCGAACCTGCACGCGGCGCGGCTCGACCGGTACCTGCGCGGCGGGCGCCCGCCCGGCGGGCTGCGCACGTACCCGGGCTGCCGGGACTGCCGACCACCGCGCCGCACGGTCGCCGGGTCGATCCCCGGCGGCGTCTACTTCGCCGGCGAGTCCCGGGCCTGGACCGGCGGGATGGCGTTCTACGACCCGGAGCTGCCCGGTCAGGCGGCCGTACGCGGCTACCTGGTGACGGTCGAGCAGTTCGCCGACATCGCGGCGCAGGAGATGTACCGGCCGCCCGGCACGGACCTGGACCTGATCCGGGTGGCGGCGGAGGCCGGCCGGGCAACCCTCGGCCCGGGCCGCTACGAGACCCTGCTCCGGGTGGGGGTGCGCGACGGCCTGCCGATGCTCACCTTCACGGCTCCGCACGCGGCGTCCGAGGTGGAGTGGGCCCCGCCCGCCCCCGTCTACCTGGGCATGCTCGCCCGCGGGCTGCGTGAGGCGCACGGCTGGGACGTCGGCCGCACCACCGGGTACCTGGCGGCGCGGCCCGGAGTCGCCGGACACTGGTCCCGTTCGGGGGTGCGGCGACTGGTCGCGGAGGCGTCGGCGGCCTGACCGGGAGCGCTACCGGGCGGACCGGCAGAACGGGCCGCCGTTCGGTCGGGATCGGCCGCCCGGTGGTTGTATTTGCCTGCGCAGAGGTTGTCGGCGCAAGCGTTCCTCGGTGACATTGGCAGCGTCGACGGGCGTGCCCGCCGGCGGTTGTTCGTGGACCAGCAGGCGCCGCACCCTCCTGCTGGTCCACCCGACGCGCGGCGCCGGCTCCCTGGTCCCTGGGGGCCGGCACCGTGGGCGCCGGACCGCGACAGCGGAGAGCCGTGAAGGATTTCACCTGCCCGTCATGTCCGACTCGTCGGGCAGGCCGGTACAGGTCGCCGTCCATATTCACCATTCCCGTGTGCTCTCCGGTCGACCTCCCGGCCGCCGGATGAGAAGCTTGCCCCCGGCGGGGCGGTGTCCCCCGACTGCCGCCTTCCGCGATCGACCCCTGTCACGGCACGGATCAGGGTCACCCGGGCGAACCATCGTCCGGACACCACGCGCCGGTATCTCACGAGGAGTTCCATGTCCGTCCCCGGGATGCGCCGCCGGGCCGCCGTCGGTTTGGCCGCACTCGCCGCCACCGCGTTCACCGCGGTCGCCGTACACCCCGACCAGGCCGAGGCCCGTCCGAAGCCGATCGACGTCAAGCTGCTCGCCATCAACGACTTCCACGGCAACCTGGAGCCGCCGACCGGCTCCAGCGGCACCATCGACGGGCAGCCCGCCGGTGGCGCGGCATACCTGGCCGCCCACCTCGACGCGCTGCGTGGCACCACGAAGAAGGAGCGGGAGCACACCATCACGGTCGCCGCCGGTGACCTGATCGGCGCCTCGCCGCTGCTCTCCGCCGCGTTCCACGACGAGCCCACCGTCGAGGAGATGAACCTCGCCGGGCTCGAGTTCACCAGCGTCGGCAACCACGAGTTCGACGAGGGCGCCACCGAGCTGCTCCGGATGCAGAACGGCGGCTGCCACCCGGTCGACGGCTGCGCCGACGGCACCCCGTTCAAGGGCGCCAAGTTCCAGTACCTCTCGGCGAACGCCTTCAAGACCGCCACCGGCAAGCCGCTGCTGCCGCCGTACGGCATCAAGAAGATCGACGGCGTCAAGATCGGCTTCATCGGGATGACCCTGGAGGGCACCCCGCAGATCGTCAGCCAGCAGGGCGTCGCCGGGCTGTCCTTCGTCGACGAGGCGGACACCGCCAACAAGTACGCCCGCATCCTGCGCGCCCAGGGCGTGCAGGCCATCGTCGTGCTGCTGCACGAGGGCGGCGTGCAGAACGGCGGCGGCATAAACGACTGCGTCGGCTTCAGTGGCCCGATCGTCGACATCGCCAACCGGATGGACCCGTCCATCGACGTGATCGTCAGCGGGCACACCCACGCCGCGTACAACTGCAACATCAACGGCAAGCTGGTCACGAGCGCCAGCTCCTTCGGTCGCCTGGTCACCGACATCGACCTGAAGATCGACCGGCGCAGCAAGGACATCGTCAGCGCGTCGGCGAACAACGTCGTGGTGACCCGGACCGTCGACTCGAACCAGGCCACGAACGACCTGATCACCCACTACAAGACCGCCCTCGGCCCGGTGGCCGACAAGGTGGTCGGCGAGACCACCAGCGTGCTCACCAAGACCCAGGAGAACCTGTACCAGACCGGGGTCGACGTCAACGGCAAGCCGACGTACCAGACCGGTGAGTCGCCGCTCGGCAACGTGATCGCCGACGCCCAGCTCGCGGCCACCGACAACGAGCAGAACGCCGTCGCCGCGTTCATGAACCCCGGTGGTGTCCGCGCCGACCTCGACGCCGGCCCGGTCACCTACGCCGAGGCGTTCACCGTCCAGCCGTTCGCCAACAACCTGGTGACGCTGGACCTGACCGGCGCGCAGCTCTACTGCATGCTGGAGCAGCAGTTCACCACCGCCAAGGTGCTGTACGCGTCCTCGACCGTGCACTACGTCGTCGACGTCAACGGCACCACCGCGCCGGCCGCGTCGCCGTGCACCGGCACCCGCGTGGTCCGGGGCAGCCTCACCATCAACGGCACCCCGGTCACCGACACCGCGACCTACCGGGTCACGGTGAACAACTTCCTCGCCGGCGGTGGCGACGGCTTCAGTGTCCTCACCGGTGGCACGAACGCCGTCACCGGCCTGATCGACCTGGACGCCTTCACCGCGTACCTGACCGAGAAGTCGCCGGTCTCCGCGCCGGCGCTGGACCGGATCCAGACCACGGCGGAGGTCCCGGCCGCCTGACGGCCGACCCGTACGACGAACGGGCCCCGGAGCGGATGCTCCGGGGCCCGTCCGTGTGTCGCGGCAGCGCTCAGGCGTGCGCGGGCGCCGGCTCCCCGACCACGGCGGCGATGCGGCCGTCCTGGGCGCCGGTGAGCAGTCGGCGCAACGACAGGGCCAGCACCGAGGCGGTCAGGCACCCGCCCACCACGACCGCCACCCAGAGCCGGCCGTGTGCCGCGCCGATCAGCGGACCCGCGGTGACCGGGCCGATGACGCCGCTGATCCCGAAGATCATCGAGCTCATGGCGTTGTACCGGCCGCGCAGCTCGTCGGTGGCCAGCGCATTGGTGAGGGCCGGCATCACCGGCGACAGCATCGTCTCGCCGAACCCGAAGATCGCCGAGCAGGCCACCACGCCGAGCGCCGCGAGCAGCGCGTTGCCCGTGCCCACCAGGCCGGCCGCGCCCAGGACCAGCCACGCGGTCGCGAAGACCGCGCCCACCGCGGCGAGCGCGCCCGTCCGGCTCCGGCCCTCCATCCGGCGGATCACCAGCAGCTGGGAGAGCACGATCATCACGGTGTTGCCGGCGAGTGCCCACGCCACCACCCGGGGCGACACCTCGACCACCCGCACCGAGTACGCGGCGAAGCCCACCTCGATCTGCGCGTAGCCGCAGGTGGTGAGGACCAGGCCGAAGATGACCAGCCGGCGGAACGGCCGGTCCCGCAGCACGGCGAGGTAACCCCCAGCCCCCGGCGCGGCGTCCGCCGCCCGCTCCTGGACCAGCCGGTGACCGACGTGCGGCAGGGTCAGCAGGATCAGGCCCGGCATGAGGTAGCTCACCGCGTCCAGCACGTAGATGGCCTGGAAGGTGACCGGCCGGGCCACGTCGACCACCGCGCCGGAGATCAGGCCGCCCACGCCGATGCCCAGGTTGAGCAGCGCGAAGTTCAACCCGAACACCCGCTGCCGCTCACCGTCGCCGGTGAGCGAGGCGAGGATCGTGTTCTGGCCGGACCAGATCGCCGAGCTGCCCACCGCGATCAGCGTCATCACGCCGAACGCCGACGCGGTCGAGTCGACCAGCGCCAGCGAGCCGGTGCCGATCGCCTCGACGGCCAGGCAGGGCAGCACCACCCGGCGGGCGCCGAACCGGTCGATCAGCGTGCCGCCCAGCGGCGACAGTGCCAGCGTCACCGCGCCGAACCAGCCGATCACCAGACCGGCGCGGGCATCGCTCAACCCGCGGACGTCGGTGAGGTAGATGAAGAGGAACGGCAGGGTGAGGCCGCGCCCGACGGCCGACAGCAGGGTGCCGATCAGGAGGCGGCGGGCTTCGGGACGGGCGGGCAGGGCGCGGCGCAGCATGGCTGGATTCTGTTGCCGGGGTACGACAGGCGGCGAACGGTTTTCGGGTGGTCCACCTCACCCAGCCGTTCACGGGGTGAGGTGCGTCTCATCTGCCGACGGGCTGACTGTGCTGCCCGACGGTGTCGGCGCCCTGTCGGTGGGGTCTGCCATGCTGGCCCGGTGACCACGACCTGGCGCCACCTCCCCGCCTCCGCCCGGGAGATCGCCGAGGCCGCCACCGGGGCCGTGACCGCCGCCGCCGAACGGGACGGTGAGACATACGCGCCCGCGGTGGAACGGCTCGCCTCCGCCGACCGGGCCGGGCTGGTGCTCGGCGGCGTGGTCCGGCTGCTGCTCGAGGAGAGCCACCCGGACGGGCTGGACGGCGACGACGTCCGTCAGGTGCTGGAGCGGTGCGTCCGGTCCACCGCGGCCTGGTGGCCCGACGTCGACCCGCACGTGCTGCTCGTGCTGCTGGCGGGCGCGCTCGGCGTCTACGACCCGGGCGACGACGACGCGCCGCCGGACCCGGCCGCGATCGCCCGGCACGCCCCGCTGCTCGTCGCCGACCTGCTGGCGGCCACCGGCCGGCCCCTGGCCGACTACCTGTCAGCCGCTTTCGCCGAGGTCGCCCGCACCGTCCAGGACGGTCACGGGCTGGCCGCGAGGAAGACGAACGCGGCGAGCAGCACCAGGTGCACACCGCCCTGGAGCACGGTCGCGCGGCCCGGCACCACGGTGAGCACGCCGGTCACCGCGGTCAGCGCGAGCAGCGTCATCTGGGTGCCGCCGAGGCCCAGCAGCAACGGGCCCTCCAGCCAGATCGAGGCCAGCGCTATGGCCGGGATGGTCAGGCCGATGCTGGCCATGGCCGAACCGAGCGCCAGGTTGAGGCTGATCTGCACCCGGTCCCGGCGGGCCGCCCGGGCGGCGGCAAGGGTCTCCGGCAGCAGCACCAGCAGGGCGATGACCACGCCGACGAACGCCTGCGGCAGGTTCGCCGCCTCCACACCCGCCTCGATCGCCGGGGAGATGGTCTTCGCGTCGCCGACCACCGCGACCAGCGCCACCACGAGCAGCACCAGGCTGGCCAGGGCGGTACGCGTGGACGGCGGGTCGGCGTGCCCGTCGCCGTCGGCGTCCTCGGGGATGATGCTGCCCTCCTGCGTCACCGGCAGGAAGTAGTCGCGGTGCCGGCCGGTCTGCACCATCACGAACAGGCCGTACAGGGCGAGCGAGGCGACCGCCGCGAAGGCGAGCTGCGCGGGGGAGAACTGCGGGCCGGGCCGGCTGGTGAACGTCGGCACCACCAGGCTGAGGGTGGCGAGCGTGGCCACGGTGGCCAGCGCCCCGCCGGTGCCCTCGGGGTTGAACACCGCCACCCGCCGGCGCAACGCGCCGAGCAGCAGCGACAGGCCGAGGATCCCGTTGCAGGTGATCATCACGGCGGCGAAGACGGTGTCCCGGGCCAGCGCCTGCGTCTTGTCGCCGCCGCTGATCATCAGCGTGACGATCAGACCGACCTCGATCACGGTGACCGCCACGGCGAGCACCAGCGAGCCCAACGGCTCGCCCACCTTGTGCGCCACCACCTCGGCGTGGTGCACGGCGGCGAGCACCGCACCGGCGAGCAGCGCGGCCACCACCACGATCAGCGGGCCGGCCAGGTCCCTACCCCAGGTGGCCGCGAGCACCAGGACCGCGATCAGGGGTAGGAGGGTGGTCCAATCGGTCAGGCGGGATCGGATCATGGCGGCCATGCATCAACCTTGCCAGGAAGACGGATCAACTGCCCGTGGCGAGACGCTTGCGATCCGGCGCCGGTTCGGCTACGGGCTGCCGTGAGCCCCGGCACAGTGTCCGGTGGGATCGCAAAGCAGAGAGGCCGCACCCGGTGAACCGGATACGGCCTCTTACCTCTGGTCGGGGTGGCCGGATTCGAACCGACGACCTCTTCGTCCCGAACGAAGCGCGCTACCAAGCTGCGCCACACCCCGAGGCGTGCCGACAAATAGTAGCCCACCCGCTCCGATGGTCAAACTCCGTACCCCCCGCGCCGACCCAGGCCCAGATCTTGGTAGCTACCGGCCCCTCAAGGGGCCGTTTCCCACCAAGATCTGCGAGCCGGTGCGGTCAGCGGGGGATCAGGGTCAGGATGGTCGCCTCGGGTGGGCAGGCGAAGCGCACCGGCGCGGTGGGATGGGTGCCCAGGCCGGCCGAGACGTGCAGCCAGGAGTCGGAGCCGGGCCAGCGGTGCAGCCCGCGCGCCATCGACCGGGGCAACCCGCAGTTGGTGACCAGCGCGCCGTAGCCGGGCACGCAGACCTGTCCACCGTGGGTGTGCCCGGCGAGCAGGAGCCCGAAGCCGTCGGCGGCCATCCGGTCCAGCACGGCCGGCTCCGGGGAGTGGGCCAGGGCGATGGAGAGCGCCGCGCCCGTGCTGACCGGCCCTTCCACGGCCGCCCAGTCGTCCCGCTCGATGTGCGGGTCGTCCACGCCGGCCAGTTCGATCTCCCGGCCCCCGGCCTTCAGGGTGGTCCGCGCGTTGTTGAGGTCCACCCAGCCGGCGCCGGTGAAGACGTCGCGCAGCTCCTCGTACGGCAGCGGCACGCCCTCGGTGTACTCCCGGTCCGGCAGGAAGTAGGTGAACGGGTTCTTCAGGACCGGCCCGGTGTAGTCGTTGGAGCCGAAGACGAAGGCGCCGGGCAGGTCGAGCAGCGGCTGCAGGGCGCGCAGCACGCCCGGCACGGCCTCCGGGTGGGCCATGTTGTCCCCGGTGACCACCACGAGATCGGGGTCGAGGGCGGCCAGCGAGGCCACCCAGTCCTGCTTGCGCCGCTGGTCGGGCATCATGTGCAGGTCCGACAGGTGCAGTACGCGCAGCGGCTCGGCGTCGGTCGGGAGCACCGGTACGTCGTACCGGCGCAGGGTGAACATGTTGCGCTCGATGAGCGACGCGTACGCCAGGGTGGCCGCCCCGGCGGCGACGGTGCCGGCCGTGAGCCGGAATAGTGTGCGCTTTCGCATGGCGTTCAGGGTAGTTTGACCGTCCATGAGCACGCTGAAGGACCGCCTCACCGCCGACATGCGCGCCGCCCTCAAGGCGCGCGACGAGCTGACCACCTCCACGCTGCGGATGGCCCTCGCGGCCGTGGGCAACGCCGAGGTCGCCGGCCGGGAGAAGCGCGAGCTGAGTGACGACGAGGTGCTGGCGGTGCTGACCAAGGAGGCGAAGAAGCGCCGCGAGGCGGCGACCGCCTTCGCGGACGCGGGTCGCGCGGAGCAGGCCGGCAAGGAGACCGCCGAGGGTGAGGTGCTGGAGCGCTACCTGCCGAAGCAGCTCTCCGACGGCGAGCTGGCCGAGCTGGTCTCGGGGGCGCTCGCCGCGGGCGGCTTCACCGGCAAGGCGCAGATGGGCCCGGCCATGAAGGCGGCGCAGGCCGCGGTGGCGGGTCGGGCCGAGGGTGGCCGGGTCGCCGCGGAGGTCCGCCGCCAGCTCGGTCTCTGACCGCACCCCTTCGACGACGAAGCGGGCGGGCACCCGGTGGGGTGCCCGCCCGCTGGCGTTGCTCGGGTCAGCCGCGCGGTCGGCCCGGGCGGCCCTGGTTGGGCGGCGGTGGGACCGCCGGCCCGCCGGGGCCGGTGCTGGTGCCGGGCTTCGGCTGGCCACCGCCGGCGCTCACCTCGATCATCACCACGCCGCCCTTGATGGTGCGCCCGTCCGGGCTGGTGCCGGCCGCGGTGCCCACCGGGCACTCCGACGGGACCTTGCCGTCGGAGACCACCGGCTCGAAGCCCGCGCCGCGCAGCCGCGACTTGGCGGTTTCGACGGACTCGCACTTCACCCCGGGGATCGAGCGCTGGTCGCCCTCGATGATCTTCCCGCTCGGCGGGGTGAAGTTCATCCGCTCCTTGCCCCTCATGGCGTCGCGGAGCGTCTGGTAGACCGCCGGGTTGATGCCCCAGGCCACCTCGTTGTGCTTCATCCGCTGGTTGGTCTGCGGCCAGTCCGGGTCGGCCTCGATGCCGGCCACCGCGTACTGCCTGGTCATGGCGACCAGGGCGGAGGTCTTGTCCCCGTCGGTGGTGCCGGACTTGCCGGCCACCGGGGCGTCGACGATGCCGCGGACGTTGCCCGCGGTGCCGTTCTTGCACTTCGAGGTCGACGAGCGGTCACCCACCGGGCAGCGCGCCGCGTCCACGGCGGCCCGGGCCACCTGCGTGCTGATCCGCTGCTCGCAGCGCGGGTTGGCGATGTCCAGCTTCTCGCCGTCCGGGCCCCGGATCTCCTGGACCGGGATCGGCTCGCAGTATTTCCCGTCGGCCGCCAGGGTGGCGTACGCGTTGGCCAGCTCCAGCGGAGTGGTCTGCGAGACGCCCAGGGTGAACGCGCCCCACTGGTGCGCGGCGTCCTTGTTCGAGGCGAACTTGGCGTCGTTGGAGGCGCGGAAGGTGATGCCCAGCTTCTCGGCGGCCTTCACCACGTTCTCCGCGCCGACCCGCTGCTGGAGTTCGACGAAGAAGGTGTTGACCGAGGCGCCGAAGGCGCTCCACATGTTGTGCACGCCCGCCATCGACTTCCCGGCGTTCTGCGGGCAGTAGAAGTGCGTGCCCTTGCAGGCGGCCGGGTTGCCGGAGTCGATAATGTATTCCGACTTGAACTGGTGCTGCGCGTTGATGGTGTAGCTGAGCGGGTAGCCCTTCTCCAGGGCCGCCACCAGCGTGAAGATCTTGAACGTCGAGCCGGCCTGGTAGCCGGTGATGCCGCCGCCGCCGCTGACCAGCGGGTTGACCGTGTTCGGGCGGCTGCCCCGGATCTTCTTCTTGGCCTTCTTCGGGTCGCTGGAGATCTTGTTCTGCGGGTGGTCCGGGTCGTCGAGCTTGAAGTTCCGGTTGACCGCGATGGCGCGGACCCGCCCGCTGCCCGGCTCGACGGCGGCCACCATCCGGGCGGCCGTCGCGTCCTCCTTCAGTTGGTTGCGGACCGCCTTGTCCGCGCCCTTCTGCGCCTGCACGTCGAGCGAGGTGGTGATGGTGTAGCCACCGCTCTTCAGCCGCCGCTCCCGGTCGTAGGAGGTGGCGCCGAAGGTCTCCTGCTGCAGCCACCAGCGGTAGAAGTAGTCGCAGAAGAAGCCCCAGGAGCGGGTGTTGGTGGCGACGCAGCCGTTCGGCGTGCGCTTCTTCGCCACCTTGAGCTTGATCTGCTTGGCCTGGTCGGCCTGCTCCTTGGTGATGGCGCCGGTCTGCACCATGTTGTCGATGACGTAGTCGCGCCGGCCGACCGCGTCCGGGTAGCCGGCCGTGGTGGTGGGGTCGAACGCGGTGGGCGCCTTCACCAGGCCGGCGAGCATCGCCGACTCCTGGATGTCGAGCTTGCTCGGCGGCTTGTTGAAGTAGACCTGGCTGGCGGCGTAGATGCCGTACGCGCCGTTGCCGAAGGCGGCGATGTTCAGGTAGCGCTCCAGGATCTCGTCCTTGGAGAGCTCCTTGTCGATCTGGAGCGCGTAGCGCATCTCGCGGAGCTTGCGGGCGCTGGTGTCCTCGGTCGCGGCCACCACGTCGGCCGGGTGGGTGGCCGAGTAGGAGATGGCGAGCCGGACGTACTGCATGGTGAGCGTCGACGCGCCCTGCCGCGAGTTCGTCCCGGACTGGTTGTTGACGAACGCCCGGGCCACACCGTTGAGGTCCACGCCGTTGTGCTTGTAGAAGTCGTGGTCCTCGGCCGCGATGATGGCCTTCTGCATGATCGGCGCGATGTCCTTGAGCTTCACGTCGCGCCGGTTCTCGTCGTACATAGTGGCCAGCGGCGTCCTACCGTCGGAGGCCAGCAGGTAGGTGATCTGCGGGGCCCGGGCCACCGTCAGTTCGGTGGGGAGCGCGCCGAAGGTTTCGGCCCCCGCCTTGGCGGCAAGTCCGGACATCGCCACCGCGGGGAAGGCCGCCGCGGCGACCACCACGCCGGCCAACAGGCCACAGATGAGTAGCGATGCGGCGTTGGTCAGCACGTTGTGGTCACGTTTCCGCATCCAGGTCACCTCGACAGGGTACGCGAGTAGGGAACGAGGGGCGCGCGGGGAAGTTTCCCCATTTCCTGCGCGCGCCGGCCTCGTTGTGCTAAACGCACGAACCCCGGTGCGTGGTTGCGTGAAACCTGGCAGAAGTCTCCTCCGAACGGAGGAGTGGCGCAGCGTTTTCACCTACCCCGGCGGGGTAGACGGCGGGCGAAAGCCCGGGAAGCCGGGAGTGTCCGGAATGATGGATTTCGCCGACAACGTTGCGTAATCAGGCGACTACACAGCATGATGGTGGCGGCGACAGCAGCCACACGTCGTCCGCGCCGCCCTGGGGAGGCCGGCCCGGACGACCGGGGGGAAATTCGACGGCTGGTCGCGCGAAGTCGGTAGGTACAGCAAGGGGGGACGTGTACAGATGGGCATGATCACTGACTGGCCGTCACTGGCGGCGTGTCAGAACGGGGACCCGGACGCGTTGTTCGTACAGGGCGCCGAACAGAACGTGGCGAAGAGGATCTGCCGGAGCTGCCCAGTTCGGTACGAGTGCCTGGCCGACGCGCTCGACAACCGGATCGAGTTCGGTGTGTGGGGTGGCATGACCGAACGCGAGCGCCGGGCGCTGCTGCGGCGCCATCCGCAGGTCACCAGCTGGCGCAAGATGTTCGAGGCGGCCATGAAGAAGAACGCCAAGGAGAAGGCCGGTCGGGACAAGGTCCTCGTGACCACGGCCAACTGACCGACGCGCCGGTCGGTCGCGCCGCTCAGTGCCGGCTGATCGCCTCGCCGATCGTCCGCAGCCCGTCGACGTCGTGCACGTCGGCGGGCTGCGCCGTCACCGACACCGCCGGCACCGCCGGGAACGCCTCGGTGAACCGGGCCGCCACCCGCTCCTCGCGTGCCGCCTGCTCGGCGAGCGTGGCGTGCGCCCGCAGCACCTCGGCGGTGCGCTCGTGCCCGCCCGCACCCGCCAGCCGCTCGGCCGCGGCCAGACTGTCCGCCGCGGACAGGTCCGGCACCGCCGGCCGGTGCACCCGGTTGAGCACCAGGCCGGCGAGCGGCATCCGCTCGGCGCCCAGCCGGCCGGCGAAGTAGGCGGCCTCGCGGACGGCGTCCGGCTCCGGCGCCGCGACCAGCAGGAACGCCGTCTCCCGGGCCTGGAGGATGCGGTACGTCTGCTCGGCCCGCTGCCGGAACCCGCCGAACATGGAGTCCAGCGCGGCCACGAAGCCGGACAGGTCGGTGAGCAGCTGCGCGCCGACCACCTTCTGCACCACCTTCGAGAACATCCCGAAGCTGGCCGTCACCAGGCTGAACATGCTCCGCCCGCCGCTGCGGGCCGGTGCGAGCAGCAGCCGCAGCATCCGCCCGTCGAGGAAGCGGGAGAGCCGTGCCGGCGCGTCCAGGAAGTCGAGCGCCGAGCGGGACGGCGGGGTGTCCACCACGATGAGGTCCCACTCGCCCCGGGCGTGCAGCTGACCCAGCTTCTCCATCGCCATGTATTCCTGCGTGCCCGCGAAGGTGGAGCTCATGGCCTGGTAGAACGGGTTGGCGAAGATCTCCGCCGCCTTCGCCGGGTCGGTGTGCTGGAGCACCACGTCGTCGAAGGTGCGCTTCATGTCGAGCATCATGGCGTGCAACTGGCCGCCGCTGGACTCGACGTCGATCCCCTTGACCTGGCGTGGGGTGTTGTCCAGCTCGGTGAGGCCGAGCGACTGGGCCAGCCGGCGGGCCGGGTCGATGGTGAGCACCACCGTCCGCCGGCCGTGCCGCTCGGCCGCCCGCAGCGCCAGCGCCGCCGCGGTGGTCGTCTTGCCCACTCCGCCCGCCCCGCAGCAGACCACGATCCGTACGCCCGGATCGGCGAGGATCTGGTCGACGTCCAGCGGTGGCGCCGCGTCTTCGGAAGGCACCAATCGAGCGTATCGGTCTCGAGGGTCTCTCTGCTCCGTGCCGGCCGCAGGTGTGAGTCAATCCGCCCGGACGAGCGTCTCGGCCAGCGTCTCCAGCCCCGCCCGGTCGACCCCGGCGGGCAGCAGTGGAAGCTCGGTCAGGGGCAGGCCCAGCTCGACGAGGTCGGCGCGGAGCGAGTCCTCCAGCTCCCGGCGTACCTGCTGGTCACGGGCCTCCGCGGCGAGGCCGGACACGGTCCGGGCGTCGGTCGGCAGGCCGGCGGCGGCCAGCCCGCGCTTCAGCTCGGCGGCGGTCACCGGCCGGTCGGCCGGCACCGGGGGCCGGGCTCCGTTGACGATCACCCGGCCGACCGGGAAGCCGAGCTTGGTCAGCTCGGCGATGGCGTCGACGGTCTCCTGGACCGGCATCTCCTCCAGCAGCGTGACCACGTGCACCGCGGTCATCGGCGAACGGAGCAGCGCCGAGACCCCCTCGCTCTGGGTCTTGATCGGGCCCATCTTGGCCAGCCGGGCGGTCTCCGCGGTGACGTTGAGGAAGCGGCCGATCCGCCCGGTCGGCGGCGCGTCCAGCACCACCGCGTCGTACGCCCGGCGTTGCCCGGTCGTCCGGGTGGTCGCCTCCTTGACCTTGCCGGTGAGCAGCACGTCCCGCAGGCCCGGGGCGATGGTGGTGGCGAAGTCGATGGCGCCGAGCTTGCGCAGCGCGCGGCCGGCCGCGCCGAGCTTGTAGAACATGTCCAGGTATTCGAGGAGCGCCTCCTCGGCGTCGACCGCCAGGGCACGCACCTCGCCGCCGCCCGGCGCGTCGGTCAGGTGCCGCTCCTCGTAGGGCAGCGGATCGGTGCCGAAGAGCTGGGCGATGCCCTGCCGCCCCTCGACCTCGACCAGCAGGGTGCGCCGGCCGCCGGCGGCCAGCCCGAGGGCCAGCGCCGCCGCCACGCTGGTCTTGCCCGTGCCGCCCTTGCCGGTCACCACGTGCAGGCGGGCCGGCCATCTGCCGGCGGACTCGGCCGGCTGCTCAGTCGCTGCCACCCGTCGAGCCTATCCAGCCGCCGCCGTCAGGCGACCTCGCAGACCCACCAACCCGTCTTCCGCACCACGGTGAAACGCAGTTCCTGGTCGGCCGTCTTCTCGTCGGCCGTCGTCATGGTGACCCTGGTGCTGACCGTCGCCCGGTCCCCGGTCTGGTTGTCGACCTTCGGGGTGGTCCAGCGGAACCGCGCGCTCTGGTACTGCCCGGCGTACTTCTGCACCTCGGCGACCTTGGCGGCGATCTTCTCGTCGTCGCGGGACGCCGAGCAGACGAAGGTGGCCGCCGCGCGGGCGTCCCGGTCCTTGTAGACCGCGGTGAGGAAGCCGTCCACCGCGACCGTCGGCTCCTTGGCGCCCTGGCCGTCCTCGGCCTGGCGCAGGGTGAGGAACGCGGCCGTGCCGCCACCGCCGCAGAGCAGGATCGCCGCGGCCAGCACGATGGAGGCGATGAGCAGGCCGCGCCGCTTCTTCGGGGCCGCCGGCTGCGGGTAGGGCGGGGAGCCGGGCGTCGGCAGGGCGCCGGGTGCCGGCGTGGCGCCGGCGGGCGGTTCCTGGTGGGCGGGACCTCCGGGCGAGCCGGCGGCGCCACCGATGGGCGGTTGGGTCATGTCGTTCCCCCGGGGTGCGGCGCGCCGACGCCGCCCCAGGCGACGGACACGTGATCGAGCGTGGCGGGTGAGCACGGGCGCTCACCCAGACCGGAAGGGTAGCGGTCGGCGGACGGCTTGCCAGCCCCGCGTACGCCGTGCCGCGCCGCGCCGGACGGGTGCTTGCCGCCGCTCTCCCGGATGAGGGAATGTGTCGCATATGTGACTGGAGGTGACCGGTTGTGCGCGTCCCGTTGCCGGGACTCTTCCCAGGTCCTACGTTCGTCGCGACGCGGGGGCCGGACCGGCGACGGGTTCCGAGCCGGATGGTGGTGACGGTGAACAGGTACGAGGCCCGGAGGCAGCGGATGCGCGACGCGGAGAACATTCCCCGAGCCCAGTTCCCCGGCGAGCGGGCGGGAGGGCCCGGCGACGCCGAGGGGCCCGGCGCGGGAGCGCCGTTCAACGAGCGGTCCTACCGCCCGCCGACCGAGGTGGTGCGCGCCCTGGCCCGGCCGGCCGGTCGGGGCCGCGACGAGGAGGAGCCCGGCTACGTCATCCACCTGCCGGTCCGGGTCCCCGACCTGGCGGCGGCCACCGCGCTCGCCGGCACCGTGGCCACCTCGCTGGGCTTCCTCGGCGAGCTGGACGCCGGCGAGACCACGGTCTCCACGGCCGACGACCAGAACAACCGGCACCGGGTCTTCTGCGACCTGCTGCTGCCCGACCGCAGCCGGTGCCCCCAGCGGTACGAGCACGAGGGCCCCTGCGGCGAGCCCCCCGGTACGCCCGAGCAGCGTCCCGCGTCCCCGTAACGGCGGCGGACCGTAGGCTGTGCCTGACCGCAGTCCATGCCAGGCAAGGGAGCCTTCACCCGATGCAGAAGTGGGAATACGCCACGGTCCCGTTGCTGGTCCACGCGACCAAGCAGATCCTCGACAACTGGGGCGAGGACGGCTGGGAGCTGGTCTCCGTGGTTCCCGGCCCGAATCCGGAGCAGCTCGTCGCCTACCTGAAGCGTCCGAAGGGCTGAGGCCGTGAGCGCGAGGAGTGAGCCGGGTTTGCGAGCCCCGCAGTCGCGAACGAAGGACGGCATGGCATGAGTAACGGACCGCACGCGAAGCTCGCGGAACTCGGCCTGACCCTGCCCGAGGTGGCGTCGCCGCTGGCCAGCTATGTGCCGGCCGTCCAGTCCGGGCAGCACGTCTACGTCTCGGGCCAGCTCCCGATCGCCGAGGGCAAGCTGCTCGCCAGCGGCAAGGTCGGCAACGGCGTCTCCGCCGAGCAGGCGAAGGACCTGGCGCAGCGGTGCGCGCTGAACGCGCTCGCCGCGATCGACTCGCTGGTCGGGCTGGAGAACGTCGTCAAGATCGTGAAGCTGACCGGCTTCGTGGCCAGCGCGCCCGGCTTCACCGGCCAGCCCGGCGTGGTCAACGGCGCCTCCGAGCTGTTCGGCGCCGTCTTCGGCGAGGCCGGCCGGCACGCCCGCAGCGCCGTGGGCGTCGCCGAGCTTCCCCTCGACGCCCCCGTCGAGGTCGAGGTCATCGTCGAGGTCGCCTGACGCTGCGTACCCGTGATCTTGCCGGTGCCGGAGGGGCAGACGACCCGCAAGGGGACATAACCCCTGGCGGCACGGCAAGATCGCGGGGAGTGGCGGGCGGGGTCGTACGATCGCTGCCATGGGGCCTGTGACCGGAGCCGCAGGGGCGCTCGCGGACGAGCTGCCGGGGTGGGTGACGCTGGTGCGTGCCCCGAACCCGGGGCCGATGACGCTGGACGGCACGAACACCTGGGTGCTGCGCGCCCCGGGCGCCGAGCACGCCGTGGTGGTCGACCCCGGCCCGGCCGACGAGGAGCACCTGGCCGCGCTCGCGGCGCACGGCCCGGTCGGTTTCGTGCTGATCACCCACGGGCACGCCGACCACACCGAGGGCGCGGCGCGGCTCAGCGAGCTGCTCGGCGGGGTGCCCGTCCTCGCCGCCGACCCGGCGCACACCGTCGGCGGCACGCCGCTGACCCCGGCCACCGCGCTCGACGCCGGCCTGGACATCCGCCTGCTGACGACCCCCGGGCACACCGCCGACTCGGTCTGCTTCCTCGTCGGGCACGGCGACGAGCGGGTCGTGCTCACCGGCGACACCATCCTCGGGCGGGGCACCACCGTGGTCGCCCACCCGGACGGGCACCTCGGCGACTACCTGTCGAGCCTGGAGCTGCTCGCCACGTACCGGGGGGTCCCGGCGTTGCCGGGCCACGGCCCGGCGCTGGCCGACTGCGGCGTGGCGGCCGAGTTCTACCTGGCCCACCGGCGGGCGCGGCTCGACCAGGTCCGTGCGGCGGTCGCCGCCGGCGCGACCACCGCGCCCGAGGTCGTCGAGCGGGTCTACGCGGACGTCGACCGGTCGCTGTGGTGGGCCGCCGAGTGGTCGGTGCGGGCCCAGTTGGAGTACCTCGGGGTGAGCCCCCGGGAATCCGGCGCCGGGGGTACGGGGTTGGAGCAGCCGTGACCTGCCCGGTGTGTGGAACCGTCGCCGTACCCGGCGCGCGGTTCTGCCACAACTGCGGGGCCGCCCTGCCGGCCGCCGCCACGCTGCCCGCCGCCGAGCGGCGGGTGGTGACCGTGCTCTTCGGCGACCTCTCCGACTTCACCTCCTGGTCCGAGGACCTCGACCCGGAGCGGGTCGGCGCCGTCACGGACCGGGTGCTGGCCGCCCTGGCGGGCGCGGTCAAGACCTTCGGCGGGCACGTCGACAAGCTCACCGGCGACGGGATCATGGCGGTCTTCGGCGCGCCGGTGGCCCACGAGGACGACGCCGAGCGCGCCGTCCGGGCCGCGCTCTCCATGCAGCGGGCGGTCCGCCGGGTCCTCGACGACGAGCGGGGCGGCGGCGCGCCGCTCGGCCTTCGGGTCGGCCTGAACACCGGCGACGTGATCGCCGGCATCCAGGCCGCGATCGAATACACGGTCATCGGCGACACGGTGAACACCGCCGCCCGGCTCGCCGACGCCGCCGCCGTCGGCGCGGTCTACGCCGGCGGGCGCACCTCCGCCGCCACCCGGCACGTCGCCTCCTGGCGGGCGCTGCGCCCGCTGCGGCTCAAGGGCAAGCGCGAGCCGGTCGAGGCGTACGAGCTGCTGGGCCTGCTGGACGCTCCGGGCACCCGGTCCGGCCTCGGCGACGAGGCGCCCTTCGTGGGCCGGGAGACCGAGATCGGCCGGGTCGCCGGCCGGCTCGCCGAGGTGATCGACCGGGGCGAGCCCCGGGTGCTGCTGATGACCGCCGAGGCGGGGATCGGCAAGTCCCGGTTCGCCGCCGAGGTGGAACGCCTCGCCGCCGGCTACGACGTCGGCGCCGGCCGGTACGCCGCGCACACCGGCGCCCGCGTGCTCTCCGTCCGCTGCGCCGCGTTCGGCGAGCGGCGCCGGCTCGCCCCCCTGGCCGACCTGGTCCGGGCGGCGGTCGGCCTGCCCAACGACGCCGCCACGGCGCTCACCCGGCCCGCCGTCGAGGAACGGCTGCGCCGGCTCGGGCAGCGCCTCGGCCGGCTCCCCGGCGACCTGCCCCCGCTCGCCGTGGACCAGCTCCTGGCCCTGCTCGGGTACGCCGAACTCCCCGCCGCCACCGAGAACGGCGAGTGGAACGCCGCGGCCCCGCCGCCGGACGCCGAGGCCGTGCCCAACGCGGTCGCCGAGCTGCTCAGCGCGCTCGCCCTGGAGGCGCCGCTGGTGATCGTGGTGGACGACCTGCACGACGCCACCGCCGAGACGATCAAGGCGCTCGCGCTGACCCTCAACCGGCTCAGCGGCCCGGTGCTGGTGCTGCTGCTCGGCCGGCCCGAGCTGGTGCGGACCGCCGGCGCGCTGACCCGCGTCGCGGACGCCGAGGTGCACGCGCTGCCGCCGCTGCGCGGCGCCGACGCCTCCCGGCTGCTCACCAGCTATCTGAGCGGCGGCAAGCTGTCCACGGCCGACGCCGACCGGCTGCTCGCCACCGCCCAGGGCAACCCGTTCTACCTGGCCGAGCTGGTCACCCTGCTCATGGAGCGCGGGGCGCTGACCGCCGGCCCGGGGCGGGACGCCAACGTCGGCTGGCGGCTCGCGCCCGGCTCGCTGGGCAGCCGGCTGCTCTCCCGCGACCTGGCCGCCGTTCTCGCCGCGCGTATCGACGCCCTGCCGCCGGACGCCCGCTCGGTCCTGCGGGACGCCGCGGTGGTCGGCGACATCGTGCCCGGCGGTGCGCTGGAGGCGCTGCGCGAGCAGCGCCTCGGGCGGGACGGCCGGCCGGCCGCGGTGGCCGCGGTCGAGCTGGACCGGGCCGTGGAGGAGCTGCTGCAACGCCGCATGCTGCACCGGACCCGCACCGGGTTCGCCTTCGCCACCCCGCTCATGCGCGAGGCCGCGTACGCCGGGGTGAGCAAGGCCGAGCTGGCCGAGCGGCACGCCGCGCTGGCCCGCTGGGCCGCCCCGGAGAGCGCCGACGGCCCCACCGCGCCACCCGGCGGCTTCACCGATTCCGCCCGGGACGACTTCGTCGCCCAGCACGTCGAGCGGGCCGCCGCGCTCGCCGACGCGGTCAAGCTCCGTCCGGACTCGCCGGCCCGGGCGGTGGCCCCGCTGGGCGTGGCCGCGCTGTGCCGGGCCGCCCGCCGCGCGCTGCGGTCGGGGGAGCCGGCGATGGCCGTCGAGTACGCCGAACGCGCCGCCGAACTGGCCCGCGACGGGGTGCCGCTGGCCGACCGGGTGGTGCACGCCCGCGCGCTGCTCCAGATCGGCCGCCCGGCCGACGCGCTCGCCTTCGCCGAGAAGATCGCCGCGAACGCCGGGGACGCGGCGGCCACCCGCACCAGCGCCCTGCTGTTGGCCGGGCAGGCCCACCAGACGCTGGGTGACGCCGCCCGGGCCGAGCGGAGCTGGCAGGAGGCGTTGCAGGTGGCCACGGCGGCCAACCTGCCGACCATGCGCGCCTCGGCGATGCGCCGACTCGGCATGGCCGACTTCATCGCCGGCCGGCTGGGCCAGGCGAGCAGCCGCCTGGCGGCCTCCTACCAGGTCAGCCTCGCCGCGAAGGACCCGCGCGGGCAGGCCTGGTCGTTGCAGAACCTGGCCTGGGTCACCACGACCCGGGGCGACTTCGCCGGCACCGACGCGGTGCTCGGCCGGGCCGCCCGGCTCTTCGCCGAGCTGAAGGACCCGTACGGCCGGGCCTGGCTGCGTGGCACCACCGCGTTCGCACGGCTGCTCGCCGGTCGGCTCCGCGAGGCGTGCCGGATGGCGCAGGTGTTCCTGCCGTTCGGCGAGCGGGTCGGCGAGGCGTGGGCGGTGGGCACGCTGCGCGCCGTCGAGGCGTACGCCACCGCCGAGCTGGGCGAGCTGGCCGAGGCGGACCGGGCGGCACGCCGGGCGTACCGGGAGTTCGCCGAGGTCGGCGACGACTGGGGGCAGGGCTTCGCGCTGGTGGTGCGCGGCGTGGTGGCGCGCGGGCTGGGCGAGCCGGAGCACGCCGCCGACCTGCTCACCGACGCCCTGGCGTACGCCGACCGCACCGCGCACCCCCTGCTCACCGGGATGGCCGGGACGCTGCGCGGCTTCGTGGCGCTGGACATGGGCGACGCCGGGACGGCCGAACGGGAGGCCCGGTCGGTGCTGACCACCGTGGAGCCGCACAACCCGCAGGCCCCCGCCCAGGTGGCGCCCCGGGTGCTGCTCGCCATGGCCCGGCTCGCGGCCGGCGACGCCGCGACCGCGGTGGGGCTGCTCGCTCCGGTCGCCACGACCGCCGCCAACACCCCGTCGCTGCTGTTCTCCCGCCGCCAGACCATGGCCCGGTACGCGTCGGCGCTGCTCGCCCACGGCCAGCGCGAGCAGGCGCTGGACTGGGCGCAGCGGGCGGTGTCGGCCCCGGCCGAGGACGTGCGCAGCCAGGTCATCGCGCGGATGGTGCTGGCCGAGGCGTTCGCCGCCTGCGGCCGCCCGGCCGAGGCGCTGGCCAGCGCCGAGGAGGCGGCACGGCTGGCGTACGCCACCGAGCAGCGCAGTGAGCGGGCCGTCGCCGACGCGCTCCGCGCCCGCCTCGCCGCGCACTGATCCCGACCCGGTTCTGCCGGTTCCGGGGATGTGCCCGTCGGAGGGGGCGG
>NZ_WBKT01000039.1 GCF_008868175.1 Micromonospora sp. AMSO31t
GGACCCGCGCCCGGCGGAACACCGCCTCGGCGTACTCCCGGACGACCTGGACGGCCTCCTGCTGCATGGCGGTGCTCCTAGGGGAAGGGGTGCGGGTGGGGGTTGCGGCCGGTGGCGCCGAGCCGGTCCGGTCCGTGCGTGCCGCGGGCCAGGTGGCGCGCCAGGCGGTCGCTCCACAGCACCCGCTGGCGCTGCCAGCCGAAGTCGATGGGGACCAGGGCGGGCGCCACCACAGCCATCGTGTGCACGCCGGCTACCTCCTGCTCCGGGCAGGTCTGGTCGACCGCAACGACGTCCCCGCCGAGCCCGGCGATCAGCCCGCACAGGTACTCCATGTCGGCGCGCAGGTCGTCGTGGACCGGCCGGGTCGACAGCCAGTCCCCGTACAGGTCGTCCATCGCGCGCAGCGGCGGGTCGTCGAAGAGGAAGCCGGCGTGGCGGGTCATCTCCGGCAGCCCGTACAGCAGGGCGTGGTGGCTCAGTTCGGTGACCTTCGTGTAGTCGCGGATCATCTCGCGCAGCTCCGGCTCGCTGGCGGCGACGCGCTCGTCGAAGCCGGGCACGTAGGACGCGGTCTCGCAGACGGCCGCGCGGACCGCGTCGTCGGGGTCGAGGCTCGCGCCGGCGGCGAAGCAGAGCTGACCGAGGCCGCCGCCGCGCTTCACGGCGACCGCGGTGACCACCGGCACGGGCAGGTCCGCCCGGGTGTCGAACAGCCGGATGTCGTACCCCAGCAGGTCGACCCGGTCGAGCATGAAGTGCACCCGCTCGTCGCGGCAGGTCGCCGGGTCGATCTCGGCGAGCCGGGCGGAGCCGTACCAGGCGAGCAGGAACGCGTCCCGCTCGACCAGCTCGAGCATGCCGTGCAGCAACGCCTCCTCGGGGCAGCTGCCGCTGGCGCAGCCGTTGGAGCACTCCTGGACGAACTTGCGGTGGTCGGTGCGCCGGTCCAGGTAGTAGACGAGCTGCTCGGGCACCAGCCGCGGCACCTTGTCCCGCAGCGACCAGCCCCAGACCCAGGGCATCGGCCGGTCCGGCGCGTACTGCTCGTAGTAGAGGCCGTGCCCCTGGTAGAACGCCGGGTGGTAGCCCAGCCCGGCGGGGTCCAGGGCGTCCGGGGCCAGGTTGGCGTAGCTGTCGAAGACGCTGGTCCGCCGGGTGCGGGGGAACTGTCCGGCGTACCGTTCCAGCCCTTCCAGCAGTGCGTACGTCTCGCTGCCGCCGTAGCTGTTGGCGTGCCCGCTCCACCACATCTCGTGCAGGTCGTAGCGGCTGCGGATGCGGAAGTAGCCGGTCACCGGCGCCGTGGCGGTGGCGTTGTACGCCCGCAGCGCCCCGCCGCCGAGCGCGCCGGCCACCGGGTTCGCCAGCGCCGCGACGGGCAGGTCCAGCTCGCCGGCCGAGCGCAGCCGGTACGCGGACGGGTCCGGCTTGGGCCGGCGGGTGAGCGGGATGACCGCGGCCTCGGCGGTGTCCGGCGCGACGGTGGCGCAGGCCGGGCACTCGGAGTCGGCCAGCACCGGCACGGCCGTGGTCTCCAGGGTGTCCATCCGCAGCTGCCACAGCCGTCCGACGCCGGCCCGGTCGGTGCGCGGCCGGGCGGCGTCCAGCAGGAGCTGCCACAGCGCGTCGACGGCGAACGGTGTCAGGTGGGGCAGCGCGGCGACCGTGCCGACGCGGGCCTGGTGCTCCAGCGCGTGCCGCTCCTCGCGTACCCGGATGGCCTGCCACCGGCGCTGCGTGCAGAGCGGGCAGGGGCCCGGCGCGGTGCCCGTCCACCGTGGCCCGACCAGCGCGGTCGCGCCGTGCAACCAGATCGGCACCACCGCGCCGGTGCTGCCGTCGCCGCCGTCGGCGTACGCGTCGGTCAAACCGAGGGCGGCGATGCGGACGGTGACGCCGTGCAGCGGCGCGTCGGGACCGGCCGGCTGCCGCGCGCGATCCTGGAATCGCTCGTGGAACGCCTCGCCGAGCTGTTTGAGGCTGCTGTCCCACCCGGTGGAGGTGGTCCGGACATCGACGATCATGCGGTTCACCTGTCTGCGGTCGCGGGGCTGTGATGCGGGGAACCGGTGCCCCGCCGGCGTGGCTCGCCGGCGGGGGCGGTAGGGCGGTGGGCAGGGATCACCCGCCGCCGCATCCGGTGCTGGTGCTGCTGCTGCAACAGCTCGACGTGCTGCAACTGCAGCAGCTGGAGCAGGAGCAGCTGGAGCTCGACCAGTCCATGACCATCGCGTCGATGGCGTCGACGTCCTCGATCTCGAACGTCTCCGTCTCCAGCGCGCGCAGTTCCTCAGTCAGTTCCGGCATTTCCTTCCACCTCCCCTCGGGCGGTCAGGGCGCGCGGCGCCGGCGGCCGTCCGGAGCGACCGGCGGCGACGTCGCTCAGCTGGTGCTGCTGCAACTCGACGAGGTGCAGCTGCAACAACTGGACGTGCTGCAGCTGGAACAGCTCGACGTGCTCGTGCTGCTGCTGCAGATGTCCATGAGCTCGGCGGACAGATCAGCGATGTCCTCGATCTCGAACGTCTCGGTCTGCAGGTCGCGAAGCTCGCTGCGGACCGAGTCGGGCAGTACGCCGGATGTCGGGGGTTGTGTGGGCACAGGCCTCTCCTTGAGCCGCGTTCGAGCCGGTCGTCGGTGGTCCGCCCGCACCACCACGGTGGCTGCGGAGGCACGCAGGGGGCTACTCGCCGGCGTCGGCCGGCGGCGGATGGTGCGTCATCGTTGCGGCGTCCCACCGGGGACCGGAGTCGTCAGCGTCGGGGGCAACCCCGTCGGACCGGTCAGCCGCAGCTGGAGGTGCTGGTGCTGGTGCTGCAGCAGCTCGACGTGCTGCAGCTGCAGCAGCTCGAGCAGGAGCAGCTGGAGCTGGTGGCGGCGAGCGCCTCGCCGCCGTCCTCGACCTCCTCGATCTCGAAGGTCTCGGTCTCCAGCTCGCGGAGCTCGTCGTTCAGGGTGATCGGCATGTTGTCACCTCCTTCCCGTGGTGCGTGCCTCGCCGAAACCACTGACGTGGTGGTTCAGTCGGCCGCCGGGGCCTGCCGGCGCAGCAGCACGACGCCGCTGCGGAAGGCCCCGGTGGCCCGGACGTCCCGGGTCGTCGTCTCGACCAGCAGGGCGTTCGTCCCCCGCTGCGCCAGCGCGGCCAGCACGGCCGCCCGGTCGGTCGGCGTGGCCGCCGAGGCGGCCGGGATGTCGCCGACCGTCAGCACGGCCGGGTCGAAGTCGCGCAGCACCGGGTCGCCGAGGTCGGCGGCGGCGCCCTCGAAATGCCGCACCTGGACCCGTCCGACCGCGTCGCGGACGGCCGCCAGCCGGGTCGCGACCGGGTCGTACCCGCCGGCGAGCGCCCAGTCCCGGTCACCGCCGTCGGGCGGCTCGGCGACGGCGAGCACGGCGTGCGCCGGCTCGGCCCCGGCCAGCGTGTAGACCGACAGCCGGCGGCCGAACCGGTGGGCGGCCTTGACCACGAACGCGGTGTCGTCGTCGCCGACCAGGTCCTCCTCGCCGACCGGGCGCACCTCGGCCCGCCCGCGCAGCGCGTCGATCAGCGCCCGGTAGGCCAGCGCGTCGGCCAGCCCCCGGTCGGCGACCTCGTCGAGGGAGCCACCGGCGGCGGCGCCGGCCACCGTCGGCTCGGCCCAGCCCTCGGCGTTGAACCCGGAGGTCGGCAACGCCAGCGCGGCCGGCACCCGGACCGACCCGGTCCCGCCCAGGACGGTGGCCGTCAGCCAGCGGGTGCGCCGCCGCTCGTCGACCGGTGGCGCCGCGGTCGGCGCGAGCTCCGACCAGGGGACCGGCTCCTCGCCCCGCTCGCGCAGCTCGGCCGCCGACGCGGTGACCGCCGCGGCCGGGTCCGCGTGGCGGGCGGCGTGGTCGCGGACCGCCACCCGGTACGCGGTGAGTCGGGCGCCCATCACCGTGTGCACGTCGAAGGCGGTCACCTCCCGGGGGCCGCGCCGGCCGGGCAGCCGCAGCCGGGCCGTCTTCAACGGCGCCTGCTCCAGCGGGTCGTCGACGAACCGGGTGAACACGCCGGCGTTCGGCGTCACCAGCGCCTCGGCCCGCTGGTAGGTCTCCTCGTCGGAGCCGGCGGTCGGCCCCGGGTCGGCCACCTCGACGTCGCGGCAGACCGGGCACGCCGGGTGCGGGAGCACCCGCTCCCGGGTGGACTCCAGGGTGGCCGTGTCGAGCAGCAGGACCCCGCCGCCGGTGTCCGGGGCGAACGCGCCGGTGAGCGCGCGGAACAGTTCGAAGGCGGCGGCGTTGCCGAGCATCCGGGCGGTCACCTCGGGCAGGGCCGCGGCGACGTCGCCGCCGACGGCCAGCTGGCGCCAGAACTCGGCCGCCGTCGCCGGGTCCGCGGTGGCGGCCAGCCGGAGCTGGGCGCAGTGCCAGCACGGGGTCTGCCCGGCGAGGACGGTCGGGCCCACCACGGCGCGGGCGTCGTCCCAGCGCACCGGCACGAGCAGCGGCCCGTCCCGGTGGCAGTCGCGGGCCAGGGCGCCCAGGCGGGCCAGGCCGTCGGGACCGGTGCAGCAGACGACCGCGTCCACCGCGCGCAGGTCCGGTGCCCCGCCGGGGTGGCGCACCTCGACCGGCAGGCCGTCGGCGCGCAGGTCCGCCAGCTCGGGCGCCAGGGCCTCGGCGTACCCCTCGGGGCCGTCGTCGGGGTGCAGGTCGAGGCGGACGCAGCCGTTGCGGAGCAGTCCGCTCGCCGCGGCCAGCAGCACCGCTCCCCCGCCGCAGAGCGCCACCCGCGCGGAGTGGAAGCGCTGGAACCGGCCGGTGGGGTCGTCCGCGAAGTGGTCGACGAACTCGATCTGGGCGGCGAAGCGGCGGGCCAGCGGCTCGGGCAGCGGGGTGCGGTCCCCCGCGTCCTTGGCGAAGCCGCGGTCGAGCAGCGCGCGCACCAGGGTGAGCACGGTCTGCCGCTGGCCCGGGTCGAGGGCGGCCGTGAGCTGGGCGAGCGTGTGCTCCCCGGTCAGGTAGGGGCTGAGCGACGTCAGCCAGCGGAACGCCGACCTGCCCTTGATCAGGAACGCGCTGTCCGGCCCCCGCAGATACGCGCCGGCCGGGGCGTCCAGGAAAACGACATCGTGCCGCAACTTGGGGCGCATTTCCAGGCTGGTTGCACCGTCCGGCGGCTGGCTCATGCGACCCCCCATGACAACGACCACGGTCACTTCGAAAGCGTCTTCATGCTGCCCAAGGTCATGTCTTTCGTCAACAGATTGTTTCGCACGAGGTAGTGACGCGAGCAGATTTGAGCGCGTCGAGCTGCGGCTAAGACAAAAACCTCGGCCGGCCCGGACGACGGCCCTACCGGAGTCGATGGATCTTCGGTACTCTGTGCGCGTCGTTACTCCGTCGCAGGTCAGAGGCTCGATTGCCCGCCGCTGGGCGTCGCCTCTGACGCGGGGGCGTGGCGGCACGACGGCGCACCAAACCAGCGGGACCGGCCTTAAGCAGCGCTAAGTCCGGGCGAAGAAATAAAAACCCCGGAGTGCAGTCGGAATGGGAAGGAATCCGGGATGAACGCGAAGCAAAACCCGACCGACGCTCCGACGGCACGGCATCGTACGATTGCGGTGGCACGTTGAGGAATGACCGTTTTGCCATTGAAATTCATCAAGTGACCAAACGCTATCCCGGCGGGATCACCGCGGTGGACGGCCTTGACCTGCGGGTGCGCGAGGGCGAGGTGCTCGGCTTCCTCGGGCCCAACGGCGCGGGCAAGACCACCACGATGCGCATGCTGGTCGGGCTGGTCCGCCCGACCAGCGGCCGCATCGAGGTGCTGGGCCGGCCGCCGGGCACCCCCGACCGGCTCGCCCGGGTCGGCGCCCTGATCGAGTCGCCGGCCTTCTATCCGCACCTGTCCGGCCGGGACAACCTGCGGCTCGCCGCCCGGTACGCGGGCGCGCCGGAGCGGGCCGCCGACCGGGTGCTGACGGAGGTGGGCCTGACCGACCGGGCCGGCTCGCCCTTCCGGACGTACTCCCTCGGCATGAAGCAGCGGCTCGGCGTGGCCGCCGCCCTGCTCAAGGAGCCGAGCCTGCTGATCCTGGACGAGCCCACCAACGGCCTCGACCCGGCCGGGGTGACCGACATCCGCGAACTGCTCCGCACGCTCGGCCGGCGCGGCCACACCGTGCTGCTGTCCAGTCACGTCCTCGGCGAGGTGGAGCAGATCTGCGACCGGATCGTCGTCATCGACGCCGGGCGGCTGGTCGCCGACGGCACCCCGGACGAGCTGCGCGGGTCCCTCGGCCAGGCGGTGCTGGTGATCGACGCCGACCCGGCCGACCGGGCGGCGGAATGCCTGCGCGGGCACGACGGGGTCCGGTCGGTGGAGCTGGCTGACGGGCGGCTGCGGGTCACCACCGACCCCGCCCTGGCCGCGGCCCTGAACCGCCGGCTGGTCGAGTCCGGGATCGACGTGCGGGAACTACGCCCCGTGCGGCACTCGCTGGAGGAGGCGTTCCTCAGCTTGACCGCGCCCGCGCGGCCGCCGGTGGCCGGGTCCGAACCGCCGGGCCGGGAGCAGGAAGCGGCAACCACGACGGGAGGCGTCCGATGATGGCGGCGGTGCGGGCGGCCTGGTTCGCCGACCGGAAGCGGCCGGCGGTGTGGACCGTGACGGCGACCTGGCTCGTCCTCGCGCTCGGCTTCGGCATCGGGGTGCCCTACCTCGTGCACCTGGCCCTGACCGGCGACCCGGAGGAGGCGAAGTCCGCCGAGTCCCTGCTGGCCGCCGTCCTGCCCGGGCAGCTCGTGCCCACCGGGATCGGGCTGTTCCCGCTCTTCGGGGGCGCCATCCTGGTGATCCTCGGCGCGCTCGTGGTCGGCAACGAATACCGCTGGGGAACGTGGAACCTGGTCTTCACCCAACGGCCCCGGCGGGTGCAGGTCATGGCCGGGCAGGCCGTCGTCCTGTGCGGGCTGACCCTGCTCATCGCGGTGCTCACCTTCGGCGTGCTGGCGCTGACCACCGGTTCCCTGGCCGCCGTCGAGGGACGGTCCGCCGACTGGCCGTCGGCCGGGCGGCTCCTGGCGGCGGTGGCCGGGGCGTGGCTGATCTGCACCGCCCACGCCGCCGTCGGCTGGTTCCTCGCGATCGCCTTCCGCAGCGCCACCACGGCCATCGCGGTCGGTCTCATCTGGACGCTGGTCCTGGAGAACGCGGTCAGCGCGCTCGCCCTCGCGCTGAGCCCGCTGACCGTGCTCCAGAAGGTGCTGCTGGCACCGAGTTCCGGCGCCCTGGCCGGCGCGCTGGGCGCGCGGTCCCAGTTCGACGGGGGCACGCCCGGGGTGCTGGAATCGTCGAGCGCGCTGATGCCGACCCTGGTCCTGCTGGGCTACGTTCTGGTCATGTTCACCACGGGCAGCTGGCTGGCCACGCGGCGCGACGTCGGCTGACGGAGCGGAGGAGACGTCGAGATGGACTTCCTACTCGCCTTCGCGGTGACCGGCCTGGCGGCGTCCGGGGGGTGGATCGCCTGGGCCGCGGTCCGCGGCTGGTCGCGCGCCCGGGACCGGCGCCACGAGCTGCGGCTGGCCCAGGCCCGGGCGAGCGCGGACATCCGGCGCGCCGAGCTCGAGGCGCAGGTCCGCGAGGCCGAACTCGCCAACGAGACCTACGAGGACTTCGTCCGCCGCCACCCGGAACGCTGAGGCCGGCATGACCGAGCTCGGACCCGTCGCCTGGCCGCCGGAGCCGATCCGGACCGAGCGGCTCGTGCTCCGTGCGTCCGAGGCGCGGGACCGTGCGGCGTTCATCGAGCTGCTGGCGTCGCCGGAGGTGCACACCTACCTGGGTGGCCCCCGCCCGCGTGACGAACTCGAGCGCGAGTAGCCCGCGGTGCCCGAACGGTGGCCCGGGAGTTTCGTCGTCGACCTCGACGGGGCGATGATCGGCCAGATCCTGCTCAGGAGAGCGACCGGGCACCGTCGCCCGGCTGCCGTGGGGAAGGCCGATCTCGGTTACCTGTTCCTGCCGCCGGCGTGGGGATCCGGGTACGCCGCCGAGGCGTGCGCGGCGGCACTCGACTGGTTCGACGGCGTCCTTCCCGGCGAGCCGGTGGTGCTCACCACCCAGACCGCCAACGTCGGCTCGATGCGCCTCGCGGCAAAGCTGGGGTTCACCGAGGTCGAGCGGTTCCAGGCCTGGGACGCCGAGCAGTGGCTCGGCCTGCGGTCCCCGGTCACGCCGTCTGTCTGAGCTCGTGCTCGACAGTGCTCCCGACCCTATGACAGGCGGCCGGGGCCTCGTGCGACCCGGAAGCGTAGGTGGGTCACGGTTCCGGTCACCGGCTTTCCTTCCGCGATCAGCTCGGTCTGCTCGCCGGCGAACAGTGGTGTTCCCTCACCCAGCAGGAGCGGAATCAGGTGGATGCGTACCTCGTCGAGCAGGTTCGCCCTGAGCAGCTGGCGGGCGACATCGGCCCCGAGCACCAGGACGTCCTTGTGTCCAGCGGCCTGCCTGGCGCGCCGCACCGCGGCCCGCATTCCGTCGAAGGCAAACGTTCCGCCGTTGTTGCCGAGCAGGTCCTGCCTCGCCCGATGAGTCACCACGAAGCTGGGGACGCCGGGCCAGGGGGTTCCGCCCCACGGGCCGAGGCCGAGATCGAAGGTGCGTCGCCCGATGACCGTTGCTCCGACGGCCGCGTCCACGTCTCGGCGCACCGCGGTGTCGATCTCGCCTTCGGGCCCCTTCTCAGCCATCCATGCGTGTAGGCGTTCGCCGCCATCCCCCATCGGCTCTGCCTCGCGGACGTTCGGCCCAGCCGTGAACCCGTCCAGGGACATCGACACGTCCAGCACGACCTTGCCCATCGCTGTCCTCCGCCACACTCTCGGCACCGCCGTCCGGCGCCGTCAGGAGATAGTCGGAGCCGACCCGGCAGTTCCGACATCGGCTCTCGACATGGGTGCGGCGATTCCTTCTCAACCGGCCGGCCGGCCGTGCTGCGGGCGAGGAACGCGGCGACGGCTCAGGCTCGGCCCGAGCCGTCGCCGCGGCCCCCCGTCGTCAGCCGCGCGCCCAGCGGCCGACGACGGCCGCCGCGCCGCCGCCCCGGCGCACGGGCTCGGCCGCGGCGAGCAGCCGGCCGTCCGCCAGGAACTCGATACCGGTCGCCGCGCCGATCTCCGCGGTGGGCGAGAAGGTGTGGCCCGGCGGGAGGCCGGTGGCGTATCCGGTGATGAAGGCCGGCTCCGCTTGCGTGCTTGCGCCGTTGCGCTGCGACGCCCGTGGCGCGGCGAGAGCCTGCGGCAGCGTCATGCCCCGGTCGATCCGGTTCACCAGCATCTGCAGGACGGTGGTGATGATCGTGGCGCCGCCGGGCGAGCCGACGGCCAGGAACGGCCGGCCGTCGGCCAGCACGATCGTGGGTGACATGGAGCTGCGCGGGCGCTTGCCCGGCCCGGGGAGGTTGGGGTCGGTCGCGGCGCCCTGGGTCGGCGCGAAGTTGAAGTCGGTCAGCTCGTTGTTCAGCAGGAATCCCCGGCCGGGCACGACCATGCCGTTGCCGCCGGTCGCCTCGATGGTCAGCGTGTACTCCACGACGTTGCCCCACCGGTCGGCCACGGTCAGGTTGGTGGTGCCGGTGCGGTCGTCGCGGACGTCGGCGACCGCCGCCGCCGAGCAGCCGCCGTAGGCGCCGTCGGGGACGCCGGGCGCGACCGGCTTGGGCAGCGCCGCCGCCGGGTCGATCAGGCAGGCACGCTCCTTGGCGTACGCGTCGCTGAGCAGCTCGCGCAGCACATTCCGCTGGGTGTGGTCGCCGACGTAACGGTTGCGGTCGGCGAACGACAGCGCGCTGGCCTCCAGGTAGTGGTGCATCGCCTGGGTGGCGGTCATGGAGCGCAGGTCGAACTGCTCGAGGATGTTGAGCGCCTGCTTCCTACTTGTTGCTCATAGTTGAGCGGTTCGGATAGTTCGCTCTCCGCCCGGTGGTGGCTGGGCTGGAGTCCTGGACCGGCAGTCTGGTCCGGTGGCGATCGGTCCTGTCCTGCAGGATCTGCTTCACCTTGTGGTGCGGGGTGTGCAGGGCGATGTCGGGGTCGCCGGCTCGCTGCAGGATGTTGATCGCGGCGTTCACGTCGGCCTGCCACACCACCCCGCACGAGGTGCAGTGAAACTGGTCCCCGCTGCGTCGGCCGAACCGAGTGAAGCGTTTGGTGAGGTCTTCGGCGATCACGGTGCCGGCCTTGTCCACGACCTCGTGCACCGCGGTGAAAATTTCCGTGCACACCCGCGCTCGGTGCCGGGCGGCCCGCCGGTCCCGCTTGATCGTGCCGAGGTTGTTGGCCTTGATCCGGCGCGCTTTCGCGCAGTCGCCACGCAGTGCGGCGGTGTTGGCGATTGAGCGTAGCTTCGCTCGACGGCGGTTTCGTTCCTTCAACCGGTCCGACTCGCGGGTGAGCAGGTCGCCGAGCTGTTCACCGTGGGGTTGGCCGTCGGAGTCGGTGAGGGCTTCGGTGTAGCCCTTGTCCACGCCGATCGTCGCCTCGCCGCATGCTCGCTGTGACGACCGCATCTGCGTCGCGTCGATTTGGTAGTGGACCTCGACTCGGCCGCCGCGCAGGATCAGCCGCAGCGTCCCGGTCGGGGCGACGGTCGTGGACAGCGGGATCCTGACCATCTTGCGGGGCTCGAGACCGGGGACCGCGAGCCACAACCGTCCCCGCCCATCGACGGCGGCGTTGTACCTGTCGGCGCGCACCACGATCTGATCGTGCGTGCGGTTGTGGCCCCGCTTCCAATGCTTGCGCATCTGCCGGGACAGGAACGGATCCTCAGCCCACTGGTCGGCCTTCAGCGCGGTGAACATCCGTCTACGCTCGGCCGGATCGGTGGTGCGTCGGCTGACCGCCCGCCGGACGTCGACCTTGGCCGCCGCCAGGTTCGCGGCGATATCGGCCATGGCATCGCGGACGGTTTCCTTCCACGCATTCGCCAACACGGCGAACTGCACATGCGTGCCGTCACCCAGCCACCGGTCCCGCACCTGCCGGTCCGTCAACCCAGACCCGACCCCGGCGATCGACCCGTAGCGCTGCCACACCTCGCTGCGCACCCGGCCCAACCGGCGGGCCTGCTCCACCAGTGCCGCGTACTTGCCCCGATTCAGCCGGACAGAGTAGGCGATCCGGGTAACCTTCACCGATCACCCTCCATGATCAAGTCGGCCACCTGCGAGGACAAGTCGACCTTCTGACCTGAGAGACTTGACCACACCTTCCACCGGTCGGCGTCGAAGCCCGCTGCAACTCTCTACGCACATCGGAATCATCGAAACACCGCTGCCCGGCCGGCAACGACGAGCCGTGATGCCCTCCGCGCCTCACCGGCGCACCGTGTTTACCGAGCCGCCCGCCCGCTTGGCGAGCTCGCCGATCCGATAGAAACCTGCCACGGCGGTCGATTGTGGACAACTCTGGAAAGAGAATCAACCACCGCGCCCCTGTCACATCGAGGGGGCGGCCGCCGTCGGTCGCAGCCGGGGTGGCTGGCTCACGCTGCGCGCAGGTGATACTCGAAGACGGGAACGCGAGGACAAGTGCGTAGGGCCCTCCAATTCGGAGTCGGCTCGGTTCGACGGGCACATCGAAGAAACTTCCCCCGGACCAACCGACGGCAACTGTCGCCACCCACCCGTAAAGGTGCTCGATACGCCTGGCAACGCACAGTTGATCGTGGCGCCCGCCCTGGGTTTCCGACGCCGGCGAAACCACCCCCGCCACATCGCAGCTGACGATCCCGGGACCACGCCCGCGCAGCAGGGTCGGCGATGTCGGCGCACAGGAAGGAATGCCTGCGCGGGCCACCGCCGCGCCGACCGCGAGGGAGATCCCGGGGGCACCACGCTGATAGGACCGCGCGCTGGCGCGGAACCCATCGCACTCCGGCACGTCTCACTGGACGACGAAATCACCCGCGATTGCGGCGCCGGCTGACACGCTACGGAAACAGCACTTTCAACTAATGGGTTGACGAATGACTCTCCTGCTGCCTAGGGTGCATTAAACCCTCTGGTTGAAAGGAGGGCGGATGACGACGGATGCGCTGTCCCGGGCCTTCGCTGCCCTCGCGGATCCGACCCGGCGCGACATGGTGGCCCGACTCTCGGAGGGCGACGCGACCGTGAGCCAGCTGGCCGAGCCGTACCGAATGACGCTGCAGGCCGTCTACAAGCACCTGCGGGTGCTCGAGAACGCCGGGCTGGTCAGCCGGCCGAGCGGGCCGCAGCCCCGGCCGGTGCGCCTGGAGGCCCAGGCCTTCGACCTGATGAACACCTGGATCGAGCGCCACCGGCGCCGCGTCGAGCAGCGCTATCGCCGCCTCGACGCCGTCCTGGCGGAGATGGAAGGAGACGAGCATGGACCGGATCACGGAGACAGCGATCGAGGCCGACCCGAGGGTGCCGGTCATCCGGACGAGTCGTGATTTTGCGGCACGGCCCGAGCAGCTGTTCCGCGCCCACACCGATCCCGTGTTGTTCGCCCGGTGGGTGGGTCCCGATGCCACGGCCACCCGGATCGACCACTGGGACGCGTCCACCGGCGGCAGCTGGCGGTACGCCTCGACGCACGACGGCACGGAGTACCGGTTCCGTGGCTGCTTCCACGACGTACGGCCGGACCGCATCGTGCAGACCTTCACGTTCGAGGGCGAGCCAGACGGAGTCGCGCTGGAGACGTTGTGGTTCGAGGACCTGGGTGACGGCCGTGCGCGGCTGCGGACCCAGTCCCTGGTGGACAGCTTCGAAGGCCGCGACGCGTGGCTGCGCAGCGGCATGGAGGTCGGCGTCAACGAGGGTTACGGGAAGCTGGAGAGGATGATCGTCGATGGCATTGTCTGACCGCCTGGCCGAGCGGCACCGCCAGGTTGCCGGGCTGTTCACCGACCGGGTCCGCGGCACCCGGTCGTGGGACGCGCCGGCCCCGGTGGCCGGCTGGACCGCCCGCGACGTCGTGCGTCACCTGACCGAATGGTTCCCCGGGTTCCTCGCCTCCGGCGCCGGCATCGACATGCCCAAGGGGCCGTCTGTGGACGAGGACCCGGTCGCCGCGTGGCAGATCCACGCCGATGCGGTGCAGGCGGTGCTCGACGACCCGGAGACGGCGCACCGCCAGCTCACCAACCCCCACCTCGGCAGCCTGCCGCTGGCGGCCGCGATCGACCGGTTCTACACCACCGACGTGTTCATGCACACCTGGGATCTGTCCAGGGCCACCGGCCAGGACGACGCGCTGGACCCGGAGTTCTGCGCCGAACTCCTCGGTGGGATGGAGCAGATGGAGGAGGTCATCCGCTCCTCCGGCCAGTACGGCCCGCGAGTGGCGGTCCCCAAGGACGCGGATGCCCAGACCAGACTGCTGGGCTTCATCGGTCGGGACCCGTTCTGGTCGACGCCGTGAGCCGCGCTGCCCGGCGCCGTCGTCGGTCGGCAGCGGCCTGCGGCATCCCGCCGGCCGGCGGTCGTCAGGACAGCCGCACCGTCCGGTCCCGCAACCAGTGCGCGAAGTCGGTCGCGACGTTGCGCTCGTCATGCACGCCAGACGCGTCGTCGGACGCTGCGTCTTCACCAGCACCCGCACCTGGCCACCCGGGCCTGTGAGCGGACCGTCGCCGGCCTCGTCTGCTTGGAGAGGGAAGCACTCATGGCGGGGACGCTAGGGATTGGAGCGGGCTCGAGGTCAAGGCGATGTAGTGTCGCCAGGCCGTGGCTGCCGGGCGGCTAGCAAGCGAGCACGTCCACGGCGAGTTCCCGCACCACCGACTCGTCCACGTCGACGCCGAGCCCCGGCCCGGTCGGCACCCGCGCGATCCCGTCCTTCACCTCGACCGTCGCCCCGGTGGCGTACGACGAGGTGAGGAACTGCCGCCCGTTGAGGTCGACAGGGGTGTCGATGCCGTACGCGGCGAACAGGTGCAGCGAGGCGGCCAACCCCAGGTCGGAGTCGGTGAGCCCGGAGCCCATGAGCCGGACCCCGGCGTCCTCGGCGAGCGCGCAGAGCCTTCGCGACAGCGTCAGCCCGCCGCTGCGCTGCACCTTGGCGATGGCCACGTCGACGGCGTCGAGCTTGACGAAGGTCGCCAGGTCGCTGGGGTGGCGCAGGCTCTCGTCGAGGGCGACGGGAATCGGTGAGGACTCCCGCAGCCGGCGCTGCCCGGCCACGTCGTTGGCCGGCAGCGGCTGCTCGAACGTGGTGAGGTCGTACTCGGCCAGCCGGCGGGCCATCCGCAGCGCGCCGTCGACGGTGTAGCCCTGGTTGGCGTCCACCCAGAGCGCGGCGTCGGGGGCGGCCTCGCGGACGGCCCGCACCACGGCGGCGTCCTCGGCTTCGCTGTGCAGGCCGACCTTCACCTTGAACGCCCGGTAGCCGAGGTCGCCGCCCTCCGCGACGGCGTCGGCGACCTCCCCGGCGGTCTGCCCGGACACGATCCAGCCGAGCTGGATGGTGTCCCGGCGGCGCTGCCCCCACAGCACCCCGACGGGTACGCCGAGAGCGCGGCCGAGCAGGTCGTGCAGGGCGATGTCGACCGCGCTCTTGGCCAGGGGCGAGCCGATGGTGAAGCCGCGGTTGATGGCGCGGTCGAAGGCGGTGGTGATGCCGTCGAGGTCCCAGGCCGGGCGGCCGAGGACGGCCGGGGCGAGGTAGCGGTCGATGGTGGTGACGATGGATTCGGCGGTCTCGTAGGTCCAGGCCGGGATCGGGGTGGCCTCGCCCCAGCCGGTGACGCCGCCGGCGGTCACCTTGACGAGCACCCGGATGCTCGGCCTGCCGGCGACGGCGACCGAGCCGCCGGAGACGCCGAACGAGCGGATGGTGGGCAGCGCGACGGCGTACGTCTCGACCGCCTCGATGGTGAGGCCGGCAAGCGGGGTCACGAGCCCACCTTCGCGGTGCTGCCCCGCAGGACCACCTCGCCGCCCATGCGCAGGAGCCGCCGCCGTCGCCCGTTGTTCTCGGTCAGCGCCAACTCCATGGCCTTCTCCCCGAGGCGTTGCAGCGGCAGCGCGACCGTGGTCAGCGCCGGGGTGAGGTCGCGGACGATGGGGATGTCGTCGAAGCCGGCGACGGAGATGTCGTCCGGGACGGACAGGCCCTGGTCGCGCAGCGCCGCGCAGGCGCCGATGGCCATCACGTCGGTCAGGGCGAACACGCAGGTGGCCGCCGAGCCCCGGGACAGCAGCTCGGACATCGCGCCGTACCCGCCGTCGCGGGTGAAGGGGCCCTCGACGATGTCGGCCGGGTCGAGCGCCACGCCGGCCCTGGCCAGCTCCTCGCGGAAGCCGCCGAGCCGGTCGGCGACGGTGGTGAGCGCCCGCGGTCCGGAGAGCACGGCGAAGCGGCGGTGGCCGAGGTCGAGCAGGGCGCGGGCCATGGCGGCGGCGCCGGCCTTGTTCTCCGGCAGCACGCTGTCGACCTTCAGGCTGCGGTGCCGGCTGACCACGGCGACGCGGCCGCCACCGTCCAGGTAGGGCTTCAGCTCGGCCTCCAGGGCCCGTTCCCAGCGGGCGTCCTCGAAGCCGGAGCCGATCAGCAGGATGGCCGGGGCGCGCTCGGCGCGCAGCATCGACACGTACGCGATCTCGCGCTCCGGGTCGCGGAACGTGCTGGCCAGCATGACGAGCAGGTCGTTGTCCCCGGCGACCCGCATGACGCCGCCGGCGATGGCGGCGAAGTAGGGGTCGGTGACGTCGTGGCAGATGACGCCGACGGTGCGGTCGGAGGCTCCGGCGAGGGCGCGGGCGTGCGCGTTCGGGGTGTAGGCCAGCTTCTCGGCGGCGGCGAGGACCCGGTCGCGCAGTTGCGGGGTGACGCGCATGCCGTTGAGTGCCCGGGAGGCCGTGGCCAGCGAGACGTCGGCGGCTCTGGCCACGTCTTCCAAGGTCACGTGCGCCCGTGGCTGCATCGAGTTCTCCCTGCGGAAGTTCTTGACCGGATTATTTCGGCGTGGTTACCGTAGCACCCTGAAAGCGCTTACTGAAAGCGCATTCAGGGCCGGTTCCCCCTCCTCACCGGGGTCGTCCGGCCCTGCCGACGGCACGCGCCTACCCAGCGGCTGAGTACCCGGAAACCGCCGGCCAGCCAGGGAGAACGGAGGGTCATGGCCGCGCAGAGCACCATCGAGCAACGGGAGCGCACCGCTCCCGCCGGCGCCACCGCGTCGGCCACCCGCCGCCCCGGCGGGGCGGGCGCCGGCCTGCTCCGGTTCGCCCGCAACACCTGGCGCCCGGCCGCGGTCCTCGTGGCCATCCTCCTCGTCTGGTGGATGGTCACCGCCGCGGACCTGGTGAAGCCCTACCTGGTTCCCTCCCCCGGCACGACGCTGGACGTCGTCCTCGCCCAGCCGGGTTACTTCGCGCACCACACCTGGATCACCACCTACGAGACGGTGCTCGGTTTCGCCATCGCCATCGTGGTCGGCGTGCTCTCCGCCGTCGTCATGGTCTACTCGCCCACCGTCGAGAAGAGCCTCTACCCGCTGCTGCTGTTCGCCCAGGTCATCCCGAAGATCGCGATCGCGCCGCTGTTCATCGTGTGGCTCGGCTTCGGGCTGTCACCCAAGGTCGTCGTCGCGGTCCTCATGGCCTTCTTCCCCATCGTCATCTCCACGGTCACCGGCATGAAGTCGATCGACCCGGAGATGCTGCAACTGTCGGCGACCATGGGCGCGGGCCCGGCCCAGACGTTCCGGAAGATCCGGTTCCCCGCCGCCCTGCCGCACCTGTTCGCCGGCCTGAAGGTCGCCGCCACCATGGCCGTCACGGGCGCCGTCGTCGGTGAGTTCGTCGGCGCCAACGAGGGCCTCGGCTACGTGATCCTGCAGGCCAACGGCAACCTCGACACCCCGACCCTCTTCGCCGGGCTGATCATCATGTCGCTGCTCGGCGTCGTCCTCTTCGTCGTCGTGGAACTGCTGGAGTACCTCGTCCTGCCGTGGCACGCCAGCCGCCGCACGGACTCCGCCACCACCACCCTGTGAACAGGAGAACCCTCGGATGAAGTTGCGTACTCTCGCCGCCGCGCTCCTGCCGGCACTCCTTCTGGCCACCACCGCCTGCGGCTCCTCCTCCGACGAGCAGGAGAAGAACGCCCAGGGCCTCGACAAGGTCACCCTGACCCTCAACTGGTACCCGTACGGTGAGCACGCCCCGTTCTACCTGGGCAAGAAGCAGGGCATCTACGCCAAGCACGGCATCGACCTGACCATCCAGGCCGGCCAGGGCTCACAGAAGACCGTGCAGGCCACCGCCGCCGGGCAGACCGACTTCGGCTGGGCCGACACCCCGGCGCTGCTCTCGGCCGTCGGCCAGGGCATGGACGTCAAGAGCGTCGGCGTCTTCCTGCAGACCACCCCGTCGTCGGTGCAGTTCTTCACCGACAAGAACGTGGCCTCCCCCGCCGACCTCAAGGGCAAGACCATCGCCTCCACGGCCGGCGACGCGCTGAGCAAGACTTTCCCGGCGTTCCTCAAGACCAACGGTCTGGCCGCCACCGACGTGACCCTGCAGAACACCGACCCGGCCGGCAAGATGGCCGCCGTCATGTCGGGCAAGACCGACGCGCTGCTCGGCTTCGCCACCGACCAGGGCCCGACCATGCAGGAGAAGGCCGGCAAGCAGGTCTCCTACCTGAAGTTCGCCGAGCACGGCCTGAACTTCTACAGCAACGGCCTGATCGCCTCAAGCGACACCATCAAGAACAAGCAGGACCTGGTCAAGCGCATGGTCGCCGCCAGCAGCGAGGCGTGGACCGCCGCCGAGAAGGACGCCGCCGGCGCGGTCGCGGCGATGGCCGGCGCCTCCCAGCAGCTGCCGTCGGAGAAGGTGCTGACCGACCAGTTCAACGCCACGCTGCAGCTGCTGCACACCGACGCCACCAAGGGACAGGCCCCGGGCGTCAACGACGAGGCCGACTGGCAGAAGACCATCACCGTCTTCGCCGATGCGGGTGTGATCACCAAGGCGGAGTCGCCGTCGGCGTACTGGGACGCGAGCTTCGCTCCGAAGGGTTGATTTCGATGACGGTCGGCAACACCACCACGCAGCGCTCCGCGGACGCCACGGGGACCGGCGCCACGGTCGAGATCGATGAGGTCGCGGTCCGGTTCCGCACCAAGAAGAAGGACGTCACGGCGCTGCGCGACGTCTCGCTCCGGATCGAGCCGGGCGAGTTCGTCGCCATCGTCGGCGCCTCCGGCTGCGGCAAGTCCACGCTGCTCAAGCTGGTGTCCGGCCTGCTGCGGCCCTCGTCCGGCCAGGTCCGCCTGCACGGCGAGGACGTGCGGGGGCCGCGGCGCGACATCGGGTACATCTTCCAGCGCGCCGCCCTGCTGGAGTGGCGCACGGCCCGGCGCAACATCCTGCTCCAGGCCGAGATGCGGGGCATGCCCAAGGCGCAGGCCCGCCAGCGCGTCGACGAGCTGATCGCCATGACGGGGCTGACCGGCTTCGAGGACGCGTACCCGAACGAGCTCTCCGGCGGCATGCAGCAGCGCGTGGCCCTGTGCCGTGCGCTGCTGCACCGCCCCCCGGTGCTGCTCATGGACGAGCCGTTCGGTGCGCTCGACGCCCTCACCCGCGAGCAGATGAACGTCGAACTGCGGCGGATCTGGCGGGAGACCGGCACCACCGTCCTGCTGGTCACCCACTCCATCGCCGAGGCGGTCTACCTGGCCAACCGGGTGATCGTCATGACCCCTCGACCCGGCACCGTCGCCGAGGTCATCGATGTCGACCTCCCCGTCGAGCGGGACTACGGCCAGACCATGTCGGCGCCGGAGTTCGCCCGCGCCACGGGACGCATCCGGGACCTGCTGGGTGCGACGACGACCGCCGAATAACCACTGGAAGGACACACACGTGGAGCGCACGTCAATCGGGATCATCCTCAACGGGGTGACCGGCCGGATGGGGTACCGGCAGCACCTGGTCCGGTCCCTGCTCGCCATCCGCGAGCAGGGCGGCCTGCCCGCCCGCGACGGCAGCCGCATCTGGCCCGAGCTGACCCTGGTCGGCCGCAACGAGGCCAAGCTCGCCGAGATCGCCGCCCGGCACGGGCTGACGTCGTACACGACCGACCTGGACGCCGCGCTCGCCGACGACTCCCACCAGATCTACTTCGACGCGCAGGTCACCGCGCAGCGGGAGAAGGCGATCCGGGCGGCCATCGAGGCCGGCAAGCACATCTACACCGAGAAGCCGCTCGCCGAGGGGCTCACCGGCTCGCTGGAACTGGCCCGGCTCGCCGCCGCCAAGGGCGTCAAGAACGGCGTCGTGCAGGACAAGCTGTTCCTGCCCGGCCTGCGCAAGCTCAAGCGGCTGGTCGACAGCGGCTTCTTCGGCCGGATCCTGTCCGTGCGCGGCGAGTTCGGCTACTGGGTGTTCGAGGGTGACTGGCAGGACGCCCAGCGGCCGAGCTGGAACTACCGCGCCGAGGACGGCGGCGGCATCACCGTGGACATGTTCCCGCACTGGCACTACGTCCTGGAGCAGATCTTCGCCCCGGTCACCGCGGTGACCGCGCACATCGCCACGCACATCCCCGAGCGGGTCGACGAGACCGGCCAGACCTACCGGGCGACCGCCGACGACGCCGCGTACGGCATCTTCGAGCTGGCCGGCGGCATCACCGCGCAGATCAACTCCTCCTGGGCGGTCCGGGTCTACCGGGACGAGCTGGTCGAGTTCCAGGTCGACGGCACGCACGGCAGCGCCGTGGCCGGGCTGCGCGAGTGCCGCATCCAGCACCGCGGTGCCACCCCCATGCCGGTGTGGAACCCGGACCTGCCGGTCACCGAGCCCTTCCGGGCGCAGTGGCAGACGGTCCCCGACAACGAGGACTTCGACAACGGGTTCAAGATGCAGTGGGAGGCGTTTCTGCGGCACGTCGTCGACGGCGAGGCGTTCCCGTGGGACTTCATGGCCGGTGTGCGGGGGGTGCAGCTCGCCGAGGCGGGGCTCCAGTCCGCCCGGGAGGGACGGCGGGTCGAGATCGAGGAGATCCGGCTGTGACCGTCCGCATCACCCTCCCCCGCCCCGACGGGGGCGCCGCGGAGCTGACCCTGCGCGAGCCGGCCGGCTGGCAGCGGCCGGCCACCCCGCCGGCCAGCCGGATCGCGTACGCCGCGGCGCACGTGGTCGCCGACCCGCACGCGGACAACGCGCCCGGCCGGCCCGCCCGGCTGGACTGGGACGCCACCCTGGCCGTCCGGCGCAACCTCTGGTCCTGGGGTCTCGGCGTCGCCGAGGCCATGGACACCGCCCAGCGCGGCATGGGGCTGGACTGGGCGGCCACGCGGGAGCTGATCCGGCGCAGCGCCGCCGACGCCGCCGCCTGCGGCGGGCGCATCGTGGCCGGGGCGGCCACCGACCAGCTCACCGGCCTGCCCGACACCCTCGACGAGGTCGTCAGCGCGTACGCCGAGCAGGTCGCCTTCGTGCAGGAGTGCGGCGCTGTCCCCGTGGTGATGGCCAGCCGGCAGCTCGCCGCGCTGGCCACCGGACCCGACGACTACCTGAGCGTCTACGAGCAGGTGCTGCGGGAGACGTCGACGCCGGTGGTGCTGCACTGGCTCGGCGACATGTTCGACCCGGCCCTCGCCGGCTACTGGGGGTCGACCGATCTCGACGAGGCGACCAAGACGTTCGTGGCGCTGGTGCAGGCGCACGCCGACCGGATCGACGGCGTGAAGGTGTCCCTGCTCGACGCCGAGCGGGAGGTGCGGCTGCGCGAGCTGCTGCCGCCCACCGTCAAGGTCTACACCGGCGACGACTACCACTACCCGGAGCTGATCGCCGGTGACGGCCGCCGGTTCAGCCACGCGCTGCTCGGCGCGTTCGCGGCCGTCGCGCCGGCCGCGTCGGCGGCGCTGCAACGCCTCGATGCCGGTGACCCGGCGGGCTTCCGGGCGATCCTGGACCCCACCGTGCCGCTGTCCCGGCACGTCTTCGCCCCGCCGACGCAGTACTACAAGACCGGCATCGCCTTCCTGTCCTGGCTCAACGGCTTCCAGCCCGGCTTCACCATGGTGGGCGGCCTGCACAGCGGGCGCAGCGTGCCGCACCTCGTGGAGGTGTTCCGGCTCGCCGACGCCGCCGGGCTGCTGCTCGACCCGGACCTGGCCGTCGCCCGGATGCGCCGCTATTTGTCGGTGGCGGGGGTGTCGGCGTGAGCGCGAGGAGTGAGCCGGTCCTGCGAGCCCCGCAGGCGCGAACGGAAGGAAACACGGTGAGGGCCGTCGACCCCCGCCTGGCGAGGTTGTCGCTGAATCAGCGCACCACCGAGTCGTGGTCGGTGCGGGAGGCCGTCGAGGGCTGCGTCCGCGCCGGCATTCCGGCCATCGGGTTGTGGCGGGAGCCGGTGGCCGAGATCGGGGTGGCCGCTGCCGCGAAGCTCGTCGCCGACGCGGGACTGCGGGTGTCGTCGCTGTGCCGGGGCGGCTTCCTCACCGCCGGCGGCGAGGCCGGCCGGGCCGCGCTGGAGGACAACCGGCGCGCCATCGACGAGGCCGCCGGCCTGGGCACGGACTGCCTGGTCATGGTCGTCGGCGGGCTGCCGCCCGGCTCCCGCGACCTGATCCGCGCCCGGCAGCGGGTGGCCGACGCCCTGGCCGAGCTGGCCCCGTACGCGGGCGAGCGGGGCGTGCGCCTGGCCCTGGAGCCGTTGCACCCGATGTACTGCGCGGACCGCGCGGTGCTGTCCACCCTGGGGCAGGCCATCGACCTGGCCGAACCGTTCCCGGTGGCGCAGGTGGGCGTCGTCGTGGACACCTTCCACATCTGGTGGGACCCGGACGTCTGGCGGCAGATCGCCCGGGCCGGCGACCGCATCGCCAGTTTCCAGGTCTGCGACTTTCTCACCCCGCTCCCGGCCGACGTGCTGCTCGGCCGCGGCATGATGGGCGACGGGCACATCGACTTCCCGCCGTTCCGGCGGGCCGTCGAGGAGGCCGGCTACACCGGCGACACCGAGGTGGAGATCTTCAACGCCGAGGTGTGGGCGACCGACCCCGACGAGGTCCTCGCCACCATGAAGGACCGCTACCTCCAGCTCGTGCTCGCCGACTGATGCGCGTCGTCGTCGCGCCCGACTCGTTCAAGGGCTCGGTCGCCGCCGGCGACGCGGCCCGGGCCCTCGCCCGCGGCTGGCTGGCCCACCGGCCCGGCGACGACGTACGGCTGCTCCCCCTGGCCGACGGCGGCGAAGGCACGGTCGACGCCTTCGCCGCGGCGCTGCCGGACGCCGAGCGCCGGACGACGGTCGTGCCGGGGCCGGACGGCCGGCCGGTCGACGCGGCGTGGCTGCTGCTGCCGGACCGGACCGCCGTGCTGGAGCTGGCCCAGTCCAGCGGGCTGCCGCTGCTGGCCTCCCCGGATGCGCTCGGCGCGCACACCTACGGGCTGGGCGTGGTGGCGCGGGCCGCCCTCGACGCCGGGGCCACCCGCCTCGTCATCGGACTCGGCGGCTCCGCGTCCACCGACGGCGGCACCGGCGCGCTGCGCGCCCTCGGGCTGCGGCTGCACGACGACCAGGGCCGGGAACTGCCGCTCGGTGGCGCGGCGCTGGCCGAGCTGGCCCGCCTCGACACCACCGGCCTGGCGCCCCCGCCGCCCGGCGGCGTGCACCTGCTGGTCGACGTGACCGCGCCGCTGACCGGCCCGGCCGGGGCCGCCGCCACCTACGGACCGCAGAAGGGCGCCGGCCCGGAGGCCGTGGCGCTGCTGGACGCGGCGCTGGGCCGGTTCGCCGGGCTGGCCGGCGGTGCGCCGGACCAGCCCGGCGCCGGCGCGGCCGGCGGCACGGCGTACGGTCTCGCGGCGCTGTGGGACGCGCGGATCGCGCCGGGCGCCGCGACGATCGCCACGCTGGTCGGGTTGGGCGACGCGCTCGCCGGCGCGGACCTGGTGCTCACCGGCGAGGGACGCTTCGACGACACCTCGCTGACCGGCAAGGTGGTCGGCTCGCTGCTCGACGCGGCCGCGGCCGCCGGCGTACCCGTGGCGGTGGCCGCTGGGCAGGTCGCCGGACGGGTTCCCGGGTCGGTGGCGGCGGCGGTGTCCCTGGTGGAACTCGCCGGCTCGATCGACGCGGCTATGGACGACCCGACGACGTGGCTGGCCGAGGCCGGCGAGGCGCTGTCCCGGCGGCTGACCCGCTGAGGGGACCTGATCCTCGTCGCATCCGCGCCGTTGCGGTGCTCGCTCGCTTCTGGGCAGAGCTGTCAGGAGTAGCGGAATTCAGCCGGCGACACTGTTGCGGTGCCGCAGGTCGATGGCGTTCCGGCGCATTCCACCCAATGGTCCGTCCCGGCCATGACCCGGTAACCGTGCGGACTCTTGAAACCCGTCGTCCGGAAGGGCCGGCCGTGGTTGGTCACCTCGACATTCTGCGACTCGCCGCCCACGACGAGGTTGAGATCGATGACCCATTCCACCGTGCCCCTGGTGGTGGCGGTCAGCTCGAAGACCTCGGTCTCTCCCTTTTCGAGGGTGAACCCGAAGAGCGGCAGCCGGCCGTCCACCTTGGCGGCGTACTCGGCTGACGGTTCTGCCGCATCCAGATCCATGGCGACCTGCCGCGGCGTGACGGTGCCCTGCCCGCCGCCGCAGGTCAGTGAGGCGCCGCCCGGGTCAGGGGTCGCCGAACGCCTGATGACGCGTGCGCGCATCCCCTCGATGAGCACGCCCTTGTCGGAAGCGCCCTGCACCACCAGCCGCACCCTGGTGGCCTCCTGATCCACCCCGCCGTTGCCGTGCGCCCAATCCACGATCGAGGGGCAGTCGAGCGGAGGACGTGTGGCGGGACGTGCGTCCGTGGGCATGACGAACGAGAACACGTCGTTGCCCCAGGCGGGCACGGTGGCGGGGTTGCTCACCACGTTGACCGCGACGGGCCGCTCGTCCTGCGGGTCGAGCATCTTCGGCACATAGATGCCCGCGGCGGCACCGATGACAGCCAGGACGGTGCCGCCGACCACGAACCACCATCCCTTGCTGATGGACTGCAGCACCCGCCGCCGCGGGCTCAGTTCCTGCCGCGGGGCAGGATCTTCACGCGGACGCCGTCGGGTATCGACCAGACCTGCCCGCCCTCGCCTCCGTCGAGCAGCAGCCATTTCCCGTCCTCCGTGAAGTGCGGCTCCACACCGAAATACCGCAATTGATAGTCCCCGTTGAGCGGCGGCCGCTCAGGCAGCGTCCAGACCCGCTGCTCGCGCCGGCCGGCCACCTCCCACAGGGACAGCTTGTTGTCCGGAATCACCAGGGCCACCAGGCTTCCGGCACGGTTGACCGCGCCCGTGTCCGCTCCGCAGCCGCACGGCACCCAGGTGAGCTTCTGGCTTTCCACCGCCCAGTGCAGGAATCCGTCGCTGCCGGCGGCCACGACCTGCTTCCCGTGGTCGAAGACGGCGAGCGATCCCGAATACCAGGAGGACCCCGGATCGTTGGACACTTCTATCTCCGGCGGCACCGGTGAGGTGGTCCATTTCCCCGTCGCCACATCGACCACCACAAGGCGTCCGTTGCGAACCTTCTGGTAGTCCTCCCGGCCGACCAGGTAGGCGCTGTCCGCTGAGAAACGGATGCTCTCCACGGGCGGGGTGAACAGGGCCTTCGGCCGCCTGGTCGTCAAGTCATAAAGGATCACGGTATCGGGGTCGGCTACGGCGAGATAGTGTCCGTCCGGCGAGAAGTCCGCGCCGAGCATTCGCTCCACAGCGGTGCCGAATCGGCCGAACTCTTCGCCGTCCCGGGTGACCACAATCCATTCGTTGACATGCTTCGCTTCGAATCGCCCGTCCTGGCTGACAAGATGATCGAGCTGACGCCAGGACAGGTCGAAGGCCTCGGCAGGCAACGTGATCGACGGCGGTGACGCCTGGGTGGTGACGATCGGGTCGGAGCCGTCGGAGGTCGCCTGCTGGGGAGTTGGCTGGCATGCCGCCAGGCAGGCCAGCACCGCGACCCCCGCAACCAATCTCACCGGCGCTCTCCCCCGAAATCGCCACACACCTTCGCAGTACCTTATAGAACCTTGTCAAGGTCAGGATCGTCAGTCGATCCTGGTGCGCAGGCTCCGGGCCAGGGTGGGGATCATCACCGCGGCGGGGACGAGGTGTAGCCCGAGGAGGGCGGCGGCGGTGGCGGTGTCAGCCCCGGAGAGGAGGGGCGGGACCAACGAGAGCGCGGTCAGCGACGCTGCCGTCCACACGAATCGCTGGGCGGGGCGAGCGCTCCACCGGAGAAGTGCGACGGCGATGACGATGCCCACGACCGAGAAGAAGCCGGTCACGACGGCGAACCCGGGCAACGGGATCGTCTCGCCACCGTCGGGGATCTCGAAGTCGACGCCGACGGCCCGGGCGAGCGCGGCGGCAAGGGTCGTGGCCACCATCGCCGCGAGCGTGGCGATGAGGCCGGTGACGGCGAGCCCGCGGAATCGGTGGGTGTGACCGGTCCGGGCCGGCGCCGGGTCTGCGACGATCCCGGGCTCAATGCTGCTGTTCATGTCGTTCCTCCATTGATCGGGAGTGGGGGTGAGGATGCGCACCGTCGCCGTGCGACGGCCGGGGTTGCGCAGGGCGCGGACGCCGGTGCCGTGGAGCCAGAAACCGGAGTCGCGTCCGAGGACCGGCCCCGGCTCGCCGTCGCGCAGCTCCAGCTGCACCCGCCCGCGGGTGACGACGCCGAACGCGTCGTACCACTGGGCCGCGACGACCGCGACACGCGCGCCACCGCGCAGCGTGAGCGTCCGCACCGGGGCTACTCCGTGCCGTCCGCCGGCAGGCGCTCCGGCAGCCCGAGCCGCGGGAACTGGTCGTTGTGGAAGATGGTGATCTCGGTGATCGCCCCGCCGGTGACGCGCAGGACGTCGATGGTCAGCGGCAGGTACGCGTTCTCCCGCTCCCGCCAGTGGTAGAAGGCGACGGCGGGCTGCCGGTTCACGGACGTGGGCACGCCGCGCAGGCCCGTCATGCGGTCGAAGCCGTCCTCGATCCAGTCGTTCACCACCGCGTCGCGGCCGACCTGCAGGCCCGGCGTGGGCGGCATCGAGCAACGGACGTCGTCCCGCAGCATCGCGGCGAGCGCCGGGATGTCCGTGGCCACGCTGGCCGCGGTGAAGCGGTGCACCAGCTCGCGCGTCCCGGCGTCCTCTTCGCTCCCGGTCCAGTCCTGCCGCTCGGCGGGCAGGTGCTCCCGCATGCCGGCGCGGGCCCGCTGCAGCGCGCTGTTCACGGAGTTGACCGAGTCCCCGAGCAGCTCCGCGACGTCCCTCGCCGGCCAGCCGAGCACGTCCCGCAGGATCAGCACTGCCCGCGGGCGCGGCGCGAGGTGCTGGACCGCGACCAGGTACGCCAGCTCGATCGTCTCCCGCGCGACGGCGACGGTCTCCGGCTCGTCCGCGTCGCCCGCGGGCAGCTCGTCGAGCAGCCGGTCCGGGTAGGGCTGCAGCCACCGCACCTCGCCGCCGGTCGCGGGCTCCGGGCGGCGCTTGGCGAGCAGGTCCAGGCAGGCATTGGTGGCGATCCGGTACAGCCAGGCCCGGAACGTCGACCGCCCCTCGAAGGTCTCCCGCCGCCGCCAGGCCCGCAGGAACGTCTCCTGCACGGCGTCCTCCGCGTCCTCGAACGACCCGAGCATCCGGTAGCAGTGCACGTGCAACTCCCGCCGGTGCCGCTCCGCCAACCCCGAGAACGCCGGCTCGCCGACCTCGCCCAGTCCGCTCACGCCCAGCTCCTCCAGCCGCGTGTCCGCACTCATCACGTCATCCTTCCGTCTCGTCGTGTCCCGCCGTAGGTGTGACGGCTGCGGGCGCGACAACTCATCACCCGGGTCGGTCGGCAGGGTTGGTCCAGAGACGGATCAGGTGGCGGGGGCACACCGCGCGGTGCGGCGAGGAGAGGGGCCCACGGGCACGGCACGAGGTCGACAGGGCGGTCTTGATCTTGGAGATCAGACCCGGTTCACCTGGGAAGATGCGCGTCCGGCCGCCCGCCGAACGCCCAGTTGTGCACCTCGATGTCGGCGTACCGGTCCGGGGTCAGGACGGTGCGCGCCTCGTCCGCGTCCCGCGCCTCGATCAGCGCCGCCGTGCCCAGCCACGTGGCGCCGTCGTCGGAGAGCAGCGGCCCGTACGCGATGAGGTCGTGCCGGTCATGCGGCGCGGCGAGGTCGGCGGCCTGACCCGCGCCGAGGCCGAGCACCAGGTAGCGGTTGCCGCCGGTCCGGCCCCCGGGGAAGTCCCACATGGTGCGCCCCAGCAGGTTGCGCCACCGGCGCAGGAGCACGTCCCGGTAGGCACCGGCCTGGTAGTTGGGCTCGTCGAAGGCGAACGCCCGGGCGGCGGCGGGACCGGGCAGATTGTGAACGGGGCGGCGGGCTGCTCGCCGCCGACGACGCGGCCCGGGCCCTGGCCAACGGCTGGCTGGCCCACCGGCCCGGCGACGACGTACGACTGCTTCCCCTCGCGGACGGCGGCGAAGGCACCCAGGCGCGCTGTGCGCGCTCGGGCCAGGTCAGCGCCGAGAAGCTCGACGAGCCCACCGAAGCGTTCGCAGACGTCCGATCCGATGCCCGTGACGATGGGGATCGACGGCTCCCAGATCTGCAGGACATCCATGCCGCGCGTGGTTTCGGTTCACCCCTGGCGGCGATCCGCCCGCCCTCCATGACCGGAGGTGCCGCTTGAGGACCCATCCGTGGAGGCCGGGACACGCACGCCCGCGACGAGATGGCGGACGACCTCGGGATCGCCGGTGATGACCGCGCCGGCCGCTACGAGCCCGGCCAGGTCCTCGCCGCCGAAGGCGGCGAGGAGGGCGTCGGTCGTGGTGAGCAGGACGGCGTCCGGCTCTTCGGGTGGCTCGTGGGCCACCTCGGCGCCCGCCGGCGTGAGGCGGACGCCGAACAGCCCGGCAGGACCGTGGTCGCGTAGTTCGATCCGGAGTGTCACCTCGGGCTGCTCCGGCGTCGGCACGAAGAAGGTGCGGATGGTCAGCATGGCGCTGTCCGCGCTCACGAAGAGCTGTTCCGCGGTCGGCGGGGCGGCCAGCGCCCAGGTGCCCAGCGCGACCACGATCGGCTCGAGGCCCCGACCCCACGCGGTCAGCTCGTAGACCCGCACATTGCCCGGCGGAGGCAGCTGCCGACGGCGTACGACGCCCGTGTCGGCCAGCTCGCGCAGCCGGTCGGACAGGGCGTTCGGGCTGGCGGTCGGGAGCGCCTGCTGGAGGTCGGTGAACCGTTTCGGCCCGAGCAGCAGCTCGCGCACCACGAGCAGCGACCACCGCTCCCCGACGATGTCGAGACCGCGTGCGACACCGCAGGCCTGCCGATAGCCCCGCTGGGTTGGCATGGACACCTCTCTTTCGTACTTGCTCGATCCTAGCAGTCGCTATTACGCTCATAGCGATCGATCCCGAGGAGGAACCCATGACCACGCCCGCGACACCCCCGCTCACCGACCGCGAGACCTGGCAGAAGCAACTCGACGAACTCCGGCGCCGCGAGAAGGCGCACACGCGTGAGGGCGACGCCATCGCCGCGGCCCGCCGGCGGCTGCCGATGGTCGAGGTCGATCCGGCCACCCACCTGGTCGGCGCCGACGGCCCGGTACCCCTGCTTGACGTCTTCGAGGGCAGGACCCAGCTGTTCGCGTCCTACCACATGTGGCACACGGGCAGGCCGGCCGCCGACCAGTGCGAGGGCTGCACGTTCTTCACCGGTCAGGTGCTCGAGCTGTCCTACCTGCACTCGCGCGACATCACGTTCGCGGTCTTCTGCCAGGGGCCGTTCGAGGAGACCTCGCGCTATCGCGACTTCATGGGCTGGCAGGCGCCCTGGTACTCCGTGCCCGCGGAGTCGCTCGACTCCCTCGTCGCCGGTCGCGCGTTCGGAATGAAGGCGTGCTACCTGCGCCAGGGCGACCGGGTGTTCGAAACCTACTGGACCACCGGGCGGGGCGTCGAGGCGATGGCACCGTCGTACGGGTTGCTCGACATGACCGTCTACGGTCGCCAGGAGGACTGGGAGGACTCGCCGGAAGGCTGGCCGCGGCGCTTCCGGACCGACGGCGACCAGTTCCGGCTCGACGGCCGGCCAACCTCGCAGTGGTCGCGCCTCGCCGCCGGCCGTGACGACGACCTGGGCGCCACGGCACCCATGGGCAGCGAGCACCGTTGCTGCCACTGAGGTTCGGTGACACGCCGCTGTGCGCGGGACGTCACCCACGGTGATCGGTGTTGACCCTCTCCGAAGGTTGTTGACGGTGGCTTTCGGGGGCGGCGGCCGTCTTTCACCTGCTCCGGTGCCTGCGCCCACCCGCTGCGTGGCTCTCGCTCGTGGCGGAGCATCGACTCTCCGAGATGTTGCACCTGGTCATGGGCCTATCGATGATCGCGATGATCTGGCCGTGGCCGTAGGTGTGCGGCAATCCCTCGTTCGATCATGGAATGGGCGCGGCCTTCCCGCACACGCCGAAAAATGGCTGGTCGGTGTGACGGCGGGCCGGTAACGTCCGTCGCGCCGTGACACTGCCTGAGGAGGTGAGACCCGTGAACGTTTGTATCGATGTGGGTGCTCCCCTCGTCGTCACGGACCGGCTACTGACGTAGGTGTCGCCGGGAGCGCCCTGAACAATGGCGATCCCGAAGGGCACCAACTTATGAATCCTGTGGAATTCAGCCAGGCCGTGCTGATTTCGCGCGTTGCACCCGGTCAATGGCATGCGCTGGAGGACGACCTCGTGGTCGGCCGCGGCGAGGCGTCGCGCCGGCCCGATGGGCGGATGTTCGTCAGCATCGACGCCTGGCACGCCGCAGCCTTCGACCGGCTGGCCGAGGTCATGCTGGCGGCCCTGCGGAGGCCGCTGCACACGGTGGTCGACGAGACCGACCTCGACCTGACCGCGCAGTGGCAGCGGACCGGCTTCACGATGCGGCGCCGCGAGTGGGAGTACTCGGTGCCCACTGACCCAGGCGCCACGGGCCTCGACCCGGCTCGACCGCCGTCCGGCGTGACGATAAGGGCCTTCGGCAGTGCGGAGGAGGCTCCGCTACGCGCCCTGGACCGCACGATCCGCGACGAAGTCGAGGCCGGCCCTGGATGGCAGGACATGCCGGCCGAAGTATTGGCCCGCCCCGTGTTCGACCCGTCGAGATACGCCGTGGCGGCACAGTCCGGCCAATACGTGGGTCTGCTGCGGGTCGCGACGGTGACCCGGCTGCCACGCATAGGGCTGATCGCCGTCCGGGCCGACCGTCAACGCCGCGGCATCGCCCGGGCGTTGCTGGCACACACGCTGGGCGCGCTGCACGTCATCGGCAAGGAGAGGGCATCGGCCGAGGTGACCGAATCCAACATGGCCGCCACGGCCCTGTTCGAGGGCATCGGCGCCCGGCGCGCCGGCAGCAACCTCGAACTGATCCTCCGCTGACCGCGAACGAGAGGAGGCGCTGACTATGGCAAGAACATCAAACGGCATCGAACTTGAGGGCACCGTCCTCGAATGCCTGCGCAACGCCACCTTCAGGGTGGAACTCCAGAACGGCCACAAGGTGCTGGCACACATCAGCGGAAAAATCCGTAAGAACTACATCAAGATCCTTCCGTACGACCGGGTGCTCGTAGAGCTGAGCCCTTACGACCTGACCCGGGGCCGAATCGTCTTCCGCTACCGCAGCTAGCGCCGTTCCCAGCGGTGCGGGCAAACCGCCTCCGGGCCGATCGCCCGCACCGCTGGATCCGCCTTCAGCTGCCCACAGGCCGGACCCGCAGCCTGGCGGCGGCACGAGCGACCGTGCCGACCGCGGGCGCGCTGCCGGATCGAGCCGTTTGTCCTGGGCGGGGCGAACACCGGTCCGGGTGACGTGCGCGCACGTGGGCCACTCCATGCCACCCCAGGTGAACCCACAGGGCGCGAGACTCGACCCTCGCGCCCTCGTGGCTCAGGGGGTCGAGCAGCGGTTTCTCGATCCGCCCGTCCTCGGCACTCGTATCGTCGCCAGCAACGCCGCGCTCGTCCGGCCCTACCTCGGGGCGGTGCTGCCGACGCTGGTGGTCACCGGACTGCTCACCTCCCTGCGCCTGGTACAGAACATGGTGGAGAACGAGCTGGATCTCGCGCGGATCCAACGCATCCGGGCGTACTACCACCGTCGGCTGGCCGGCGAGCACGACTTCTTCATCGACGCGGTGCAGGGTGCGGGCATCAGTCGGGTCGGCGCTGCTGGCCTTCGCCGCCCAGGTCGCCTACCTCAACCGCGCGTCGATTTCGCAACCCGGGTAGGGATCACCCCGGCGGCGGTGCCCACCGCGATCACGCCGGCCGTCTCGGCCACCGAAGCGCCGGAGGGGACGGCGGCACCCGGCCGCCGTCCCCTCCGCTCCTCGACTCAGGCCGGGGAGCCCGTCACGGTGAACTGACGGGTACGGCCGATGTTGTCGAAGGAGCCGAAGCCGACCCGACCGGAGGTGAAGGTGGTGTCCTTCGCGGTGAGCAGCGGGTCCTTGTGCCCGTCGACGTAGACGGCGATCTCACCGGTGGCGGGCAGGTGCACGACCCGCACCCTGTGCCAGTCGGCGTCGGTGATCGCCGGGTTGGCGCCGCGCGAGCGCCCGTTCCACTGGTGGTCGATCCGCTCCCGGTCGGCGTTGTTCACCTTGAAGATGCCGTTGTGCGGGTAGATCGTGTTGTCGGTGGACAGGTGCGCGTAGTAGTACTGCGTGTCGGACTGCCAGCCGAAGACGATGATCACGTCCCGGTTGGTGACCTCCACCGGCTCGTCGAGGCGCACCCGGGCGTCGATCTGGACCGAGGACCAGGCCGGTCCCTTGTCGAGGATGGCGTACTCGAACGGGCGGCGCGGGCCGGGGCGGCTCACGCCGGCCTCCGCGAGGATCACCTGGTCGCCCTCGAACCGCCACTTCGACGGGGTCACCGGCGTCCAGTTCTCCGCGCCCGCGGTGTGGACGACCTTGGTGTGGCCCACCTTGCCCTCCGCCACGGTCTTGGTGTCGACGACCTTCCAGATCTTGCCGTTGGCCTTGGCCAGGATGTAGAGCTCACCCGCGGCGTCGGTGCCGAAGCGCAGGTCGACCCGGTTCGGGTCGCCGGGCGCGCCGGGGCTGGACAGGTCCTGCATGCGTACCAGGTCACCGGCGGTGGTGTACAGGGCGAGCCGGTGGATCGTGGCGAGGCCGGCGCCGCGGCGCATCTCGTTCGCCTCGGTGTAGAGCACCCGGCCGTCGACCAGGTCGCCGAAGACGTACTTGCCCTTCAGTGCGGGCACGGCCTTCCCCCGGTAGACGAAGCCGCCGGCCACTGCGACGCCGACGTCGGAGGTGCAGTTCCAGTTCGCCGCCGGGTCGTGGTCGTACGCGGCGACCGGGTAGGTGTAGCCGTACTTCGCGTCGTCGGCGGGCAGCGGGTAGAGCTTGTCGCAGGGGTTGGTCGCGGTCTTGTCGAAGACCCAGTTGCCCTCGCGCTCGCTCCAGCCGAAGTTGTCCCCGGCCCGGACCTCGTAGATGGACTCGATGGCGTGCTCGCCGATGTGGCCCAGGAACATCCGGCCGGTTGCCCGGTCCCAGCTGAACCGGTGCGGGTCGCGGAAGCCGACCGCGTAGATCTCACCGAGCGCGCCGTCGCGCCCGACGAACGGGTTGTCGGCCGGGATGCCGTACCGGCCGTTGGGGGCGTTGGTGCCGCGCGGGTCGATGCGCAGCAGCTTGCCGTGCGGCATGCCCATGTTCTGCGGGTCGCCGTTGCGGTAGCCCTGGCCGCCGTCGCCGACGGCGAGGTAGAGCATCCCGTAGTCGGGGTCGCCCGGCTTCGCGGTCGGGTTGAAGTTGATCTCCTGGACGCCGTGGATCTGGCCGCCGAAGCCGATCCGCAGCACCTCGCGGTGGGTGCCGGCGAAGGTGTCCGCGGCCGGGTCGCTGGCCGTCCACTCGGTGATGACGGCCTGGTAGATGGTGTTCGGCTGGGCGTAGTCCGGCGTCCGGGTGGCCAGCGACGCCTGCTCGGTGTGGATCGTGTAGAAGCGGCCGTTGCGCCCGAACTCGGGGTGGAAGGCGACGTACCCGAAGCCCTGGCCCAGGCCACGGCCGGAGAAGAACTGCGGCGCGAAGGTGGCCGCCACGTCGAGGTAGACGTGCGGCGTGCCGTTCTCCACGAGGTACAGGTTGCCGTTGAGGTCCGGCACGGCCCGGCGGCCGGAGCCGTCGGGCAGCTCGCTGATCGTGTTGATGCGGGCCTTGCGCACCAGCCGCGCGTCGACCGGCGCGGGGTTCGGGGTGGACTGCGGGAAGCTGGCGTACTCCTGCAGCACCAGCCCCAGGTGCGACTGGACCTGCGACTCGGGGATCGGGTCGTAGACGGCGCCGTCGGCCCGGGCGGGCCCGGCGACCAGGGTGGACAGGACGAGGGTGGCGGCAGTGACCCCGGCGGTGACTGCGGCTCTGCGGAGCCTGCCGGTGCTGCCAGCGCGAATGAACACGCGGTTCTCCTTCTCGGTGGGACGGTCCGAGGAACGGTCAGCGGGCCATGTAGCGGTACTGCTTGGCGATGTCGCCCGCCGGGATCACGCTGTCGAGGAACATGAGGCCGTCCATGCGGCAGTCGCACGGGTTGCGTTCCAGGTTGTTCTGCGGGAAGCTGCCGCCGATCTTGATGCCGCGGGAGTCGGTGGCGCTGGTGACGTGCGGGCCGGGGCCGTTGAGCTGCCACGGGTCGCCGGCGGTGGTGTAGAAGCCGTCGACCGGCTCGCCGTTGCGGTAGAGCGCCATGGTGCCGCTGGTGAAGTCGTAGGTGGCCGCGAGGTGCACCCACTCACCCTTCGGCAGCAGGGTCCGCCAGTCCTCGTTGGCTGCGAAGGTCTGCGAGGCGCCGCCGTCGACGCGGCGGCCGAGGGCGACCAGGCGCAGCTCACCGCTCACGTCGATGAGTTCCAGCAGGGCGCGCACGCCGTGCCCGTCGGAGTCGCCGGTCAGCACGCCGGCCAGGCCGATGGCGTTGAACCGGTCGGTCGGGTTGGCGGTGGTGGAGTTCAGCGCCGGGCCGTCCATCTCCCGCTTGAACCAGCCCATCACCGTGGTGCCCTCGGCGCCGCTGAACGCGCGCAGCGTGCGGACGCCGCTGGAGGACCAGATGCCGGCCTTCCAGTCGTCGTTGCCGGCGGCCTGCGGGTTGACCTGCCGGGTCTGCAGCGCGTCGCCGCTGCCCTTGTACGCCCGGTCGGGCACCCGCATGGCCGCGCCGCCGTTGACCAGCTCGATTTCGGTGCCGGACCGGCCCAGGTCCCGCTCGAGCGCCGGGTCGCCGACCACCGGGTGGTCGAAGTCGTAGAAGGCGACCAGGTGCTGCCGGAGGGCGGGGTGGACGTCGTGCGGTCCGGGCCGGTCGGCCTGGGCCGGGCTCGCCGCCGCGGTCAGCGCCAGCGTCAGCAGGGCGGTGGCCGCGACGGCGGCCCGTGGGTGTCTTCTCATGGGGAGGTGCTCCCTTCGTCGGTGCGGTGGTGGCGGTGACGAAAGCGCTTACGCCGGGCGTGGATCGGTGCCCGGATGTGGAGTCGGGGTGTGTCGGGACAGGACGGTCCGCCGTGGGGCCGGCCGGATGGCCGAGGCGGCGCCGCGCTTACGAAAGCGCTTACGTAAGCGCTTTCGTACCCTATGCTGTGCGCTACGCCACACGCAAGAGCACGGCGCGGATCAATGCCTGCCAGGAGTTCCCATGCCCCGACCCGGACCACGGTTGCGCCTCGTCGACGTGGCGGAACGCGCCGGCGTCTCGCTGGCGACCGCCTCCCGCGCCCTCGCCGGCCGGGAGGGTGTCAGCGAGGAGGTGGCCCGGCACGTCCGCCAGGTCTCCCTGGAACTCGGGTACGTGGCCAACCCGTACGCCCGCACCCTCGCCGGCGGCGCCAGCACCACCGTCGGCCTGATCGTGCACCAGATCGACGACCCGTACTTCTCCGAGATCGCCAGCGGCGTGCTCCAGGTCGCCGCCGAGGAGGGCCTGCTGGTCCAGATCGCCCACTCCGGACGCGACCCGGAGAACGAGCTGCGCCAGTTGCGGCACCTCATCGCCCAGCAGGTCGGGATCATCCTCATCGCCGGCTCCGGCTACGACGACCCGCGCGTGGAGGCCGAGGCGCGCGCCGAACTCGCCGGCTTCCAACGGTCCGGCGGGCGGGTCGCCGTCATCGGACGGCACGCCCTGGGCGTCGACGCCGTGGTGCCGGACAACGAGGCCGGGGGCCGCGACATCGGCGCCCACCTGCTGGGCCTCGGCCACCGGCGGATCGCCGTCGCCGCCGGCACCCCCGGCCTGACCACCGTGGCCGACCGGCTCGCCGGGGTGACCGCCGCGCTCGCCGCGCACGGGCACTCCCCCGACGACCTCGCCGTCGTCCACTCCGACTTCACCCGCGACGGCGGCCGGGTGGCCACCGAACGGATCCTGCACCACCACCCGGACCGCACGGCGATCATCGCGCTCAACGACGCGATGGCCATCGGCGTGCTGTCCGTGCTGCGGTCGCGCCGCATCCCGGTGCCCGAGCACGTGTCGGTGGTCGGCTTCGACGACGTGTCCGTCGCCGCCGACCTGGCGCCCAGCCTCACCACCGTCCGGCTGCCCATGACCGAGATGGGGCGGATGGCGCTGACCCTCGCGCTGAAGCCCCGGTCGACCCGGCCGCGACGACGGTCCACCGGTCACACGCTGATCGTCCGCGACTCCACCGGCCCGGCGCCCACGACCGGCGGCTGACCGGACCGGTGCTGCGACACTGGTGCCTCGGACGGAAGCAGCGGAGGAGCGCGGCCATGCGGGCAACCACCGTCGTCAACCTGAAGGGCCACCGCGACGACCCGGCGTACGCCGACGTGGTCTACGTCGGGCGGGCCATGTCCCGCGGCGGCTGGCGGCTGCCGCAGTCCCCGCTGTCCAGCCCGTACCGGCCCGGCCCGGACGGCACGCGGGACGAGGTGATGGAGAAGTACCGGGCGTACCTGCTCGGCCGGCCCGACCTGCTCGCGCTGCTGCCCGACCTGCGCGGGCGCCGCCTCGGCTGCTGGTGCGTGCCGGAACGCTGCCACGCCGAGGTGATCGCCGAACTCGCCGACGCGCCGCCGTCCGCCTGATCCGGCGCCGCGTGGCTCAGCCGAGCTTCTTCCGCAGGGTCTCGAACGCCAGGTCCGGCCGCAGGGGTACGCCGAACCGCTCGTCACCGTACGGGAACGGGCTCAGCTCGCCGGTGCGGACGTAGCCGCGCCGCTCGTACCAGGCGATCAGGTCCTCCCGCTGCGTGATCACGGTCATCCGCAGCTCGCCGCTCTGCCACTGCTCCCGGGCGTGCCGCTCGGCCTCGGCCAGCAGGTCCCGGCCCAGCCCGCCGCCCTGTCGCCCCGGGGCCACCGCGAACATGCCGAAGTAGACATGGTCGTCGCGGCGCTCCAACTGGCAGCAGGCGACGATCCCCGTGCCGTCCTCGACGACCAGGACCGTCCCGCCCGGGCTCGACACCGCCTCGGCCACCATGGCCGGGTCGGTGCGCTGCCCGGCGAGCAGGTCGGCCTCGGTGGTCCAGCCGGCCCGGCTCCGCTCCCCCCGGTACGCCGACTCGACCAGGTCGACGAGGGCGGCCACGTCGGCGGGACGGGCGGTGCGGACGGCGCGTGGGCTGGTCATCGGCGGTCTCCACGGTCACGACGGTCTACCGGATCAGCGTACGCAGCCCACCGGCCCGGGGAACGCCGGCCCGGCGGCGGGGCGGCCGGGACCGCGCGGGGCGTGGTTGACTGCCGGCATGCAGCTGCGCGTCGGTGAGCTCGGCCTGCCCGCCACCCTGGACCTGCCGGCCGGGCCGGCCCGCGGCGGCCTGGTGGTGCTGCACGGCTCGCACGCCGGCGAGCGGTCCCATTTCCTCTACGAGCACCTGGCCCGGCTGCTGCCGCCGGCCGGGATCGCGGTGCTGCGGTACGACCGGCGTCCCCGGGTGGACGGCCACGACGTGCCACTGGCCGCGCAGGCCGACGACGCGGCGGCGGCCCTGGACCTGCTGCGCGGGCAGGTCGGGGACGTTCCGGTCGGACTGTGGGGGTTCAGCCAGGGGGCCTGGGCGGCGACCCTCACTGCCACCCGACACCCGGTCGACTTCCTCGTGCTGGTCGGGTGCAGCGGGGTCAGCCCGGCCGCGCAGATGCGCTACGGCACCGCGGAGCAGTTGCGCCGGTACGGCTACGGCGAGGCCGACCTGGCCGAGCTTGACCGACTGCGCGGGATCGCCGAGGGGTTCCTGCGCGGCACGGTGCCCCGGGCGACCGCCCAGGCGGAGCTGGACGTCGCCGGGCGGCGACCCTGGTTCCCGCTGGCGCACCTGCCCCGCGAGCTGCCCGACACCCCGGACACCTGGATCGACATGGACTTCGACCCGGAGCCGGTCTTCGCGAAGCTGTCCGGCCCGGTGCTGCTCTGCTACGGCGAGACCGACGGGTGGACGCCGATCGAGCAGAGTCTGGTGGTGTGGCGGCGCGCCGCACGCGACGCGGAGCTGACCGTGGCCCGGCTGTCCGGCTGCGACCACGCGCCGACCCTGGACGGACGCAACGACCTGACCGGCGTCAGCCCGGAGTACGAGCACGTCCTGCTGGACTGGCTCGGGCGCCGGCTGCCGGAGCGCCGGGCCGTGCGGTGACGGCCCGGCGTCCGCCCGGTCAGCCGTGCTTCTGCTGGCAGGGCACGCAGAAGCGGGCGTGCGGCAGCACCTCCAGGCGCTCCACCGGGATCGGCGCGGCGCACCGCTCGCAGCGGCCGTAGCCGCCGTCGGCCATCCGGCGCAGCGCGTCGCCGATCTGCCCGAGGCTCTGCCGGGTGGCCGCGATCAGCGCGGCCCGCGTGTGCGCCTCGCCGGGGTCTCCGGTGTCCGCGGTCAGCTCGGTCAACCGGGCCGTCTGCGCCGCGAAGTCGTCGGTCAGCGTGGCCCGCAGCCGGGTGAGCCGGTCGTCGTGCAGGTCGGTGCCCATCTGGATCCCCTTCCGGGAAAAAGAAAAAGGCCGAAGCCGGATGGCTTCGCCCTGGGTGGCCGTACGCGGATGAAGGGGTATCCGGGTGGGCCACGGTCGGTGGGGATCGGGCTCGGCAGGCCGTGGATGGGCGCGACGGAACGGCTGCCCGCCGGACGGGCGGGCACGGCCTCGGGACGCCGGCGCCGGGCAGCGGCGAACGCCGCCGTGGTGACGGCGGTCGCGGAGAGCCCGGCCGGGTACATCCGCCCACCATAGGCCAGCCCAGGCGGTTCGCCAACGACTTTGCCCCACGCCTCCGCCCCGGCGCGCAGCCTCGCGTCTGCCAGGATGGGCCGGTGGAGTTCGAGACCTACCGGGGTGAGTTGATCGCCTACTGCTACCGGATGGTGGGCTCGTTCCACGAGGCCGAGGACCTGGTGCAGGAGACGATGCTGCGGGCTTGGAAGGCCCGCGACCGGTACGACGACGCCCGCGCATCGGTACGGACGTGGCTGTACCGCATCGCCACCAACGTGTGCCTGACCGCGCTGGAGGGGCGTGCGCGGCGGCCGTTGCCGTCGGGCCTGGGCGCGCCGAGCCACGACCCCGGAGCGCCGCTCGCGCCGGCGCTGGACGTCCCGTGGCTGCAGCCGTTCCCCGACGCGCGGGTCGACGTCGAGGTCCGAACGGGCATCCGGCTCGCCCTGGTGGCGGCCATGCAGGCGCTGTCGGCCCGCCAGCGGGCCGTGCTGCTGCTGCGCGATGTGCTGCAGTTCAGCGCCGCCGAGGTCGCCACGCAGTTGGGGACGACGGTCCCCGCGGTCAACAGCGCGCTGCAACGCGCCCGCTCCGCGCTCGCCGAGGTCGGCGATATCGACGAGGTCAGCGAGCCGGACGATCCGCGGGTGCGCGCGGTGATCGACCGGTACGTCCGAGCGTTCGAGGCGGCGGACGTGCCGGCGCTCGTGCGGCTGCTGACCGACGACGCCGTGCTGGAGATGCCGCCGGTGCCGCTCTGGTACCGGGGCAGCAGCGACTACGGCCGCTTCATGGACCGGGTGTTCCAGCTGCGCGGGACGGGCTGGGCCGTGACCCGGCTCACCGCCAACGGGCAACCCGCGCTCGCCGCGTACGCGCCGCAACCTGGTGGCGGGCACCGGTTGCACACGCTCCAGGTTCTCACCGTCGCCGGCGGTCTGGTCGCGGGCAACGTCGTGTTCGCCGACCCGGCCGTGCTCACCGCGTTCGACCTGCCGCAGATTCTTTCCGACGGGTTCCGCCCGCCGCGATGAGTCCGGCCGGCGCCGCCGGTATGTGCCGGTGAGCGTCGACCGAAGGGACATCCGCCGTGAGCGTCATCGTCATTCAGTTCATCACCCTGGACGGGATCGTGTCCGACCCCGACGGGTCCGCGAACACGCCGACCGGCGGCTGGGCGTTCCGGTACGGCCCGGAAACCGTCGCGGGCGACAAGTTCCGCCTCGGCAGCGCGCTGGACGACGGCGTCATGCTGCTGGGCCGCACCACGTGGCAGCTGTTCTCCCGGATCTGGCCGGGCCGCGACGACCCGTTCTCCGCGCGGATGAACGCGGTGCCCAAGCTGGTGGCCTCCCGTACCCTGACCGACACCTCGGCGTGGGCGAACTCCCGGCTCGTGGAGGGCGATCTCGTCGACGTCGTGAAGCACGAGCCGCGGGACGTCGTCGTTACGGGCAGCCTGAGCGTGGTGCGAGCGCTGAGGGCCGAGGATCTGATCGACGAGTACCGGCTGCTCACCTTCCCAGCCGTCCTCGGCACCGGCGAGCGGCTCTTCCCCGCCGGCGGCCCGCCGGCGGACCTCGAAACCGTGTCGGTCGAGCGCGTCGGCGCAGCCGTCCTCACCCGGTACGGCAGGGCCGCACCCGGCCACCGACGGTGATCCGGTGCGGGCCGTGCGCGTCAGCCTCAGATCGCCGTCCCCGGTGGCGACTTCAGCAGCGCCGCCGCCTCGGACAGGTATCCGCCGCGCCCCGACCGCAGGGCGGCGGCGGCCATCCGGACCAGGTCGATGTTGACGCCGGCCGCGCCGCTCGGGTCGTGCACCTTGAGCCGCACGTCCAGGCTCACCTCGGTGCCACCCCAGCCCTGCGCCTCGACGTTGAGGTGGGCGATCTTCTGCGACCCCAGGTGCGGAAGGTATCCGAGCGGGGCCATCTCGACCCGGTCCGATCCGACCGCGTTCGCCTTGGACCGCTGCTTGGTGTTCGGGTTCTCCACGAGGTTACGGAAGTCCTCGGTGCCACCGAGATTGACCTGGTAGGAGCTGACCAGGGTGAGGCCGCGCTCCGCGAGCAGGCGCAGCAGCGCGTGATGCACCACGGAGGTGCCGAACTGGCTGGCCAGGTCGTCGCCGAGCAGCGGCAGGCCGGCCGCCTCGAAGCGTGCGACCCAGGAGGGGTCCCTGGCCACGCCGTCGGACGTGGTGTTGACGAACGCCACGCCGGCCAGCAGCGCCGCCTCTGCGTAGGCGCGCGCGGTGTCCGGCCGGCCGCTCGGCGCGGAGTAGAGCAGCACCTCGGCGCCCTTCAGCGCGTGCGCCACCCGCTCGACCTCCGTCGCGTCCACGAGACCACGCTGCACCGTCACGCCCGACGGCGGCAACTCGGCGTCGAGCCGGGGGAAGTTGTTGCGCGGCAGGAAAATCGCCTCGTGCAGGTCCCGGCCCACCTTGCCGTCGGAGATGGCGAACGCCGCCACCACGTCGACGTCCCCGACGCTCAGGCCCGCCAGCTCCGGGCGGTGGACGCCCACGAGGCTGCCGGCGCGGCGGTAGAAGTTGATCCCCTGTACCAGGGCCGACGTGTTGTTGCCCACGCCGACGACGGCGACCTTCGCGCTTTCGATCATGGCTGGAGGCTACCCGGACGGCCCGCTCGTCATGATCCGCGGCTTCGCCAGGTGAATCCCGGTGGCCACCGGGCAGTCCCGCCGGTCACGGGTCGCGACCGCCCTATGCTCGGGCCCATGGCGATTCAGCGGATGGACCACGTCGGCATCGTCGTCGACGACCTCGAGGCCGCGGTGGCGTTCTTCGTCGAACTCGGCATGGAGCCAGAGGGCGAGGCGCCGATCGAGGGACGGTGGGTGGACCGGATCAACGCCCTCGACGGCGTCCGGGTCGACATGGTCATGCTGCGGACCCCGGACGGCCACGGCAAGGTCGAGCTGACGAAATTCCGCTCGCCGGCCGCGGTCAGCGCCGAGCCCGCCGTCGCACCGCCGAACACGCTGGGCCTGCGCAACATCATGTTCGCCGTCGACGACATCGACGACGTCATCGCCCGCCTGCGGACCCGCGGCGCCGAACTCGTCGGCGAGGTGGTGCAGTACGAGGACTTCTACCGGCTCTGCTACGTCCGTGGGCCCGAGGGCATCATCGTCGCGCTGGCCGAGCAGCTCGGCTGACGCCACCGAGGAGGCCCCGCGGCGGCGGCACGGTCAGTGGTCGGGGGTGGTCGGGCCGGAGTCGGCCACCCAGGTCGGATGGGCCGCGACGAACGCGGCGACCGTGTCGTCGCGTACCGCGTGCAGCAGTTGCACGCTGGTCGGGCTGAGGATCTCGGCGCTGCCGACGCCCGGAACGGTACGGCTGTTGAAGGTGCCGCCGTTGGTCTTGAGGGTGGTGATGGCGTCGGGGTGGACACCGCGCATGGCGAACGCCCAGTCGGCGAGCGGGATGCCGCCGTCGTCCACGGTCATGGTCCGCCCGACCGCCGACAGCAGCCCGGGCAGTTTCGTCGGCGAGTCCAGTCCCTGGCTGACCACCTGGGTGAGCACGGCCTTGACGAACTGCTGCTGGTGGCGCTGCCGCCCGTAGTCGAAGTCGTGGTTGGCCAGCAGGTCCCGCTGCCGGACGAAGTCCAGCGCCTGCGCGGGGTCGAGGCAGTGCTGGCCCTTCGTGTAGACGTTCGGGGTGACGCCGGGGATGCGGTGGTTGACCGTGCCGTCCGGGTTGATCGCGTACGGCGCGGCGGGCTTGCCGGCGGCGTCGTGCCCGACGTGGATCGAGGTGGTGGTCTCGTCGATGTACATGCAGACGTGGCCGAGCACCTGGACGATCTTCTTGAAGCCCTGGAAGTCGATGATCCCGCCGGCGTCGGGGGTGATGCCGGTCAGGTCGCGGACGGTCAGCGCCAGCAGTTCGAAGCCGTGCGAGAGCGCCGCGGAGCCGGTCAGCCCCCGGCTGCCGAACGCGAAGGCAGCGTTGATCTTGTTCTGCCCGCCGCGGAACGGCGTGGCCCCGTTGTCGTACGCGGGGATGGTGACCAGCGAGTCCCGGGGCAGCGAGACCAGGTACGCCTGGGTGTGGTCGGCCGGGATGTGCAGCAGGATGATCGAGTCCGCGCGGGTGAGCTGGCTCGGATCCTGGTTCGGGCGGGTGTCGACGCCGACGAGCAGGATGTTCTTCGCCCCGGTGATCGTCCGGTGGTGCTCGCTGGGCGCCGCGGCGGCGCCGAGGAGGTTCTGCCGGGTGACCTGGCCGGTGGCGGCGTGCAGCAGGTAGGCGCTGCCGCCCAGCGCCACCCCGCTCAGCGTCATCAGCGTCGTGCCGACCGCCACGCACCACCGGGCCCAGCGGGGCCAGGGCCGCCGCGCGGACCGGCGCGGCGGGACCGGACCGGCCGGGCCGGCGGTGATCGGGTACGACACCGTGTGATCTCCCAGGTCAGAGGGGGTGGCGGGCCGGTCCAGGGTATGCCGGGCCCGCCACCCCCTCTG
>NZ_WBKT01000040.1 GCF_008868175.1 Micromonospora sp. AMSO31t
GGCGGGACCGGCGCGTGGTGGTCCAGCCCCTCCTCCTGCCGCTGGAACGAGGCCGACATGAAGAAGATCGGCTTGTCGTGCTGCAACGCCACCGAGCGGCGCACCGAGAAGGAGCGCCCGTCCCGGACGTTCTCCACCTGGTATTCGATCGGCTCGGCGGGATCGCCGGGGCGGACGAAGTAGCCGTGCAGGGAGTGCACGAAGCGCTCCGAGTCGACGGTGCGTCCGGCGGCGACCAGGGCCTGGCCGGCGACCTGGCCGCCGTAGACCCGCTGCGGGCCCACCGGCGGGCTGATCCCGCGGAAGGTCATCCCGCCGGTCTGGTCGAGGTCCAGCACCTCCAGGAGCTGGTCGACCGCGGCCTGACCGGTCGCCACCGGAGCCTCGCTCACTGAGCCGTCTCCGTTCGCGACTGCGGGGCTCGCAAACCCGGCTCACTCCTCGCGCTCACTGAAGAGCCCGGGCCGAGGCGGCGTCGACCAGCGAGCCGAGCTGGTGCACCCGCAGGGTGTTGGTGGAGCCGGGCGTGCCGGGCGGGCTGCCCGCCACGATCACCACGTAGTCGCCGGGGTTGGCCCGGTTGAGCCCGAGCAGCGCCTGGTCGACCTGGCGGAACATGTCGTCGGTGTGCTCGACGAACGGCATGAGGAACGTCTCCACGCCCCAGGAGAGCGCGAGCTGGTTGCGCACCTCGGGCACCGGGGTGAAGGCCAGCAGCGGCAGGTCACAGTGCAGCCGGGCGAGCCGCTTGACGGTGTCGCCGGTCTGCGAGAAGGCGACCATGGCCTTGGCGCCGATGGCCCGGGCGATCGAGGAGGCGGCCACGGTGAGCGCGCCGCCGTGCGTACGCGGGTCGTGCTGCAGCCGCGGGACGCCGATCGAGCCGGCCTCGGTGGTGGTGACGATCTTCGCCATGGTGCTGACGGTGAGCACCGGGTACTTGCCGACGCTGGTCTCGCCGGAGAGCATCACGGCGTCCGCGCCGTCGAGCACCGCGTTGGCCACGTCGGAGGCCTCGGCGCGGGTCGGGCGCGAATTCTCGATCATGGAGTCGAGCATCTGGGTGGCCACGATGACCGGCTTGGCGTTCTCCCGGCAGAGCTGCACGGCGCGCTTCTGCACCAGCGGCACCTGGTCCAGCGGCAGCTCGACGCCGAGGTCGCCGCGGGCCACCATGACGCCGTCGAAGGCGAGCACGATCGCCTCCAGGTGGTCGACCGCCTCGGGCTTCTCGACCTTGGCCAGCACCGGGCGTTGGACGCCCTCCTCGGCCATGATCGAGTGGACGAGCTTGATGTCCTCGGGCGAGCGGACGAACGAGAGCGCGATCAGGTCGACGCCCAGGCCCAGGGCGAAGCGCAGGTCGTCGGCGTCCTTCTCCGACATGGCCGGGACGCTGACCGCCACGTTCGGCAGGGAGACGCCCTTGTTGTTGGAGACCGGGCCGCCCTCGGTGACCAGGACGCGGATGTCGTTGCCCGTGACGTCGCTGACCTCGACGGCGACCCGGCCATCGTCGATCAGCAGCCGGTCGCCCGGCTTCACCTCCTGCGGCAGCTTGCGGTAGGTGCAGGAGACCCGCTCCTTGGTGCCGACGATGTCGTCGCTGGTGATGACCACCGAGTCGCCGGTGCGCCACTCGTGCGGGCCGTCCGCGAACCTGCCCAGGCGGATCTTGGGACCCTGGAGGTCGGCGAGCACGGCCACCGGCTGCCCGGACGCCTCGGCCGCCTCGCGGACCAGCCGGTAGACGGATTCATGGTCGTCGTGACTGCCGTGGCTGAAGTTCAGCCTCGCCACGTTCATGCCCGCCTCGACCAGGCCCCGGATGCGCTCGGGGGACGAGGTGGCGGGGCCGAGTGTGCAGACGATTTTCGCGCGGCGTGTCACGCCCATCAGGCTAGTCTCTCCTCCGGGTCGACCTGCCGGCCGGCCCCTTTCGGACTGCGGAACAGTTGTCCAACGACGCGCGATACCCGCGCCGGCGGGCGGTGTGGCACCGCACCGGGACGTCGTGTGTGGCGGGCATCGGCGACCGCGCGGCGGAAATCGTACCGCTCGCGTTCATGTCTCGACCGGGTGCTCCCGGAGATCGACGGGCGCCCCGGCGTCCGCCGCACCGGCCCGGGGGGCGGGCGGCGCGGCCGGGGGCAGGGTCGGCACCGCCGAGAACGTCCCGCGCGGGTCGTAGCGGCGCTTGGCCCGGCGCAGCCGCTCCCAGTTCGGCCCGTACGCGAGGCGCACCCGGTCGGTCTCCTCGGGGGCCAGCAGGTTGGGGTAGCCGCCGGGCAGCGCGTGCGGGGCGAGCGCGGCGGAGGTCCGCTCGGCCCACGCCCGGTGCGGCGCGGGGTCGTCGCCGGGCGCCCAGACCGCGATGATCTCGGCGAGCAGGTGGGGGTCGCGGAGGCCGAAGGCGGTCTCCCCGATCCCGACCCGGGTCGCCGCGCCGTGGAAGTGGTGCAGGGCGATCGCCGAGTACGGCGACGTGACCGCCCGGGCCGCCGCCACCAGCTCGGCCACCACCGCCTCGGACACCTCGGGGAGCCAGCGGGTGCGCAGCAGGTAGTGGTTGCCGTCGGCCATCCCGCCGTCGAACATCCGCAGCACGTCCTCGTACGGCAGCGGGGCGACCTGGTCGACCAGCGGGGTGCCGAGCGCCCGCAGCCGGTCCACGGCGGCCCGGCCGGCGGCCGGGTCGTCGCCGCTGAAGACCGGGGCGAGGAAGGCCACCGGCTCCCCCGCCGGGCCGGGCAGGAAGCCGGCCATCACGGTCAGCTCGTCCGGCGCGTCGCGCACCGCCGCGCCGTGGCCGCGCAGCACGGCCGCCGCCTGGTCGAGCGGGAACAGCAGCATGCCGGCGAGCGCGGCGGGCAGCGGGTGGGTGCGGTAGCGCAACGCGGTGACCACCCCGAAGTTGCCGCCGCCGCCGCGCAGCGCCCAGTACAGCTCGGGCTCGTGCGCCGCGTCGGCCGTGACCCGCCGCCCGTCGGCGAGCACCACCTCCGCGCCGAGCAGGTTGTCCAGCGCCAGCCCGTGCCGGCCGCAGAGCGGGCCGTACCCGCCGGCCAGGGTCAGCCCGGCCAGCCCGACCGCGCGCACCACGCCGGTGGCGACCACCCGGTCGTACGGTCGCAGGGCGGCCAGCACGTCGGCGGCCGTCGCCCCGCCGCCCACGGTGACCACCCCCGTGCCGGGGTCGAGGTCGACCTGGCGCAGGGCGGTGAGGTCGACGACCAGCCCGCCCGCGCGCAGCGCCCGGCCGGCCCAGTCGTGGCCGCCGGCCCGGACCGACAGCGGGAGCCCGCAGCGCCCGGCGACCCGGACCGCCAGGGCGACCTCGCCGGCGTCCCGGACCCGGGCGACCAGCGCGGGCGTGCCGGCGGGGGCGCCGTTCCACAACCGGATCGCGGCGGGGAACCCGGCGTCGGCCGGGGTGAGCAGACGGTCGCCGAGGGCCTCGCGGAGCAGGTCGGTGGCGCGCGGCAGGTCGGGGGCGGAGGTCATGGCGACTCCTCGGTCGGCCCTCGGGCCGGCGGCGCCGGCCGCGCCGGGGTCCTCACTGCGCGGGACCGTAACACCGCGGCGGGTGACCCCGCGGTCGCCCGGACGACAGTCAGCTCTGCGTCTTGGCGAGCGGGAACTCCAGCGAGCCGGCCGGGCAGAGAAACGTGAGCACCTCGACGCGGTAGAGCCCGGCCTGCACCGCCGGGTCGGCCTCCATCACGCTGCGGACGTCGTCGACCGAGCCGGTGCGGGCCAGGCCGAAGCCGATCGGCGGGTCCGGCTCGCGGGCCGGGCCGTCGACCGAGCCGTCGACCAGGACGATGCCCCGCCGCTGCAGCGCCCGGATGTGCTGGATGTGCTCGGCCTGGAGGCGTTGCACGGTCTCCTCCGGCAGCGCCCGGCCCGACGGTCCCGGGTAGAGCACGATGCACTCGTACGTGTCGAGCGCGAAGTCGAGCCGTGGCGTCGCGGCCATGCGCACCTCCAGACCACCGTCCCGCCCAGCGTCGCACGGCGGTCGCCGCCCGGGGGTCGCTCACGGCAAACTGCCCGTCGGCGGAAACACCCCGGCCCGGGGGCGTTGACGTCGGCGATTCGCGGGAAAGACTTCCGGTCGGGGCGGCGACCGCCGCCGACGACGACGCGCAGGAGGACCGCCATGGCGACCAGCACCGGGCCCGCGAAGGCCTCGGGCACCTACCGGATCGGCGGCGACCTCCAGGTCGACCGGCTCGGCTACGGGGCCATGCAGCTCACCGGCCCCGGGGTGTGGGGCGACCCGAAGGACCCGGCCGAGGCGGTGCGGGTGCTGCGCCGCGCGTACGAGCTGGGCGTCACCTTCATCGACACGGCCGACTCCTACGGCCCCTTCGTGAGCGAGCTGCTGATCCGGGAGGCGCTGCACCCGTACGCCGAGGACCTGGTCATCGCGACCAAGGCCGGGCTGACCCGTTCCGGCCCGGGCGACTGGCGGCCGGTGGGCCGCCCGGAATACCTGCGCCAGCAGTGCGAGCTGAGCCTGCGCCACCTGGGCCTGGACTGCATCCCGCTCTACCAGCTGCACCGGATCGACGCGAAGGTGCCGCTGGAGGACCAGCTCGGCGAGCTGGCGCTGCTCCAGCAGGAGGGGAAGGTGCGGCACATCGGCCTGTCCGAGGTGACCGTCGCGCAGATCGAGGCGGCCGCGAAGATCACCCCGGTGGTGTCGGTGCAGAACCTCTACAACCTGGCCGACCGCAGCGCCGAGGACGTGCTGGACCACTGCGAGCGCAACGACCTGGCGTTCATCCCCTGGTTCCCGATCGCCACCGGCAACCTGGCCCGGCCGGGCGGCCCGCTGGACGCGATCTCCACCGACCACGGCGCGACGCCCGCGCAGCTCGCCCTCGCCTGGCTGTTGCGCCGGTCGCCGGTCGTGCTCCCCATTCCGGGTACGTCCTCCGTGGCGCACCTGGAGGAGAACGTCGCCGCGGCCGAGGTGCGGCTCAGCGACGAGGAGTTCGAGGCGCTCGCCAAGGCCGCCTGACCGGCCCCTTTCCGAAGCGTGATCGAGCCGCTACCGTCAGAAGGATTCTCACGCCCGGGACGAGCGGGGGTCCGGAGTGGACGGCTTCGACTACGTGATCGTCGGTGCCGGGGCGGCCGGGTGCGTGCTGGCCAACCGGCTCAGCGAGGACCCGGGCACCCGGGTGCTGCTCGTCGAGGCGGGCGGCTGGGACCGCAGCCCCTTCGTGCGCGTACCCAAGGCGTTCGCCCGGCTCATGGACGACCCGCGCACCGCCTGGCACTACCCGGCGACCGTCGCGCCGGGCCGGCGGGAGACCTGGCAGCGCGGGCGGATGGTCGGCGGCTCGACGGCGATCAACGGCATGATCTGGAGCCGCGGCGCGGCGGCGGACTGGGACGCGCTGGCGCCCCTCGGCTGGGGCTCGTCGACCATGCGCCCCATCTTCGGGCGACTGGAGAACCGCACCGGCGGCCCGGTGCGCCTGTCCGTCGCCACCGGCACCGACCCGCTCTGCGAGGAGATGCTGGAGACCGGGGCGGAGCTGGGCTGGCGCCGGGTCGACGACCTCGACGCCGGCGACGGCGAGCGGATCGGCTACGTCACGGCCACCATCCACGGCGGTCGCCGGGTCACCGCGGCCGACGCCTTCCTGCACCCGGTGCGGCAGCGGCCGAACCTGACCGTCGCGGTCGACACCGTCGCGCTGCGGGTGCTGGTGGAGGGCGGCCGGGCGGTCGGCGTCCGGGTCGCGCACCGGGGCCGGGAGGTCGAGCACCGGGCGGCCGCCGAGGTGATCCTCGCCGCGGGCGCCCTCGCCACCCCGCAACTGCTGCAGGTCTCCGGCATCGGGCCGGCCGACACCCTGCGCGCCGCCGGCGTCCCGGTGCTGCTCGACCGGCCCCGGGTGGGGGCGGCCCTGCGGGAGCACCGGCCGATCCCCCTGCAGTTCCGGCTCGCCGAGCCCGGCGGCTACAACGCCCGGCTGGGCAGCCCGCTGGGCCAGGCCCGGGCCGCCCTGCGCTGGCTGGTCACCCGGGGTGGCCCGCTCGCCCTGCCGGTGATGGACGTCGCGGCCCACGTCCGGTCCCGTCCGGAGCTGGACCGCCCGGACGTGCACCTGCTGATGGCGCCCTTCTCGGCGGCGCCACCGCGCCCCGGCCGGGCGCTGGAGCTGGAGCGGGAGCCGGGCCTGCTGTGCCTGGGCACGGTGACCCGCCCGGACAGCGAGGGCAGTCTCGCCATCACCGACCCCGACCCCCGCACGCCGCCCGCGATCGTGGCGAACTACTTCGCCACGGCGCACGACCGCCGGGTCGCCGTCGACGCGGTGCGCCTCGTGCGGGACCTGTTCGCCACCGGGCCGATCGCCAAGCGGATCGCGGCGGAGACCCTGCCCGGACCGGCGACCCAGACCGACGAGGAGATCATCGAGGCGGGCCGGGCGCACGGCTACTGCGGCTACCACGCCATCGGCACCTGCGCCATGGGCACCGACGAGGACCACGTGGTCGATCCCCAGCTCCGGGTGCGCGGGGTGACCGGGCTGCGGGTGGTCGACGCGTCGGTGCTGCCCGTGATGGTGTCCGGCTGGACCAGCGCCCCGGTGACCGCGCTGGCCTGGCGGGCGGCCGACCTCATCCTCGGCCGGACCACCGGGTGATCGAGGCCCGACGGCCGCCGGCACGGCGACCGTCGAGCCCGGAACCGATCTCAGAGCGCGAAACAGTTGGGGCGGATGGCGGCCCCGGCGAGCACCTGCCGCACGACGCTGTACGTGGTGCCGTCGAGGATCAGGCCCAGGTGGCCGACGATCCGCAGCGGGCACCACGCCTGCACGAGGACGTTGGTGGCGCCGTCGGCGAGTGCGGCGTTGTCGACGGGGCGCACCAGCTCGTCCTGCCAGGTGCGGACCGTGGTCCAGCGGACCGCGCCCGGAGTGTCGTCACCGCCGTTGAGGTCGGCCAGGAAGCTGGACCCGATGGACATCTGCTGGCAGGCGACGATGCCCGCGCAGCTGCCCAGCCCCAGGAAGTTGATGATGTTGGCGACGTAGGTGCCCTGCTGCGGGCTGCCCAGGCTGACGTACTGGTCGACCTTGGCGGCGCCGCCGAGGAACTTGACGTACCAGCGGGAGACCAGGCCGCCCTCGGAGTGGGTGACCAGGTCCACCTTGGCCGCCCCGGTGGCCGTGCGGACCTGGTCGACATAGGACGACAGAGCCCGGGCGGACTCGCGGATGTCACCGAAGCCGAGGTTCGGCAACTGGTAGATGGAGACCCGGTAGCCGTCGGCGCGCAGCCGGGCGGCGATCGGCTCGTAGGCGATGGAGATTCCGATCAGGCCGCCGACCACGACGACCGGATCGGCGTTGGCGGCCGCGAGGGCCTGGGTGGCGTCGGCCGGGCCGGCTTCCGCGGCGCTGGTCGCGGTCGCGGTGGTCGTGGTGGGTTCGGCGTGGGCGGCGGTGGCGGGGACGAGCAGGGCGGCGGCGGTGGCGGCAGCGGTGGCGGCCAGGATCGTTCGGAGCAGCATGGGCTGCACCTCCGGTGGGGAGGCCCCGATGTTCCGGGAGGACGGGTGGGGGGATCCGATCGATCGTGAAAACGATGATGCGTGTCCGATTTCACACACGTCAATGGAAAGTTACGCGCTGGTAACCCGTTGTTCCGCAGGGGGCACAAACCGGCCTATCCGGCGTCCGGCGGGCCCCCCGGCCCGCCGCCACGGATGGCATGCTGGGCGCCGTGTCCGTCCCGCCGACTCCGGAGAAGCCGCTCCGGGTGATGCCCTGGTGGTTGGCGCTGCTCGGGCTGCTGCTCGCCGTCGGACTCGGCTGGCTCGTGCTGGACCGGCTGCTCGCCGAGGCCGACCGGGCCGCCCAGCCCGACACCCGGGCCACGCTGCGCGTCGACGCCATCCGCACCGGCCTCACCGTGGTCGCCGGCACCGGCGGCGGGCTGGCGCTGCTGCTCGCCGCCCGTCGACAGTGGATCAGTGAGCGCGGGCAGCGGCACCAGGAGGCCGTGGCCGCCCGCGACCAGGCGCACCGCGACCGGGTGCAGGCGCACGCCGAGACCGTCGCCGACGCCGGGCAGCGGCACCAGGAACGGCAGGCCGCCGCCGTCGAGCACGACGCCGCCGAGCGGCGGCTCACCGAGCTGTACGTCCGGGCCATCGAGCTGGTCGGCAGCGACAACCCCGCGGTACGCCTCGGTGGCCTGCACGCCCTCGACCGGCTCGGTCAGGACAACCCGGTGCAGCGGCCGACGATCGTGGCGGTGCTCTGCGCGTACCTCCGGATGCCGGCGCCCGACGACCCGCGCGAGAGCGAGGTGCGCCGCACCGCGCAGCGGATGCTCACCCGGCATCTGCGCGCCGAGGGCGACGACTGGTGGCCCGGCATCGCGCTGGACCTGACCGGCGCCCGGCTGCACGACTTCGACGCCGCCGGCTGCACCCTGGTGGACCTCGACCTCACCGGCGCGGTCTGCACCGGCACCACCAGCTTCGCCGGTGCGGTGGTGCGCGGCCGGCTGCGGCTGACCGCCGAGTTCGCCGACGCCAAGTTCGACGACCTCACCGGCGACGGGGAGCTGGTGCTGGACGACGCCCGCTTCACGGGCCGGGTGAGCTTCGACGGGGCCGACCTCGGCGGGGAGCTGTCCTGCCGGGCGACGAGCTTCGGCCCGGTCTCCTTCCGCGGCGCCACGCTGCGGCAGCCGAGCAGCTTCGACCGGGCCACGTTCGCCGGCAGCGTCACCTTGCGGGAGGCGGTGTTCCTGAGTGGACTGTCCATGGAACACGCCACCTTCGCGGCGTACGCGGGCTTCCGCCGGGCGCGGTTCGCCGACATGGCGCTCTTCCGCTGGACCGAGTTCGGCGCGGAGGCGTGGTTCGAGGGGGCTCGCTTCGACGGGGCCGCCAACTTCGGCCGGGCCGTGTTCCGCGGCCGGGCCCGCTTCGAGGGAGCGGTGTTCGCCCGCCAACCGCTGGTCGACCAGGCCCGCGCGTCGGCGTCGATGACCCACATCTGGCCGCCGGACACCACCGTCGGCTCCCGCGACGACGAGTGGCTCGTCCTCACCGACCCGTGACGAACCGGCGCCGGCCCGCCATCGGCCCGATCCGCGAGCCGGGGTCAGCTCCCCAGCGCCTGGACCTTGGCGATCGTCTCCTGGACGTGCTGGCGGGCCGGCTCACCGCCCTGCGCCGCCTGGGTGAGCGCCTGCCGGTAGGCGTCGATCATGTTGAGCAACGGCCCGGCTGCCACGCCCTCCAGGGCGCCCGCCACCAGCGCCCTGGCCTCGGCCGCGTCCTGGGCCGCGGCGGCCGTCCTGGCCTTCGCCTCGTCGAGCTTCTGGGCCGCCGCCGCCAGCCTCGCGATGATGTCCGCCGCGCTCACGCGCCCTCCCCGATGTCGCCCCGACCGATCGACCGCGCCACCCCACCCGACCACCGCGCAGCCTACGAGACGGGGTGGCATCCGCCGCGACCGCGGCGGTCGCCGGCAGATCTTGGCAAGAAACCGTTCGCACCGAACGGCAACTGTCCAAGATCGGCGGTCGGACCCCGGCCGTCAGCGCTGCGCCACGAAGACACCAAGACCGTGGACGCCCTGCACCCATCCCTGGGTCTGCAGAACCAGGATCGCCTGGCGCACGACCGTCGCCGACACGCCGTGCTGCGCCTTGAGCTGCGCCGTAGACGGCAACTGATCGCCGGGCGCGAGGTCGCCGGACTCGATCTGGCTCCGGATGTGGTCCGCGAGCTGTTCCCACTTGGGTTTGACGGGCATCTGTACTCCCAGGTCTGCACCGCCATTCGATCACGGGCCACTTCTCATGACAAGTAACGTGATGTCGCGCTTGCTTTAAGTGACTAGTTGTGTAAAGTTCGAATCGACCGGCTCCCAGGTCTGCAAACCCGAGCTGGTCGTCCCACCGCGCAGAGCGCCCGGTCGGCCGGTCCCCCCTGGACGGCCGGGCGTGCCGTTGGCGTCCCCCGGCAGGCACCCGCCAGCCTGCCCCTCCCCGACCCGGCAAGGAGACCACCATGGACGACGTCCCCCACGCCGACGATCCGCCGGTGCTCGGTGGAGCGCCATGGAGGTCACACGACCCGGGTGACCTCCATGGTGTTCCACCGACCGGCCCGGCGGGCCGCGACGGCCGGCAGTCCTTCGTGTCGCGGCAGGATCTGGAGGACGCCGACGACGTGCTCTTCGCGCATCCGCCCCGGAAGGTGACCCGCTGGCTCTGCGGCTGCGGCGAGGAGTACCCGTGCCCGGAGGTGCGCTTCGCCCAACTGGTCCGCCACGCGAGCGTCCGCGCCGCCTCCTGATCAGCTCAACAGCCGGAACACCACGAGGTAGAGGCAGAACAGCGACGGGGCGACCAGCGCGCAGATCACGAAGCCGACCGGCACGTACCGGCCCGGCGGGGTGTCGCCGCCGATCACCGGGCGGCCCCAGCGCCCGAGCACCAGGTGTCCGGCCAGGAAGGACAGCAGCGGGACGCCGGCGCACGAGACGGCGGCCACCAGGTCGAGCCCGGTGGCCGGCAGCGGCGAGCCGATCAGCGCCACCAGCATGAGCAGGGAGCCGACCAGCGCGCAGGCCGCGTAGACGGCGACCGCCCGGGCCGGCGCCGACCAGGTGGGCAGCAGCACGGGCCGCCGCGCGAGGGCCTCGGCCTGCTGCCCGTGCCGGTCGGCCTCGTCGGCCAGTTGCCCGGCCGCGGCCAGCTCCGTCGCCGGGTCACCCGCGCGCGGACCGGGCAGCGTTCCCTCGGGATACGCCCCGACCCCCGGCGGCCCCGGCGCGGCGGCAGCGCCGCCGGTCACCCCGTCCCCGGTTCCGGGCGCCTCCGCGCCGGCCGGCACCGGCGACCCAGCCCCAGGCGCGCCCGATCCCGCCCCGGGCCCGGCCGGTCCCGAGCCAGGGGCAGCCGGTCCCGAGCCAGGCGCGGTCGATCCCGCCACCGGCCCAACCGAGCCCGACCCAGAGGCGCCCGATCCCGCCGCAGGCCAAGCGGATCCCGAGCCAGGCGCGGTCGATCCCGCCACCGGCCCAACCGACCCCGACCCGGGGGCGCCCGATCCCGCAGCGGGACCGGCCGGTCCCGCGGAGGGCCCGACGGGTCCCGCCCCAGGTGGGGCGCCGACCGGGACGGCCGCCGCCTCCGGGGCTTCGGCCGGGACCGACCGCATCGGCAGGTTGATGGCCTGGCCGAGCTGGTCGAGGCGCTGGCCCTGGGCGGCGAGCCGGCGGCCGAGCTGGTCGACGGTGGACTGGAGGGCACGCCGGCGTTCGGCCTCGGCGGCGATCGCCCGCTCGCCGCCCCGCTGGCGGGTGGAGAGCTCGCGGAGCAGGGCCGCGTACTCGTCGAACCCGGTCACGACTCGTCCCCGTCGGCGACGAAGGGCACGACCAGGGCGGTGCGGTGCTCGTGCCGGTCGACGAGCAGGGCGCGCCCGTCGCGCGGGGCGTAGCCGAGGTCGTGCACGCCCAGGTGCAGCCCGAGGTCGGCGGCGGGCACGTTCAACGCGACGAGGCAGGCGACGTCGTCGCGGTTCTGGCTGCCGCCGAGGTCCTCGGCGAGCCGGCGCAGGCCGCGCCACCAGCCGAGCAGGTGCACCCCGTGTGCGGGGCCTTGGCGCAGCACCGCCCGCAGGTCGTCGTGGCCGGAGCGGAACGTCTCCGGGTCGGCCGCGGCGAGCGCACCGGCGGCGGCGTCCATCCCGAACACCACCAGGTAGGTCCGGGCGACGTTCGTGGCCGGCCCGGACGCCGGCTGCCCGGCCGGTCCAGTCCCCGGGCCGGCGCCTCCCGGACCGGCAGGCACAGCCGGCACGGCAGGCACGGCGGGCACAGCCGGCACGGCGGGCACACCCGGCACGGCGGGCACACCCGGCACGGCGGGCACAGCCGGCACGGCGGGCGCGGCAGGCACGACGGGCGGGCCGGCCAGCTCGGCGAGGTGAGTGCGCAACTGGGCCGCGTCGAGGCGGCGGACCGGGTGGCCGGCGGCGGCCAGGGTCATGGCCAGGTCGTCGGCGGCGCCGGTCGTCCCGGGCGCCAGGGGGACGAACAGGAAGCGGGCCGTGCCGGGGGCGTGCTGGCGGGCGAGGCTGAGGGCGGCCGACCGGAGCACGTCCGTGCCGGTCGTGGCCGTGCCCACCACGGCCAGGTGCCGGCCGGGGCTGGCGTCGAGACGGAACCCGGCCGGGCTGCCGGCCACGTCGACGGTGCGGCCGACGAGGGCGAGCGGCGGCTCGGCACCGGGGGCCAGGCCGGCCCAGGTGGGGTCGTCGGCGAGCCGGGGGGTCTCGTAGCCGCGGAAGACGGCGGGTCGGCGGGCGCCGGCGGGCCGGGCCGCGAACAGCTCGTGGCGCAGGGCGCTGAGGTCGGCCGCGGCGGCGTGCGCGTCGGGGAAGTGGACGTCGGTGTCCGCGCCGGCCGTGCCGCCGGCGGTGTTGACCACGGCCGTGCCCAGGGTGAGTGTCTTCGCGGCGTCGTTGAGCGGGTCGAGCACGCCGCCCCCGCCGGGCAGCGCCACCCGCAGCGGGAACTGGCCGAAGATGGCCTCGGCCCGACCGTAGAGGGCCTCGATGCCGGTGGTGCTCTGGCTGGCCAGCACCAGGTGCAGGCCGTACGAGCGGCCCTTGCGGGCCAGTTCCTCGATGAGGTCGACGGCCTGCCGGGCGAGCGGGTCGTTGCCGGCGAACAGCACCTGGAACTCGTCGACCACGGTGACGATCCGGGGCGGCCGGGCGTTCGGCGGGAGGTCGGCGAGCTTGCTGACGCCGTGCCGCTTGAGCAGGTCGGCCCGGCGGGTCAGCTCGGCGCGCAGCTCGCGCAGCACGGCCACGCCGTACTCGCGGTCGGACTCGATGCCGACCGCGCGGGCGTGCGGCAGCCAGGACGGGTCCCGCTCGGTGGGCACGAACTCGGTGAAGCTGACGCCCTCCTTGAAGTCGAGCAGGAAGAGCTGGAGTTCGGCCGGGGAGTAGCGGGCGGCCAGCCCGTAGAGCACGTCGAGCAGGAACACCGTCTTGCCGGCGCCGGTGCGCCCGCCCACCAGCCAGTGCGGGGTGGCGTCGTCGAAGGCCACGGTGACCGGCTCGCGGGCGCGGCCGAGCACGGTGCGCAGCCCGGTGGCGGACGACTCGGCCCAGCGCCGGGCCGGCAGCAGGTCGGCGAAGGTGACCGTGGTGGCCCGCCGGACGGCCTCGCCGAGCCGCCGGGCCAGCGCGGTCACGGTCGCGTGGGACGGGTCCCCGTCGAGCAGGACCGGGGCGGCCAGGCCGCTGCCGTCGGCGCTGAACGGCCGGCCGGGCGGGTCGCCGACCAGGGCGTACCGCTCGTTGAGCCGGAGGTGGGTGGTGGCGCCGAGCGGCGGGGTCTCGCCCGGCCCGGCCGGCGGGTGGCCGGCCAGCAGCACGCATACCGCCGCGGCGGGCCCGGCGTGGGTGAGCGCGGCGAGCCGGGCCAGCTCGCGCGGCGGCGGGGCGGACGCGGCGACGACCAGCAGCAGGTCCCGGTCCTCGAGCGCGGCCCGCTGGGCGGTCCGGGCGTGCCGTTCCGCCGCGTCGAGCAGGGCGGTCGTCTCCGCCGCGGTGGTGGCGGCCGGGCCGAGCGCGCCGGCGTCGAGCAGCGGGCGCAGCGGCAGGAAGGCGGCGCCGAACGCGGCCGGGTCGATGCCGGCCACCCGGACCGTGCCGGCGGGCGCGGCGGTGAGCAGCCGCACCACCAGGGCCCGCAGCAGCTCGCCCACCCGGGGGTCGCGGGCGTCGGTGTCGATCGCGAGGTGGGCGCCCGCGCCCAGCGGCACCAGCACGGGGAAGCCGCCGTCCACGGTGGTCGCCTCGCCGAGGCGTACCGGAACGGGGTGGGTGGCGGCGCGGGCGGTGCCGGGCACGGGGCCGGCCAGCTCACCGCCGAGCCGGGCCAGCCGGGCGACCAGCTCGGGGCTGCCGACGGGCGCCGGGCCGGCGGCGGCCAGCGCCCGCCGGGCGGCTTCCCAGCGGCGCAGGGCCTGCCGGTGCAGGGCGACCGCCTGCCGGTACGCCGTCGCGAGCCTGCCCACCGTCCGCCCTCCGACGCCGTCGTACCGATCGAAGGGAACCCTAACGGACGCGCGGCGGGCCGGCACAGTACGCGGCGCGCACCCGACGTTGGGCCAGTGTTCACCCCCCGGTGGCCGTTCCCGCCGGACGCCGTTCCACCGGCCCGACTTGCCTCTGTCCCGAAGCAACGCTGTGAACAGGAAGGCGACGACGTGACCTCCTCCCCCATCTCCCGCCGGGCCGTGCTGCACGGTGGCGCGGCCGCCGGTCTCGGCATCGTGGTGGCCGGCAGCCTGGACGCCATCGCCGGCCCGGCGGCGGCCCGGGCCGCGTGCCGCCCGGCGACCGGCTACGGCGACCTCGTGCCGGACCCGGCCGGCCTGCTGGCCCTGCCCCCGGGCTTCTCGTACACCATCGTCGCCCAGGCGGGGGCGACCCTGCTGGAGTCCGGGCAGGCCACCCCGAGCGACGCGGACGGCACCGGCTGCTTCCGCGGGCCGAAGGGCTCGGTGCTGGTGAACAACCACGAGATCGGCGGCGACGAGCCCTACCCGGTGCCGGCGCTGGCCGGGCTGACCTACGACCCGGGCGCCCGCGGCGGCACCACCACCATCGAGGTGGACAAGCACGGCCGGCGGCTGCGCGAGTACGTCAGCGTGGCCGGCACCCACAACAACTGCGCCGGCGGCATCACCCCGTGGGGTACCTGGCTGACCTGCGAGGAGACCGAGCAGCGGGCTGGCGGGCAGTACCTGAAGGACCACGGGTACGTGTTCGAGGTCGACCCGCACGACCGGGCCGCCAACCAGAACCCGGTGGCGCTGAAGTTCCTCGGTCGCTACTCGCACGAGGCCGTGGCGGTGGACCCGTACACCCACGCCATCTACCTGACCGAGGACGCGGGAGGCCCCAACGGCCTCTACTTCCGCTGGACCCCGCCGGCCGGCTTCCGGGCCGGCAAGGGCGCGCTGCGGGCGCTCGCCCAGCGCCCGGACGGGGACACCGCCGGCCGCCTCCAGGCGATGAGCTGCTCGCGGGGCAGCCAGCACGTGGCCGACCTGTCGGAGGCCACCACGCCGGGCACCCGCTACAAGGTGCGGTGGGTGGACGTGCCGGACCGGGACGCCCGGACCGTCTCGGTGCGCAAGCAGTTCACCGACGCCGAGGTGACCCGCAGCCGCAAGCTGGAGGGCGCCTGGTGGGCCGACGGCGGCGCGTACTTCGTGGCCAGCTTCGCCCGGCACGACGACGGCAGCGTCAACGAGCACGACGGCCAGGTCTGGTTCTACGACCCGCGCTCCGAGACGGTGACGCTGAAGACCATCTTCGGGGTGAACACCGACCCGGAGGCGGACCACGGCAACTTCGACGGGCCGGACAACATCACCGTCTCCCCGTACGGCGGGGTGATCCTGGCCGAGGACGGCGAGGGCGTGTCCCACCTGGTCGGGGTGACCGAGCAGGGCAAGGCGTACCCGCTGGCGCGCAACGAGCTCAACGACAGCGAGTTCACCGGCCCGACGTTCAGCCCGGACGGGAAGATCCTGTTCGCCAACATCCAGTCCCCCGGCTACGTCTTCGCCATCACCGGCCCGTGGGGCCGGCCGAGCAACGCGGACCACGCCGGGCACTGACTCCGACGGTGACGGCCGGCGCGCTCCTCGACGGGGCCGCCGGCCGTCCCGGCGTCAGGCGGGGCGGCAGCCCGGGTCGGGGCCGCCGTCGGCAACCCCACAGGCGAACACCTCGACCGGCGGGGCGGCCACGTCGGGCACCCGGGCCACGGTGAGCAGCGCCAGCCGCCTGGCGACCGGCTCGCCGGAGTCCGGGGCGTACCGGATGAGGCCGCCCACCCCCAGGTAGCCGCCGGCGGCGTTCTGCCGCAGCACCTCGGCGTGCACCCCCACCGGGTTGACCGCCCGGGGGTCCCAGCGCCGGCCGGTGTCGGCGTGCCGCAGCCGGGCCGCGAGGCTCTCCAGCGCGCGCACCACCATCATGGAGGCGTCGTAGGCGAGGCTGACCCGCTCGCCGACGGGCGCGTTGGCGCCGTCGCGGCAGCGCGGCGGGTCGAGCAGGTCCTCCGCGCCGATCCAGGTGAGGAAGCTGCCCCGGGCGTCGTCGCGCCGGGCCTGCGCGGCCCGCAGCGCGGCACAGGTGGCCAGGGCGGCCTTCGACACGTACGTGACCGGCAGGTTGCCCGGGGCGCTGGCCCGCAGCCCCGGGTTGGCCATGTAGCGGTTCACCGAGTCGTCGGCGACCAGGTGGCGGGGCGGGTCGGCCCCGCACTCCTTGAGCGCCCGCAGGAACCCGTCGAACTCCGACCAGCGCCCGGCGAAGAAGAGCATCCCCTGGTAGCCGCACTCCTGGGTCATCCGCCGCCCGCTGCGCCACTCGTCCAGCCGGGTGAGCCGAGTGCCGAACCGCTCCCGCAGCCCGTCGACGAGGGTGGCGACGTAGAGGTCCTCGTCCAGCGAGCTGCCCTCGCCGGTGGTCCAGTAGACGTGCGCCTCACCGACCCGCAGCACCTGCCGGGCGTACGTCTCGACCATCCGGGCCTGCTCCCGGTTGGGCGCCGACATGGCCAGGTAGAGGCTGGAGTTGGCGTCCATCTTGTCGGCCGACAGGGTGGGCGCGAGCACCGGCAGGCCGACCCGGTTGAGTTCCCGCAGGGCCGACGCCGTGCTGGTGCGGCTGTCCACGAGCCCGACCACGCCGAGGACCGTCGGGTCGTCGCGGGCCAGCCCCTCCAGCAGCCGGACCGCGTCGCCGGCGTGCCGCATCTGCCGGCCGGCGTTGGCCACCACGATGTGCAGCAGCGCCGCGTCGTCGGCCGCCGCCGACTCCTTGAGCAGCGCGTACTGGGCGGTCGCCATGCCCTCCAGCTCCTCGCGCTCGGAGACGTAGGACTCCTCGTCGGCCCGGGTCCGGTTGCCGGTGAGGCTGCCCAGGTAGACCAGGGTCAGGTAGGGCCGGCGGTGGTCGCTGCGCCGCCACACCTCCTCGGCGGCCCGGTTCTGCGCGAAGATCCGCCGCTGCACCGCGCGGAGCCGGTCCTGCCCGGGCTCGCTGTTGAAGACCTGGCCGGCGGTGTCGCTGTAGCCGACGCACTCGCCGCCGACCAGCCGCACGCTCACCCGGTCGGTCGGCCAGGGGCGGCAGTCCGGCGCCCACCGACCGTTGGCCCACACGGCCACCCCGGCCAGCAGCACCAGGACCACGGCGGCCGGCAGGAACCGCCGTGACCACCAGGGCGGTTCCGGCGCGACCAACCCGGGCGGGGCCACGCCCACCGGGCCGCCGACGTCCTCGCCGTCGATCCGCAGCACCACGAGCCAGGCGCCGGCGCGGCGCAGCCGCCGGATCTCCGGCAGCGCCTCGGCCCACTCCTCGTACGCCTCCTCGGCCTGGACCACCGGCCGGGTCGCGGCCCGCTCCGGGGGCGGGCCGGCGGCGACCGCCACCACCAGCAACGGGTCGTTGCGGCCGGTCTCGTTGCGCACCTCGTCGAAAAGCCGGACCAGGGTGTGCCCGACGTTGTCCGGGCTCACCCCGTCGAGCAGCAGGACCGGGTAGGCCGTCCGCCGCCAGTCCCCCGGCCGCCAGAACCGCCTCCGGTACGCCTGCCGCAGGTCCTCCAGGAAGGCGTGCAGCAGCAGCTTCTCCACCTGGGCCGGGTGCTCGCCGTCGCGCCAGCCGGCGGTGAGCCGCTCGGCGAAGCCGAGGAACGTCACGGACTGCCGGGGCGCCAGATACTGCTGCCGCATGAACCAGCGGTACTGCCGTCCGAACACCGGCACCCGGCCGGAGACGGCGATCCGGAAGAGCACGCTGGGCATCGCCCGGCGCAACAGCCAGAGCAGCACCTGGAGCGCGGTGCCGACGGCCGAACCGCCGCCCACCTGCGGGTCGTCGCCGGCCCGCCGGCCCCGCCAGTCGCGCAGGCGGTGGACCAGCGCGGCCCGGCCGCTGTCCGCGGCGTCCACGCCGACGGCCAGGGTCTGGTGCATGAGCCAGTCGGCCAGCGGGTAGTGCCGGAACCGGAGCCGGGCCGCCCCGAACGCCTCCACGGAGAGCTGCCGGTGCAGCTCACGCAGCACTCCCGCGACGTCGTCGGGCCCCGGTCGGGCGGCCAGGTCCAGCACGGCGTGCGGCACGCGGCGCCGGTTGCCCTGGCCGACGAAGCGGCGCAGCAGGGCGCCTACGACGCCGTCCCCCGCGGGGCGGACCAGCCAGAGCAGGGGCAGCCGGCGGTCGCCGCGGCGGGGTCGCCGGAGCAGCCGCGCCAGCAGGGAGAGCAGTTCGAGGCCGCCCGCGGGGAGTTTCTCCCGGGCGGGCCGGGGCCGGGTCGCCGGTTCGCGCATCGTCACCTCCGAGCCACGACGGGTGTCGCACCATTGTCGACACCCGGCGCAACGCGGGGGAACCCGTGCGTCCCTCGTGGATCGTCCGGGTCAGCGAGGGGCGGCGAGGTGGCGCAGGCCGTCCAGGGCGATGGCGAGCACGCGGTCGCGCTGGGCGGGCTCGGGGAACTGGTACGCCATGATCCCGCTGACCAGCCGCACCACGTCGTCGAAGGTGGCGTCCGGCCGGGCCACCCCGGCCTCCTGGGCGCGGCGCAGCAGCGGCTCACCGGCGGCGTAGATCTCGGTGCGGCAGCTGCGGAAGACCGCGGAGTCGTGCACCAGCTCCTCGGCGAGGGCCCGCTTGGTGCCGACGTAGGCGACGAACCGGTGCAGCCAGGCGACCAGCGCGTCCCACGGGGGGCGGTCCGCCAGGTCGGCGGCGGAGGCGCTGAGGGCGCGCACCTCCTCGACGTAGACGGCCTCGAACAGGTCGAGTCGCTTCGGGAAGTTCCGGTAGAGCGTGCCGATGCCGACCCCGGCCCGCCGGGCGATCTCCTCCAGGGACGCGCCGGCGCCGGACTCCCCGAACACCTCCTGGGCGGCGGCGATCAGCGCGTCGTAGTTGCGGCGGGCGTCGGCCCGCTTCGGGCGCCGGGCGAAGACCTCGCCCAGCTGGTCAGCGCTGGCCATGACGGGCGTCACCCCTCTCCCCTTGCAAACGGAGGCACCCCTCCGCTACGTTAGTGGAGGCACCCCTCCGGAACTGACCGGAGCCTTGCCTCCGGATAGCGTACTCCGGCTTTCCCCGCCGATCCCACCCACCACGCGGTCGGCGAACCAGACATCGGACCCGGGAGGTCCCACCATGCCCGCAATCCGCTGAGAAACCTCGTGGGCCCGCCACCGTCGCCACCTCGCGCGAGCGGCCCTCGGAACACCCTTCCCACGTCCTGCGAACGGGAGCCCTTTTCCGTGATCGACACCGTCCGGCGTGACTCGCGCCGGTTGACCTTCCTCGTCCTCGCCGCCGGCGCCGGCTTCTTCGCGATGCTCCAGTCGCTGATCACCCCGGTGCTGCCCACCATCCAGCACGACCTGCACACCTCGCAGAACACCGTGACCTGGGTGCTGACCGCCTACCTGCTGTCCGCGTCGATCTTCACCCCGGTCCTCGGCCGGGTCGGCGACATGGTCGGCAAGGAGCGGACCCTGGTCGTCTCCCTCGCCGCGCTCGCGCTGGGCTGCCTGCTGGCGGCCGTCGCCCCGAACATCGGCATGCTCATCCTCGCCCGGGTCGTCCAGGGCATCGGTGGCGCGGTCTTCCCGCTCTCCTTCGGGATCATCCGTGACGAGTTCCCCGCCGCCCGGGTCAGCTCGGCCGTCGCGGCGATCTCGGCGATCGTCGCCGCCGGCGGCGGCCTCGGCGTCGTGCTGGCCGGGCCCATCGTCGCCACCCTGGGCTACCGCTGGCTCTTCTGGATCCCCATGGTGGTCGTCGGCCTCACCGCGCTCGCGGCGCACCGGTTCGTGCCCGAGTCGCCGGTGCGCACCCCCGGCCGGGTCAGCTGGCCGGGCACGATCCTCCTCTCCGGCTGGCTCGTCGCGCTGCTGCTCCCGGTGAGCAAGGGCGCCGCCTGGGGCTGGACGTCCGGCCGGGTCATCGGCCTGCTGGCGCTCGCCGGTGTGCTCCTGGTCGGCTGGCTGGCGGTCGAGACCCGCTCGGCGAACCCGCTCATCGACATGCGGATGATGCGCCTGCCCGCGGTCTGGACGACCAACCTGGTCGCCCTGCTCTACGGCGCCTCGATGTTCGCCGTCTACGCCTTCCTGCCGCAGTTCGTGCAGATCCCCCGCAGCGCCGGGTACGGCTTCGGCGCGAGCATCACCCAGGCCGGGCTGCTCATGCTGCCCATGCTGGTCGGCATGTTCGTGGCCGGCCTCGTCGCCGGCCGGCTGGCGGCCCGGTTCACCGCCAAGGCGCAGCTGACCACGGGCGCCGTGTTCAACGTGCTCGCCGCGGCGATGCTGACGGTCGCGCACGACACCCGCTGGGAGATCGGCGTGGCCGGCGGCCTGGTGGGGCTCGGCATCGGCCTGGCCTTCGCCTCGATGGCCAACCTCATCGTGGCCAGCGTGCCGGCCCGCCAGACCGGCGTGGCGACCGGCATGAACGCCAACATCCGCACCATCGGCGGCGCGATCGGCGCCGCGGTGGCCAGCAGCGTCATCACCGCCCACCCGCAGGCGAGCGGGCTGCCGCGGGAGGCCGGCTTCACCATGGGCTTCCTGCTGCTGACCGGCATCTCCCTCGCCGCCGCGCTGGCCGCCCTGGCGGTCCCCTCCGGCCGCCGGGCGGCGCGGGCACGGCACGGCCGGCCGCCGGCGCGGAGCACCGAGCCGGAGCTGACCGGCGAACTGGTGCCGGCGCGCTGATCGGGCCGGAGCCCGGGACCACCGCGTCCCCGGCTCCGGCGGGGCGGCCGGCGGTCCGGGTACGGGCCGCCGGCCGCCGTCGCGTCGGGTCAGCCGATGGCGGCGGTCAGCGCCGCCAGGTAGCCGTACCGGTAGCCGTCGGCGTCCGGGTGGTACGCCTCGATGAGCCCGCTGACGTCGTTGATCCACGGGTCGGCGCCGCACACGCCGTGGCCGGCGAAGAACGGCCGGGCGTCGACGAAGGTGGCCCCGGCCGCCCGGGCCCGGTCGGCGATCACCGTGGCGAGCAGGTCGGCGGCGTTGTTGAGGATGGTCCGCTTGTAGGTGCTCATGGCCAGCAGGCCGCACCAGCCGGTCTCGAACAGCCGTGGGTAGCCGAGCACCACGAGCCGGGCGTTGGGCGCCCGGTTCCGGATGGCGGCGTAGGTGTTGTCGAGCCGCCCGGGCAGCGTGGTGGTGGCGAAGGCCCGGCTCTCGTTGACGGCGTTCTCGCAGCTCGACGTGCTGCCGAAGCGGCAGCTCGTGATGACGTCGGCGAAGCCGGCGTCGTTGCCCCCGATGGTCACGGTGACCAGGGTGGTGCCGGTGCTCAGCGAGTTCACCTGGCTGCCGATCACGTCGGCCGTGACCGCGCCGCCGCAGGCCGGGAACCGGAAGCTGGTGACCCCGTGCGCGGCGGCCCACAGCGGGGCGTACGACTTCTGGCTGCGCAGGCAGGTCGAGAGGTCGTACGGGCCGGCCCCGACGCCGGAGGAGTAGGAGTCGCCGAGGGCGACGTAGTTGACGGTGGCCGCCCGGGCGACGCCGGGAACGAGCACGGCACCGAGGACGGCCGCGAGAAGTGCGGCCAGGGCGGTGCGGACGCGACGGGACATGACAGGACCTCCACGGGACAGGAGTGGTGGAGCCCGTTGACCGCGCGCGTGGCCAGGGGAGTCGGTGCTTGTTACTAGTCGGTAATGGTATCGAAACATTGCCATAAATTGAATAGCGTTCGCCCGCCTTCCGGGGCAGACGCGTTCATCGCCGTCGATTAGGTTTGGGGTGCGTACACCCCGATGGAGGGAGCCCACCTCGTGCGACGCGCTCTCACGGCGGCCATCGCCGCCCTGACCGTCACCACCGCCGGCACCGTCGTGACCGGCACCCCCGGCCAGGCCGCCCTACCGGGCTGGGGCCGGCCGAAGCCCGCGACGGCCGCCCCGACCCCGGGCAGCCCCGGGCTGGGCGACAGCTACTTCCCCGACTACGGCAACGGCGGCTACGACGTCGGCCACTACGACATCCGGCTGCGCTACGAACCGGCCACCGACCGGCTCAGCGGCACCACGACGATCCTGGCCACCGCCACCCAGGACCTGTCCCGGTTCAACCTCGACTTCCTCCTCGGCGTCGAGTCGGTCCGGGTCAACGGCTGGTCGGCAGCCTTCGCCCGGGAGGGCGTCCACGAGCTGGCGGTCACCGCGCCCCGGCCGATCCTCAAGGGACAGCAGCTCACCGTCGTGGTGAAATACGCCGGCATCCCGTCCGAGACGCTGGTCCAGGGCTACACGGGCTGGACCCGGGTCGCCGACGGCGCCCTCGCCGTCAACGAGCCCGAATCGGCCTGGTGGTGGTTCCCGAGCAACGACCACCCGAAGGACAAGGCCACCTGGGACATCTCCGTCTCGGTGCCCACCGGCCTCGAGGTGGTCAGCAACGGCGTGCAGCCGCGCGCCCCGCTGCCCGAGGCCGGCAACCGCACCCGGTGGAGCTGGCGCAGCGTGAAGCCGGGCGCCACCTACCAGGCGTTCCTCGCCATCGGGCAGTACGACATCGTCACCGACACCGCGCCGAACGGGCAGCCGGTGTCCAATGCGTACAGCACCACGCTGGGCGACCTCGGGCCGGCCGCCCGGGCCAGCATCGAACGCACCGCCGAGATCGTCGACTGGGAGAGCGGCGTGTTCGGGCCCTACCCGTTTGAGGCGCAGGGCGGCGTGGCCGGCCCCATCGACGGCATCGGCTTCGCCCTGGAGACGCAGACCCGTCCCGTCTACGGCCCCAGCTTCTGGCGGCGCGGCGCCAACACGTCCGTGGTGGTGCACGAGAACGCCCACCAGTGGTTCGGCGACTCGGTCTCGGTCGCCGACTGGCGCAACATCTGGCTGAACGAGGGCTTCGCCTCGTACGCCGAGTGGCTCTGGTCGGAGGAGCAGGGCGAGGGCACCGCCCAGGAGCTGTTCGACTTCACCTACGCCAGCTACCCGGCCGACTCGGAGTTCTGGCAGGTGCTTCCCGGTGACCCGGGGGCCGGCAGCATCTTCGACGACGCCGTCTACGACCGGGGCGCCATGGCGCTGCACCAGCTCCGCCTGGCCGTCGGCGACGAGGCGTTCTTCCGGATCCTGCCGGCCTGGACCGCCGCACACCGCTACGGCAACGGCACGATCGCCCAGTTCCAGGCACTCGCCGAGCGGATCTCCGGCCGGGACCTCGACGCGGTCTTCACGACCTGGCTGTTCACCGCCGGGCGCCCCGAGCTGGCCACCGCCGCGCGCCGGGCGCTCGCCCCGGCCCAGCCGAAGTCCTGGACGAAGATCCAGGAGGCCCACCGGCTGCTCAAGCACTGACCGGCACCGGTCGGGGCCTGCTCCATTGCCCAGGAGCGGGCCCCGGCCGGGTCAGGCCGGCACGGGACCAGGTGCGCGAACGCGAGCCAGTCGGTGCCGTAGAGCAGGAACGGGTAGCGCTCGCCGGTCTCGACGAGTCCCGTGTGGACCCGCTCGATCCAGGCCAGCAGCGCCGGGAACTGCCCGGCGAGGGGGTCCAGCGCCTGCAGCAGCCAGCGCACCTCCAGCTCCAGCGGGAACGCTGTCACGCCGCTGAGGAACAGACCCACCGCCACGACCAAGAGCCACCGGCGAATTCGCCGCAGGCGCACCTCGACGTCCATACCCGCAGCGTAGTGACGATCTTCGCGGCGCCGGGTCCCGTGCGAGATGACCTCGCTCACGGGACCCGGGCCCCGGCCCGGGGTCAGGCGGCGGGGCAGCCGTCGCGGTGCGCGAACGGCGACCGCAGGTCGGTCCAGCGGGAGCGGCGCCGGCCCCGGTGGGGCGCGCAGGCCGCGCAGTCCTGCGCCGGGCGGGCGGCCCGGCTGGACCGGAGCCGGCCGGTGCCCGGGCGCGCGCCGGCCGCGGCGCCGGGAAGCGCCACCGGGGACACGCCGGCCAGCACCCGGGTGAGCTGGTGCGCCAGCCGGCGCTCGCGCAGCCGGTCCAGGGCCACCCCGGCGGCCGCGGTGGCGACCGCCGTGACCGTGCCGGCCAGCACCAGGGTCTGGCGGGGGCCGGCGTGCTCGGCGAGCCAGCCGAGCAGCGGGGCGCCCACGGCCGCGGAGACCGAGCCGGTGACGGCCAGGGCGGCCAGCACCCGGCCCCGCATGGCGTAGTCGGTGTCGAGCTGGGCGCGGGCGCCGACCGTGGTGTCGATGACCACCGCCGCGGCGGCCACCGGCAGGATCACCGCGGCGAAGCTCAGCGTGCCCGGGGCCAGCCCGGCGACGATCTGCAACCCGCTGGCGAGCAGGCCGGCGCCGACCAGCACCGCGTAGCCGAGGTCCGCGCGGCGCGCCGCGAACAGGGCGCCCAGCACCGTGCCGACGGCGAAGACGGTGGAGAGCAGGCCGTAGCCGGACACGCCGCCGTGCAGCGGCCCGTCGCTCATGGCGGCCATGGTGACCTGGTAATTGCGGCCCAGGCTGCCGAGCACGAAGGAGAGGGCGAGGGCCACCAGCACCACCGGCTGGCGGCTCAGGTAGCGGAAACCGGCCCGGATGCCGCCGTCGACCGAGGCCGGGTCGGCCGCCGCCGGCCCGCCGGCGTGCCGCTCCCCCTCGCGTACGGCGAACAGCGCCACGACGACCGCGACGAAGCTGACCGAGTTCGCGGCGAAGAGCAGCGCGGGGCCGACCACGGCGACCACGACGGCGCCGAGGCTCATGCCGAGGATCCGCCCGGCGGAGTTGGTGAGCGAGCCGAGCGCCAGGGCGTTGCCGAGGCTCTCCCGGTCCACCAGCGTGGAGGCCCAGCGGCCCATCACCGGCCCCTCGATCGCCGACACCGCGCCGGTGGCCAGCGAGATCGCGAAGATCGCCGGGAGACCGCCGGTGCCGGTGAGGGCCACCACGGCGAGCCCGGCGGCGAGCAGCGCGTGGGCGGCCTGGGCGCCGATCAGCAGCGGCTTGGCGGGCAGCCGGTCGGCCAACGCGCCACCCCAGACGCTCAGCACCAGGGTGGGCAGCGCCTGGAGCAGGACGGTGAGCCCCATCGAGGTGGCCGACCCGGTTTCGGCCAGCACGTACCAGTTGACGCCCAGGACCTGCATCCAGGTCCCGATGACCGACACGAATCCGGCGGCGGCCCAGATCCGGTAGTTGCGGTGGCGCAGCGCGGCGAACGTGGCGCCGAGGGCCATGAGTGTTTCCCCGTCCAGACGGTGACACGACGAAGCCGGACCCCCGCGGGTCCGGCCAGCGCACAAGTCTGGCCGTGGTCAAACCTGCCGACGACAGTTGGTGAGAGGGTTCACGAACCGGGTCGGGCGGCCGGGGCACCCCGGGCACGAACCGGACCCGGACGCCACGACACCCCGGTCCGGGAGGGACCGGGGTGCCGGTGACGCGCCGGGTCAGCGGGCGGCGAGCGGCTGCTGTGCCGGGTCGACCGGCGCGGGCAGCGTTCCGGCCCCACCCAGGTACGCGTGGATGGCCGCGGCGGCGGCCCGGCCCTCGGCGATGGCCCAGACGATCAGCGACGCGCCCCGGTGCATGTCCCCGGCGACGAACACGCCGTCGCCGCTGGTCTGCCAGTCGGGGCGGGCGTCGACCGCGCCCCGGCCGTTGCGGGTCACCCCGAGCTGGCCCAGCAGGGGCTGCTCCTCGGTGCCCTCGAACCCGATGGCGAGCAGCACCAGGTCGGCCGGGATCTCCCGCTCCGAGCCGGGCAGCGCCGTGACGATCCGCCGGCCGTCCACCTTCTCGACGGTCACCTCGGCGATCCGGACCGCGCGGACCTGGCCGGTGCCGTCGTCGACGAACTCCTGCACCGCCACGGCGAAGACCCGCTCGCCGCCCTCCTCGTGCGCCGGGTAGCTGCGCAGCACCCACGGCCACGTGGGCCACGGGTCGCGCTCGGCGTCCCGGTCGGCCGGGGGCTCCGGGTAGAGGTCGAGCTGGTGCACGCCGGCCGCGCCCTGGCGGTGGGCCACGCCCAGGCAGTCGGCGGCGGTGTCGCCACCACCGATGATCACCACGTGCCTGCCGGCCGCGTCGATCGGCGTGCCGTCCGGGAGCGTGGCCGGGGCCGGCCGCCCCGCACCCGCCGCCGCGACGACGCGGTTCGCGGCCACCAGGTGCGCCATGGCCTGGTGTACGCCGCGCAGCGCCCGCCCCGGCGTCTCGGGGGTGTCCCGGCCCTGGAGCGCGCCGCAGGCGAGCAGCACGGCGTCGTGTTCGGCGCGGAGCTGCTCGGCGGTGACGTCCACGCCGACGTTCACCCCGGTGCGGAAGCGCACCCCCTCGGCGGCGAGCTGGGCCAGCCGCTGGTCGATGTGCCGCTTCTCCAGCTTGAAGTCGGGGATGCCGTAGCGGAGCAGGCCGCCGAGGGCGTCGTCCCGCTCGTACACGGTGACGGCGTGACCGGCGCGGGCGAGTTGCTGCGCGGCGGCGAGCCCTGCGGGACCGGAGCCGACCACGGCGACCGACCTCCCGGTCGGGGCCGGCACCGGCTGCGGGCGCAGGCCGCCCCGGGTCACCGCGGCGTCGGCGATCTCCACCTCAACCTGCTTGATGGTGACCGGCTGCTGGCCGCCCAGGCCGAGCACGCAGGCCGCCTCGCAGGGCGCCGGGCAGAGCCGGCCGGTGAACTCGGGGAAGTTGTTGGTGGCGTGCAGCGACTCCACGGCGGCGTCCCAGCCGCCGGTGCGGACCAGGTCGTTCCAGTCCGGGATGCGGTTGCCGAGCGGGCAGCCGTCGTGGCAGAACGGGATGCCGCAGTCCATGCAGCGGGTGGCCTGCTCGCGGATCAGCTCCTCGCCGGCCGGCGGGTAGACCTCCCGCCAGTCCATGATCCGCACCGGGACCGGGCGGCGGGCGGGCAGCCGCCGGTCGTAGCGCAGGAAACCGTTCGGGTCAGGCACGAGCCACCTCCTGGGCGACCGCCCGCGGGGCGGGCGGCACGGACGCGGCGGAGGCCGCCGGCGGAGCCCCGGCGGCGGCTGTCGCCGCCAATGCGCTCATCACCGCGTCGTCGACGTCGTGGCCGGCGGCTTCGGCGGCCCGCATGATCTCCAGCACCCGGCGGTAGTCCCGGGGCACCACGGCGGTGAACTCCTCTACCGCCTCCGGCCAGCGCTTGAGCAGCTCCTCGGCGACCGCCGAGTCGGTCTCGGCGAAGTGCCGCTGGACCAGCTCGTGCAGCCGCTCCCGCTCCTGTTCGCCCAGCGGCGACAGGTCGACCAGCTCGGCGTTGACCAGCCGGCGGTCCAGCCGGTGCACGAACGCCGTGCCGCCGGACATGCCGGCAGCGAAGTTGCGCCCGGTCGGACCGAGCACCACCACCGTGCCGCCGGTCATGTACTCGCAGCCGTGGTCGCCGACGCCCTCGACGACGGCCAGCGCGCCGGAGTTGCGCACGGCGAACCGCTCGCCGACCCGGCCGCGCAGGAAGACCTCGCCGCCGGTGGCGCCGTACAGGATGGTGTTGCCCGCGATGATCTGGTCCTCGGCGCGCCCGCCGGCGTCGGCGTCCGCGCCGGCGAACGGCGCGGCGGCGTCCGGGCGGACGACGAGCCGCCCACCGGAGAGGCCCTTGCCCACGTAGTCGTTGGCGTCGCCGTGCAGGCGCAGGGTGACCCCGCGCGGCAGGAACGCGCCGAACGACTGGCCGGCGGTGCCCCGCAGCAGGAACTCGACCGTGTCGTCGGGCAGCCCGGCGCCGCCGAACCGGCGGGTCACCTCGCCGCCGAGCATCGCGCCGACGCTGCGGTGCTCGTTGCGCACCGCCACCTCGACCCGGACCGGGGTGCCGTCGCGCAGCGCCGGCTCGGCCAGTGCGATGAGCTGGTTGTCCAGCGCCAGCTCCAGGCCGTGGTCCTGGGCCCGGATGCCGCGCCGGGCCGCGCCCTCGGGCAGTTCGGGCAGGTGCAGCACCCGGCTGAGGTCGAGCCCGTGGCCCTTCCAGTGGTCGATGGCGCCGGCGACGTCGAGCAGCTCGGTGTGCCCGATGGCCTCGGCGATGCTGCGGAAGCCCAGCTCGGCCAGGTAGCCGCGGATCTCCTCGGCCAGGAAGAGGAAGAAGTTCTCCACGAACTCCGGCTTGCCGGTGAAGCGCTCGCGCAGCACCGGGTTCTGGGTGGCGATCCCCACCGGGCAGGTGTCGAGGTGGCAGACCCGCATCATCACGCAGCCCTCGACGATCAGCGGGGCGGTGGCGAAGCCGAACTCCTCGGCGCCCAGCAGCGCCGCGACCAGCACGTCCCGGCCGGTCTTGAGCTGGCCGTCGACCTGCACGGTGACCCGGTCGCGGAGCTTGTTGAGCAGCAGCGTCTGCTGCGCCTCGGCCAGGCCCAGCTCCCAGGGGGTGCCGGCGTGCTTGAGCGAGTTGAGCGGGGAGGCGCCGGTGCCGCCGTCGTGCCCGGAGATCAGGATGACGTCGGCCTTGAGCTTCGCCACGCCGGCCGCCACGGTGCCCACCCCGACCTCGCTGACCAGCTTCACGTGCACCCGGGCGGCCGGGTTGACGCACTTCAGGTCGTGGACGAGCTGGGCCAGGTCCTCGATGGAGTAGATGTCGTGGTGCGGGGGCGGGGAGATCAGGCCGACGCCCGGGGTGGCGTGCCGGGTACGCGCGATCCACGGCCAGACCTTGTTGCCGGGCAGCTGGCCACCCTCGCCGGGCTTCGCGCCCTGGGCCATCTTGATCTGGAGGTCGTCGGCGTTGACGAGGTATTCGCTCGTGACGCCGAACCGGCCGCTGGCGATCTGCTTGACCGCCGAGCGGCGCCGCGGGTCGTGCAGCCGCTCGACGTCCTCGCCGCCCTCGCCCGTGTTGGACTTGCCGCCGAGGCGGTTCATGGCGACGGCCAGGGTCTCGTGCGCCTCGGCCGAGATCGACCCGTACGACATGGCGCCGGTGGCGAACCGCTTGACGATCTCGCTGGCCGGCTCCACCTCGTCCAGCGGGACGGGCGGGCGCAGCCCGGTGCGCAGGGTGAACAGCCCGCGCAGCGAGCCCGCCCGGGCGGCCAGCTCGTCGACCTTGGCGGTGTACTGCCGGAACACGTCGTACTGGCGGCTGCGGGTGGCGTGCTGGAGCAGGAAGACCGTCTCCGGGTTGAACAGGTGCAGCTCGCCCTCGCGGCGCCACTGGTACTCGCCGCCGACGTCCAGCCGGTCGCTCGCCCGGGCGCCCGCGGGCGGCCAGGCCAGCGCGTGCCGGGCGGCCACCTCGGCGTGGATCTCGGCGAGCCCGATGCCGCTGATCGTGCTCGGGGTGCCCCGGAAGTAGCGCTGCACCAGCCGGGTGTCCAGGCCGACCGCCTCGAAGACCTGCGCACCGCAGTACGACGAGACCGTCGAGATGCCCATCTTGGACATGATCTTCAGGACGCCCTTGCCGAGCGCCTTGACGTAGTTGCGGATGGCCGTGCCCGGCTCCATGCCGACCAGCCCGCCCGTGGCGATCATGTCCTCGACCGACTCGAAGGCCAGGTACGGGTTGACCGCCGCCGCGCCGTACCCGATCAGCACGGCCGCGTGGTGCACCTCCCGGCAGTCGCCCGACTCGACGATGAGCGCCACCTGGGTGCGGGTCTGCTCCCGCACGAGGTGCTGGTGCACCGCGGCGGTGAGCAGCAGCGACGGGATCGGGGCCAGGTCGGCGTTGGAGTCCCGGTCGGAGAGCACCAGGATGCGTACGCCGTCCTCGATGGCCTCGGAGACGTGCCGGCAGATCTCGGTGAGCCGGGCCTTGATGCCGGCGCCGCCGTCGCGGACCCGGTAGAGCCCGGAGACCCGGACCGCCTTGAAGCCGGGCAGGTCGCCGTCCTCGTCGATGGAGAGGATCTTGGCCAGCTCGTCGTTGTCGATCACCGGGTACGGCAGCACGATCTGCCGGCAGCTCGCCGGGCCCGGGTCGAGCAGGTTGCCCTCCGGGCCGATGGTGGACGCCAGGCTGGTCACCAGCTCCTCGCGGATGGCATCCAGCGGCGGGTTGGTGACCTGGGCGAAGAGCTGGTGGAAGTAGTCGTAGAGCAGCCGCGGCCGGGTGGACAGCGGCGCGATCGGGGTGTCCGTGCCCATCGAGCCGATCGGCTCCGCGCCGTTGCGGGCCATCGGGGCGAGCAGGATCTTCAGCTCCTCCTCGGTGTAGCCGAAGGTCTGCTGCCGGCGGCGTACCGAGTCGTGGGTGTAGACGATGTGCTCGCGCGGCGGCAGGTCGTCCAGCTCGATGATGCCGGCGTGCAACCACTCCCCGTACGGGCGGGCGGCGGCCAGCTCGGTCTTGATCTCGTCGTCCTGCACGATCCGGCCGTTGACCGTGTCGACCAGGAACATCCGGCCCGGCTGGAGCCGGCCCTTCGCGACCACGGTGGCCGGGTCGAGGTCGAGCACGCCCGCCTCGCTGCCCAGCACCACCAGGCCGTCGGCGGTCCGCCACCAGCGGCCCGGGCGCAGCCCGTTGCGGTCCAGCACCGCGCCCACGATCTCGCCGTCGGTGAAGGCGACCGAGGCCGGGCCGTCCCACGGCTCCATGAGGCTGGCGTGGAACCGGTAGAAGGCGCGCTTGTCGGCGCGCATGTCCGGGTCGTTCTCCCAGGCCTCGGGGATCATCATGAGCACCGCGTGCGGCAGGCTCCGCCCGGCCAGGTGCAGCAGTTCGAGGACCTCGTCGAAGTTGGCCGAGTCGGAGGCCGCCGGGGTGCACACCGGGAAGATCCGGCGGATGTTGCCCGGCAGGTCCGGGCTGCGCAGCAGCGCCTCGCGCGCCTGCATCCAGTTCCGGTTGCCGCGGATCGTGTTGATCTCGCCGTTGTGCGCGATGAACCGGTACGGGTGGGCCAGCGGCCAGGACGGGAACGTGTTGGTGGAGAACCGCGAGTGCACCAGCGCGATCGCGCTGACCACCCGCTCGTCGGTCAGCTCCGGGTAGAACGCCGGGAGCTGGTCCGGGGTGAGCATCCCCTTCCACACCATGGTCCGGCCGGACAGCGACGGGAAGTAGGCCGGCACGCCCCGCTCGGTGGTCTCCCGCTCGACCTGCTTGCGCAGGCAGAACGCCACCCGGTCCAGGTCCAGCCCGGTCAGCGGGGAGCCGGCCGCACCGGCGGGCGCGTCGGTGAGCCGGTGCGCGGCCAGGAACAGCTGCCGGACCCGGGGCATCGCCGCGAGGGCGGTCTCGCCGAGGCCGGCCGGATCGGTCGGCACCTCCCGCCAGCCGAGGATGTCGGCGCCCTCGACCAGCGCGTACTTCTCCACCACCCGGCGGGCCCGGGCCTCGGCCGCGTCGTCGTCGGGCAGGAAGACCAGGCCGGTGGCGTACTGGCCGGCGGGCGGCAACGGGAAGTCGACGACCGCGCGCAGGAACGCGTCCGGCACCTGGATCATGATGCCCGCGCCGTCACCGGTGTTGTGCTCCGCGCCCCGGGCGCCCCGGTGGTCCAGCCGGCAGAGCGCCCCGAGACCGTTCGCGACGACCTCGTGCGAGCGCCGCCCGTGCAGGTCGGCCACGAAGGCCACGCCGCAGGCGTCGTGCTCGTGGGCGGGGTCGTAGAGCCCCGTGGTCCGCGGGGCCGGCTGGGGGCTGAGAGGGTACGGAAAGGCCACCGGGCCTCCTGTCGTCACTCAGGTTGGAACATGGTGGGGACGACGTCGGCCCTCGGGGGTTTTATTGAGTCTACGTTAGGGCGTCCGGCGCAAGGCCAGTTCAGATTGATCACACTTCCAGCATCTGGGACATGTAGTCTCGCGCGGTGGATGTCGTACGCACTGACGTGCTCGACCGGTTGGAGCGTTTCTACGACGCCGTGCCCCGCGACGGGGCGCGGACGGAGGAACACGGCCCCCTCGTGCTGTTCGTCCGCGAGGGCGCCGGTTGGCCGTTCTACGCCCGCCCCCGGCTGGACGCCACCGAGGCACCCGCACTGGCCGACGTGACCGCCGTCCGGGCCCGGCAGCGGGAACTGGGCCTGCCGGAGGCGTTCGAGTGGGTGCACGAGGTCACCCCCGACCTGCTGGCGGTGGCCCGCTCGGCGGGGCTGCACGTGCTGGAGGCGCCGCTCATGGTGCTGGAGTCCGACCGCCTGCCCGACCCGGCGACGTTCAGCGACGTACCGGTGCGGGTGCTCGACCCCCGCGACCCCGGCTTCGCGGCGGACGTGGCGCTGCGCCGGGCCGTCGCCGCGGTGGGCTTCTCGCACGGCGGCACCGCCCGCGGCGAGGCCGGCCCGGCCGAGCGGGACGCCGCGGTCTCCCGCCTGGACGTGGCCGCCCTCGACGAGGAGGCGGTCCGCATCGTCGACGGCCGGCGCGTCTCGGTGCTCGCCGGCACGGCGGACGAAGGGGCGCTGGCCAGCGGGATGGCCATGCGGGTCGGCGACGTCGCGGAGATCGCCGGGGTGGCCACCCTGCCGGCGGCCCGCCGGCGCGGCCTGGGCGCGGCCGTGACCGCCACCCTGGCCCACCGGCTGCTCGCCGCCGGCACCGACCTGGTCTTCCTCTCCGCCGGCAGCGAGGAGATCGCCCGGGTCTACCTGCGGGTCGGCTTCCGCCGCGTGGGCACCGCCTGCATCGCCGAGCCCACCGCCGTGATCGGCTGACGGCCGCCCGTCACACCGTCGGTCGGGGACGGCGCCGTGCCGCACCCGCGCGGCGTGGTCAGGCCGGCGGCTGCCAGGAGGCGGCGGCCGTGGCCGCCGTGTTGCGCAGCCGCGGGCTGATCGTCCCGAGCGCGGCGTCCCGGGCGCGCAACGCCAGCCGGCCCCGGGTCTGGAGCACCGCCGACATCCGGCGGGTCTGCCGCACCATGGTGGCCGCGCGGGGCCGCCGCAGCCGGTCGTAACCGGCCACCGCGTCCGGGAGCCGGGACTCGCGCAGCAGCGCCGACAGGGTGGCCGCGTCCTCGAAGGCGAGGCAGGCGCCCTGCCCGAGGTGCGGCGGCATGGCGTGTGCCGCGTCGCCGAGCAGCACCACGCCGCCCGGCCCGGCCGGGAACCCGTACGCCCGGGGCAGCGGGCGCAGCTCCCGGATCTCCTGCTGCACCAGGTCCGCCGGGTCGGTCGCGTCGAGCAGCGTGGCGATCGGCGCGGGCCAGCCCGCGTACCAGCGCTTGAGCAGGGCCAGCTGGGTCTCCGGCGGCTCGGGTCGGGGCGCGCCGGCGGCGGTGGCCACCCAGTAGATGCCGCCCCGGCGGGAGGCGCCCGCGGTGCCCCGGTCACCGAGGGAGGCGGCCACGAAGCGGTAGCCGGCGCCCAGCGTCTCGCCGTGCACCGGCTGGTCGTCGGGGAGCTGCGGGGCCCGGTACCAGGGGATCACGGCCCGCCACGCGGCGCAGCCGGAGCTGACCACGGCCGTCTCCGGGGCGAGCTGCCGGCGGATCTCGCTGTCGGTGCCGTCGGCCGCGACCACCAGGTCCGCCTCGACGGTGTGCCGGCCGTCGCCGACCGCGGGACGTTCGCCGGGAGCCGCCCGCACCGTCCGCACGCTCACCCCGGTGCGCAGCTCCACCTGGTCGCCCAGCCCGGCGATGAGCGCGTCGTGCAGGTCCTCCCGGTGGACCACCACCGGCATCCGCTCCGCCGGCGTGGGGCGGGGTTGCACCAGCCAGTGCCCGTCGGGGCGGCGCACGCCGCCGTCGGGCAGCGGGGTGGCGATCGCGTCCAGGCCGGCGCCGAGGCCGAGGGCGCGCAGCGCGCGTACCCCGTTGGGCCAGAGCACCACGGCGGTCGTCTCCGGACGGACCCGGTCGGCCCGTTCGAGGAGGGTGACCCGCCAACCGGACCGGGCCAGCGCCCCGGCCGTCGCCAACCCGCCGAGGCCGGCGCCGACCACCACCGCGCTCCGCATGACTCCCCCGCTCAGCTGTCCCGGTCGGCGGGGCGGGCGCCGCCGGCGCCGGCCCGGTCCTCGTCCGGCCGCGCCTCGCCGGCCGGCTCGCGCTCCGCGCTCTGGGCGTCGGTCGCGGCCCGCTCGGCCGCGCCGCTCGCAGTCCGGTCCGTCTCGTCGGTCGCGTCGGTCTCGTCGCGATCGGTCGCGTCGGTCACGTCGCGGTCGGTCGCGTCGGGGTCGGCCTCGTCGGTCGCCGGCGGCTCCTCGGCCGGGACCTCGCCGGTCTCCCGGTACGTGCGGAACTGCTCCTCGGACACCACCCGGTAGCCCTCGGGCGCGACCGGCTGCGCCCCGGCCTCCCGGGCGGAGAGGTCGACCTGGGACACGTCGCCACCCGCGGGCGGGACCGGGGTGGCGGGCGCGCCGACCGGGATCAGGTATTCGCGCGGGCCGCGCACCCGCAGGAAGTACACCAGCGCGCCGAGGAAGACCAGCGCCGCGGTCCACACGTTGAGCCGCAGGCCGAGGATGTGGTTGGCCTCGTCGGTGCGCATCAACTCGATCCAGAACCGGCCCGCCGTGTAGCCCATCACGTAGAGGGCGAAGGCACGGCCGCGGCCCAGCCGCAGCTTGCGGTCGAGGACCACGACCAGCGCGGCGACACCGATGTTCCACAGCGCCTCGTAGAGGAAGGCCGGGTGGTAGAGCCCCGGCTGGAGGACCGGGTTGCCGGCGTCGTCGCGGAGCGCGTGCCCCGGATTGTCCGGGTCCATGACGTGGACCTCGAGGCCCCAGGGCACGCTGGTGCGCCCGCCGTAGAGCTCGTTGTTGAACCAGTTGCCGAACCGGCCGATCGCCTGGGCCAGCGGCAGCCCCGGCGCCAGCGCGTCGGCCACCACGGCGAACGGGATGCCCAGCTGCCGGGCGGCGAACCACGCGCCGACCGCGCCGCCGGCCACCGCGCCCCAGATGCCGAGGCCGCCCTCCCAGATGGCGAACGCCTTGAGCGGCTGGCCGTCGGCGCCGAAGTATTTCTCCGGCGACGTGATCACGTGGTAGATCCGGGCGCCGATGATGCCCGCGGGCACCGCCCAGACGGCGATGTCGAGCACCGCGCCCGGAGCGACGCCGCGGCGGCGCAGCCGGTACTCGGTGACCACGCAGGCCACCACGATGCCGACGATGATGCAGAGCGCGTACGCCCGGATCGGAACCGGACCGAGCTGCCAGACGGCGGTGCTGGGGCTGGGCAGGGCCGCCAGGGGGGTCATCGGGGCGAGGGTCACGGGTGCACACGGTACCGGTGCGGACCGTGCTCGCGGCACCCCGGTCGCCCGGGTTCGCGGGTCGGATGACTTCTGGTTTGCGCGGCCGTAGGCTCTTTGTCCATGAGCGCGCTCACCTGGGCGGTCGCCGCGGTCGTCACCGACCCCTCCGGCCGGGTGCTGCTCTGCCGGCAGTCCGGCGGCGGGCGTCGCTGGGCGCTGCCCGGTGGGCGGCTGCGCCGCGACGAGAGCCCGCCCGCCGCCGCGCGACGCGAGATCCGCGCCGAGACCGGCTGGGAGGTCGAACTGGTCGACCTGGTCGGCCTCTACCGGCTCGGCGACCCCGCCGCGTCCCCGCCCGCCGCCGGCCACTGCGGCGCCCTGCCCGACGTGCTGGTGCACGTGTTCCGGGCCCGGACACTCGCCGCGACGCCCGCCGGCACCCCGGCGGGCGGCTGCCACCTCGACTGGCATGCGCCGGACGCGCTGCCCGAGGCGCTCACCCCGACCACCCGCGCCGCCGTCGCCGACGCCCTGGCCGGTCGCTCCGGCGTCCTCCGCGACCCGACCCAGGACACCGGGCCGGCCGGCGCGGCGGCGCCCCCGCCCGAACAGCGGTCCGGCGGCGAGCTGGGCACCACCCGGCGCTGACGCTCCCCGTGAGCGGAGGCGAGGAGCCGTCGTGCAGGACAACGACGCGCGCCGGGGGCGCCGGCCGCGACCACCGCGCCGCACGAATCGCGGACGTCCCGGGCAGGCCGACCCCCGGGTAGATCCGCGAGCGCCTGTCGAGCTGATGACGCAAACGACTCAAGCCCGCGTTGCCCGGCGGCCGGGCGGCGGAGGTGAGGTGCGCTGTCGCCAACGACTCAACTCGACAGGCAGTCCCACACCATCACCGAGGCACGGCGCCCGCACGGGCCGGACCGATGGCTCCGCACAAGAACGGCGGGATGGCGGCATCGGCGAGCGCCGGACGCCACCACGTCGGCGAGCTGGCGTGGAGCGAGGGAACAGCGGCCGTCAGCGGGCCGGGTTGCGGACGCCTTCGGCGAGTTCGGCGCTCAGGGCGCGCAGGGCGGTCAGGCCGGCCGCCTGGTCGGGGGCGTCGAGCACGCAGCGGACCAGCGCGCTGCCGACGATCACCGCGTCGGCGTACCCGGCCACGGTGGCGGCCTGGGCGCCCGTGCCCACGCCCAGCCCGACGCCGACAGGCAGGTCGGAGACCTCGCGCAGCCGCGACACCAGGACCGGGGCCGCCTCGGAGGTCTGCGACCGCGCGCCGGTCACGCCCATGATGGCCGTGGCGTAGACGAAGCCGCGGCAGTGCCCAACGGTCATCGTCAGCCGCGCGTCGGTGGAGGACGGGGAGACCAGGAACGTCCGGTCCAGGCCGTGCGCCTCGGAGGCGGCCAGCCACTCGCCGGCCTCGTCGGGGATCAGGTCCGGCGTGATCAGGCCGGTGCCCCCGGCGGCGGCCAGGTCGCGGGCGAACGCGTCGACGCCGTACTGCTCGATCGGGTTCCAGTAGGTCATGGTGACCACCGGCGCGCCGGTCGCGGCCACCGCCTCGATGATGCGCAGCGTGTCCGCGGTGCGGACGCCGCCGGCCAGGGCGATGTCGCTGGCCTTCTGGATGACCGGGCCGTCCATCACCGGGTCGGAGTAGGGGATCTCCACCTCGATGACGTCGACGCCGGCCTCGACCATGGCGGTCATCGCGGCGATGCTGCCCTCGACGGTCGGGAAGCCCGCCGGCATGCAGCCGACCAGCACGGCCCGCCCGTCGGCCCGGGCCTTGTCGAAGGCGACCCCGATCCGGCTCACGCTCTCACTCCTTGTCGAGGATGCCGAAGTATGCGCCGGCGGTGTGCACGTCCTTGTCCCCCCGGCCGGAGAGGTTGACCACGATGACCGGCTCCCGGCCCAGCTCGGCGGCCAGCTGCGGGGCGATCGTCCGGGCGCCGGCGAGCGCGTGCGAGCTCTCGATCGCCGGGATGATGCCCTCGGTGCGGCAGAGCAGCTCGAAGGCGGCCATCGCCTCGTCGTCGTCGACGGGCAGGTAGGTGGCCCGCCCGCTGTCGTGCAGCCAGGCGTGCTCCGGCCCGACGCCCGGGTAGTCCAGGCCGGCCGAGATCGAGTGCGACTCGATCGTCTGGCCGTCGGAGTTCTGCAGCACGTACGTCCGGGTGCCGTGCAGCACGCCCGCCGAGCCGCCGGTGATGCTGGCCGCGTGCCGGCCGGTCGCCACGCCCTCGCCGCCGGCCTCGAAGCCGTAGAGGCGCACGCCGGTGTCGGGCACGAAGGCGTGGAAGATGCCGAGCGCGTTGGAGCCGCCGCCCACGCAGGCCGCGACCGCGTCCGGCAGCCCGCCGGTGAGGTCGAGGCACTGCTGGCGGGCCTCGACGCCGATGCCGCGGACGAAGTCCCGAACCATCTCGGGGAACGGGTGCGGGCCCGCGGCGGTGCCGATCAGGTAGTGGGTGCTGTCGACATTGGCGACCCAGTCCCGCATCGCCTCGTTCATCGCGTCCTTGAGCGTGCGCGAGCCCGTGGTGACCGGGACGACGGTGGCGCCGAGCATCCGCATCCGGGCGACGTTGAGCGCCTGCCGCTCGGTGTCCACCTCGCCCATGTAGACCACGCATTCGAGGTCGAACAGGGCGGCGGCGGTGGCGGTGGCGACGCCGTGCTGGCCGGCGCCGGTCTCCGCGATCACCCGCTGCTTGCCCATCCGCTTCGTGAGCAGCGCCTGGCCGAGCACGTTGCGGACCTTGTGCGCGCCGGTGTGGTTGAGGTCCTCCCGCTTGAGCAGGACCCGGGCGCCGATCTGGGCGGAGAGCCGCCGGGCCTCGTAGAGCAGCGAGGGGGCGCCGGCGTAGTCGCGCAGCAGGGCGTCGAACTCGGCGAGGAAGCTCTCGTCGGTCATCGCCTTCCGGTACGCCGCGTCCAGCTCGTCGAGCGCCGCGACCAGCGCCTCGGGGACGAAGCGGCCACCGAACCGGCCGAAGTGACCGGCGGCGTCGGGAAGCTGGCCGGCCGGGGCCGCGGCGTCAGTGCTCATCGCGGGAGTCCTCTCGCTGCGTCTCGGGGCCCGGTGGGGTCAGCGCACCGGGCGGGGCGTGGCCGGGTGGTTGCCGGCGTTGACCAGCTCGGCGACCGCCTCGCGAGGGCTCTTCTGGGTGACCAGGCCCTCGCCGACCAGGACCGCGTCGGCGCCCGCCGAGGCGTACCGGATGAGGTCGTGCGGGCCGCGCACGCCGGACTCGGCGATCTTGACGACGCTGCTCGGCAGGCCGGGGGCGATCCGCTCGAACACCGAGCGGTCGACCTCCAGGGTACGCAGGTCACGGGCGTTGACGCCGATCACCTGCGCGCCGGCCTCCATGGCGCGGTCGGCCTCCTCCTCGTTGTGCACCTCGACGAGCGCGCACATGCCCAGCGACTCGATCCGCTCCAGCAGACCGACCAGGACGTTCTGCTCCAGCGCGGCGACGATCAGCAGCACCAGGTCGGCGCCGTGCGCGCGGGCCTCGTGCACCTGGTAGCTGGAGACCACGAAGTCCTTGCGCAGCACCGGCACGTTGACCGCGGCACGCACCGCGGCCAGGTCGTCCAGCGACCCGCCGAACCAGCGACCCTCGGTGAGCACGCTGATCGCGCGGGCGCCACCGGCGGCGTAGTCGCCGGCCAGGTCGGCGGGGTCGGCGATCTCGGCCAGCCGCCCCTTGGACGGCGACGAGCGCTTCACCTCGGCGATCACCGCCACGCCGGGCCGGCGCAGCGCCGCGTACGCGTCCAGCGGCGGCGGCGCGGCGGCGGCCAGCTCGCGGATCCGCTCCAGCGGAACCTGTTCCTGTCGCCGGGCCACGTCCTCGCGCACGCCGGCCAGGATCTCGTCGAGCACGCTTACGGACGCCGCCGGACCGGCCTCGTCCCCCTCCGCGTGCGCATGCTCAGCAGTCACCAACGGACTCCCCTCTCCGGGTGTCATGGGCCGATGCTAGGGGGCGCCACCTGGACGCAAGTGCCCGGGGGTATGGCGCTCCTCACGAAATGGGCTGTGGCATGATGGCCGACTTCGGGTGAACGCGGTGTCACGCAGCGCCATCGCGCCCATCGACCGGCGTCACCCGGGCGCGTCCCGCGCCCCCGGCCACCATATCGACCGCCACCCATGACCTATCTCACCACGACGCCCCGCTCCGCGCAGGAGAGCGAGGCTTGTCGATGTTGTGAGCAAGCTCAAGGCCGAACGGCCCTGCCCAGGTCGGGCCGGTTGCCGCAGAGTTGACAGGCGTTTCACGGCGGCGAAACGTGAGCCCGGCAGCATCTTCCTCGGGCAGACTCGATGAGGCGGCTGCCGACCGTCGCCAACGATCTCGTGCGGGGTGACCATGAGCGCCAACGGGCCGAACCAGAGCCTCGATTTCACCACCATCTCCCGGAGCGTCGCGTCGCTCGCCGTCGGCGTGGTGCACACGCTGGAACGCGCCATGGCCGGCGACGGCCGGATGCGCACCGCCCGGGGCAACGCCTGGGAGGCGGTCTGCGCCGACCGGGCGCGCGCCGCGCAGCGCCGCGAGCTGGACCGCCTGGTGGCCGAGCTGGCCGCCGCCCGCGCCGCGGCCCGCGAGCGCCGGGACGCGCGCGACGCCCAGCCGGTGAGCTGACCCGGCGGGCGCCGCGACCCGCAGCCGGTGAGCGGCGGCGCCGGGACGGGCGCCGGACGGTCAGCGGACCGTTGGGTCCTCGCCCCGGTCCAGCGCCTCCCAGGCGTCCCGGGTGCCACGCTCGACCGCCGGCCGGTCCTCACCCGCGGGTTCCGCCGGCCGCCCCGGCCGCCGCTCGTAGCGGGCGCCCATCGCGGGCCAGTCGCCGCCGCGCAGCGCCGTGAGCAGCCCGCCGGCCAGCAGGACCAGCCCGCCCACCAGCACCAGCGCCGGCCACTGCCGGCTCACCCCGGACTCGGTCAGCCCGTAGCCGCCACCGGCAGCCACACCCAGCCCCAGCAGGGCCAGCAGGCCGCCCAGCAGCCGCCGGACCCGCCCCCGGGTGGCCAGCACCGCGCCGCCGCCAGCCAGCCCGACGAGGGCCAGCGCCGACACCCAGGGCAGCAGCTCCGCGCCGGTGCGGGCATGCCGGCTGGGCGGCAGCGAGCCGCGGGCGGTCAGCTCGACCGACCAGGTCCGGGTCACCGCCCAGAACGCCAGGCCCGCGCCGGCCAGGCAGAGCAGCACGGCGTACGTCAGCTCGCGCCGGCCCCGCGCGGCGGGCGCGCCCGTCGACCCGCTCATCGGGCGGGCCGCAGCGTCTCGGCGGCGGCGATCGCGGCGAGCACGGCCGCGGCCTTGCTGCGGGTCTCCTGGTCCTCGGCGGCGGGATCGGAATCCGCCACGACACCCGCCCCCGCCTGCACGTAGGCGCGGCCCTCGCGGATCAGCGCGGTGCGGATGGCGATGGCCATGTCCAGGTCGCCGCCGAAGCCGAAGTAGCCGACCGTGCCGCCGTAGAGGCCGCGCCGGACCGGCTCCAGCTCCTCGATGATCTCCATGGCCCGGACCTTGGGCGCGCCGGAGAGGGTGCCGGCCGGGAAGGTCGCGGCGAGCGCGTCGAAGGCGGTGCGGTCGTCGCGCAGCTCACCGACGACCGTGGAGACGATGTGCATGACGTGGCTGTACCGCTCGATGGTGGCGAACTCCGGCACCTCGACCGTGCCCGGCCGGCAGACCCGGCCCAGGTCGTTGCGGCCCAGGTCGACGAGCATGACGTGCTCGGCCCGCTCCTTCGGGTCGGCGAGCAGCTCGGCGGCGAGCCGGGCGTCCGCCTCGGGTGAGCCGCCGCGCGGCCGGGTGCCGGCGATCGGGTGCAGCAGCGCCCGGCGCTCCCCGTCCGCGCCGGTGCTCACCTTGAGATGGGCCTCCGGCGAGGAGCCGACGATGTCGAAGCCGTCGAAGCGCAGCAGGTACATGTACGGGCTGGGGTTCGTGGTGCGCAGCACCCGGTAGACGTCGAGCGGGTCGGCGTGGGTGGGGCGCTCGAAGCGCTGGCTGAGCACGATCTGGAAGCACTCGCCGGCCCGGATCGCCTCCTTGGCCGCCTCCACCGCCTTCGGGTAGCCGCCCTCCGGGGTGCGGCTGACCACCTCGCCGACACCGGGTCGGGCGACCGTCGAGATCATGGGCGGGATCGGTCGGGACAGCGCGGTGGTCATGGCGTCCAGCCGGCCCACCGCGTGGTGGTACGCGGCGGCGACCAGCGACTCCCGGTCCGGCGCGTCGAGCGGGGGCAGCACCGCGTTGGCGACCAGGATCGCCGAGCCGTCGTAGTGGTCGAGCACCACGAGGTCGGTGGCGAGCATCATGCCCAGCTCGGGCACGTCGAGTTCGTCCTCGGTCAGCTCGGGCAGCCGCTCGAAGCGGCGGACCAGGTCGTACCCGAGATAGCCGACCATGCCGCCGGTGAGCGGCGGCATGCCGCTGGACGGGTCCCAGGCCGGGCCGGCCAGCGCGGCGACGGTCTCCCGGAGCGCGGCCACCGGGTCGCCGGTGGCCGGCACCCCGGCGGGTGGCTCGCCGGCCCAGACCGCCGCACCGTCCCGCTCGGTCAGCGTGGCGCTGCTGCGCACCCCGATGAAGGAGTAGCGCGACCAGGCCATGCCGGCCGAGCCGACGCCCTGCTCGGCGGACTCCAGCAGGAACGTGCCGGGGCCGCCGGCCAGCTTGCGGTAGACGCCGACCGGGGTCTCCGCGTCGGCGAGCAACCGCCGGGTGACCGGCACGACCCGCCAGCGGGCCGCCAGGCCGGCGAAGGCGGCCTGGTCCGGACTGACCGTGCCGTCGGTCATGAGGTGGCCTCCGGGGCGCTGACCGGGAGCTCGGTGAAGAAGCAGGTGCGGTGCCCGGTGTGGCAGGCCGCCCCGACCTGCTCGACGCTGACCAGCAGCGCGTCGCCGTCGCAGTCCAGGGCGACCGAGCGGACGTACTGGTGGTGGCCGGAGGTGGCGCCCTTGACCCAGTACTCCTGGCGGCTGCGCGACCAGTAGGTGGCGCGGCCGGTGGTCAGGGTGCGGTGCAGCGCCTCGTCGTCCATCCAGGCGACCATCAGCACCTCACCCGAGTCGTGCGCGCGGACCACCGCGGCCACCAGGCCGTCCGGGGAGCGGCGCAGCCGGGCCGCGATGGCCGGGTCAAGCCGGGAGGGGCGGGCCGGCTGCGCCGCTCCCC
>NZ_WBKT01000041.1 GCF_008868175.1 Micromonospora sp. AMSO31t
GGACCGGGGCGTCGGGGCGGGCGGAGTTCACGTGCCGCGTCACGGCGTCGACGGCGAGGACGAATCCGGTGGAGTGTTCCATGGTCAACTCCTGGGGACGGGACCGGTGGAGGTCCGGACGACGAGGTCGGTGGGGAGCAGGACGTGGCCGTCGGCCGGGTCGGCCGGCGGCTCCAGCAGCAGTGCGGCGGAGAGGCGACCCTTCTCCTCGGCCGGCTGCCGGACGGTGGTCAGCCCCGCGTCGGCGGCCTCGGCGACGTCGTCGAAGCCGCTGACCGAGAGGCCCGAACGGGGGCCGGCCGCGTCGAGCACTCCGAGCGCCAGCACGTCGGAGCAGGCCAGCACGGCCGTGGGCGGGTCGTCGCCGGCCAGCACCGGTGCGATGGCCGCGGCGGCGGCGGCCCGGCTGTTGCCGGCGGCGTTGACCACGGTGATCGCCGGCCAGGGGACGCCGACGGCGGCGAAGGCGTCGGCGAAGCCGCTGAGCCGGCCGTGGGTCGTGGGGCGGGGGGCGTCGCCGGGAGCAGCCAGCCGCAGCGGGCCGGGCGGCGCGTCGGGCAGGACGGTGTCGCCGAGCAGGGCCACCCGCCGGTGCCCGAGGCCGGCGACGTGGGCGGCGACGGACCGGGCGGCGGCGCGCTCGTCGATGCCGACGAAGCGGTCGGCGGGGCCGGCCGTGGCGGGGGCGGTGGTGACGAGGGGCAGCCCCCGGTCGCGGATCGCGCCGAGCACGTGTTCCTCGTCGCCGACGCAGTAGACGCAGAAGCCGTCGACGGCGGCGTTGTCGACGGCGGCGCGGGCCCGTTCGCGGTCGTGGGGCAGGGGCACCAGCAGCAGGCTGGTGCTGTGCTGCTCGGCCACCTGGCTGACGCCGGCGAGGAAGCGCACCGCGAACGGGTCGGTGAAGGCGTAGGACAGCTCGGAGGTGAACAGGACGCCGATCGCGCCGACGAAGCCGCGTCGCAGTGAGCGGGCGGTCGGGTCGGGGCCCGGGTAGCCGAGGCGGCGCGCCGCGTCGAGGATCTTCGCCCGCAGCGCGGCGGAGAGCTGGTCGGGCCGGCTGTAGGCGTTGGAGACGGTGCTGCGGGAGACGCCCACCGCGTTCGCGACGTCCTGCAGGGTCGGCTTCACCGGTCTGCCCTTCTGGATCGATTCAGTGCTGTATCGATTCAGAAGCTACCCCGCCGCTCGGCGGGAGTCAACCTGGGGACCCGTGCGGTCAGGCCGGGTAGAGCTCGTCCCGGATGCGGGCCAGCAGCTCGGGGGTGCGCTCGGGCGGGGCGGCCTCGCCGCAGAGCCGCTCCATCGCCGCCGCGTAGTGGTCGAGGTCGTCGCGCTTGTCGAGATAGACCGCGCTGGTCAACTGCTCGATGTAGACGATGTCCGGCAGGTCCTGGTCACCGAAGCGCAGGATGCTGAAGGCGCCACCGGCGGCGGCGTGCCCACCGGCGGCGAACGGGACGATCTGGAGCCGGACGTGCGGCGCGGCGGTCGCCTCGATGAGCGCGTCCACCTGCTCGCGCATCACCGCGGGGCCACCGACGGGCCGCCGCAGCACCGCCTCGTCGAGCACCGCCCAGAGCTGCGGCGGATCGCCGCGGCGCAGCAGTCCCTGGCGTTCCATCCGCAGGCGCACGCGCCGGTCGACCTCCGCCGGCGGGGCGTCGTGGTGGCCCAGCAGGACCACCGCCCGGGCGTACGCGGGGGTCTGGAGCAGCCCCGGGACGAACTGCACCTCGTACGTGCGGATCAGCGCGGCGGCGGCCTCCAGCCCCAGGTAGGACTGGAACCAGCCGGGCAGCACGTCACCGTAGCGCTGCCACCAGCCGGGGCTGTTCGCCTCGCGGGCCAGCCTGAGCAGCGTCGCCCGCTCGTCGGGCGCGGTGACGCCGTAGAGAGTGAGCAGGTCGGCGACGTCGCGCTCCTTGAAACCGACCCGGCCCAGCTCCATCCGGCTGATCTTGGATTCGGAGGAGCGGATCTCCCAGCCGGCGCTCTCCCGGCTCACCCCGGTGCCCTCCCGGAGCCGGCGCAGCCGCACCCCGAGCAGCATGCGGAGCACGGTCGGACCGCTGGTCGGGCCTCCCTCGACGGGCACCGTCGTCACCTGGCCGTCCTTTGCCAACTGTCCTGACCGGACGCCCCAGCCCGGCGAGGAGTAAGCATGCCATGGACCGACAGTGAGGTGAACTCCTCCGGACGGAGGATGCGGTCCCGTCAGCGGGACGGCGGCCGGGCGATGAGGTGGTCGAAGTCGCCGTCGCGGGCGCCGAGCACGAACGCGGCGATCTCGTCGACCGTGTAGATGAGCGCCGGCCCCTCGGGGTGGCGGGAGTTGCGCACCGCGATGCCGCCGCCGTCGGGCAGCTCGGCCAGCTCGACACAGTTGCCGCTCGGGTTGCTGCGCCGGCTCTTCAGCCACCGCACCGGCGGCAGCTCGGTGGTGGGTACGCCGTTCGAGGCGTGTTGCATGGGGGCGTCCTTCGCGGGAAGAGCCAGCCGGTGCCGCGGGGAGGAGCGGTGGGTGGCGACGGGGGGCTGTCGACTGAGGACGGAGATGCACGTGCATCTGCTATTGCATCTGCAATGGACAGCGAGCATGATATCGCACGTGCGGTGTACCCGGACGTTCACGTTCGGTTACCCGGATCCCGGTTGCGAGCAGACAGAACAGGTCCGGCCCGGCACCGTCCGGCGAGGCCGGGGCCGCGGTGAAGGAGGGCGCGTGCCGGATCCGATGACCGTCGCCTCCGGCATCTCCGCAGCTGGCGCCCTGGTCTCCGCCTGGCAACTGCGCCGCCGGGCACTGCGCGCCGAGGCCGAGATCGAGCTGCTCCACGCCGAGCTGGAGGCCGAGCGGCACGCGGCCAGCCACGACCCGCTCACCGGGCTGCCCAACCGCCGGGCCTTCTTCCGGCTGGCGGCCACCCTGCTCACCGACGCCGCCGGCAGGCCGCTCGTGGCGATCGTGCTCGACCTCGACGACTTCAAGCAGGTCAACGACCGCTACGGCCACGCCGCGGGCGACCAGGTGCTGATCAGCGTGGCGCAGCGGCTGGCCGCGTTCGCCGGGGACAACCTGGTCGCCCGGCTCGGCGGCGACGAGTTCGCCGGCCTGCTGGTCAGCCCGACGGTGGACCGGCGCTGGATCGAGCACGCCACCCGCCGGCTCTGCGAGGCGCTCGCCGCGCCCATCCCGCTGGGCGCCCGCACCGTGCGGGTGACCGCCTCGGTGGGGCTCGCCCCGGTGCACGGCCCCACCCAGCTCACCGACGCGCTGTGCCGGGCCGACGCGGCCATGTACCAGGCCAAGACCGTCGGCGCCGCCCGCACGGCCCGCCAGCTCGTCGGCGAATGCTGAGCGCCGCCAGCATGGCCCGCCAGCTCGTCGCTGAATGCTGAGCGCTGCCCGTCAGCGCCAGCCGTAGCCGGTCCGCAGCGCCTGGCCCACCCGGTCGAACCGGCGCCGGTCCAGCACCGCGCCCTCGCGACGGATGCTGTCCTCGCGCATGGTGAGCACCCGGTCCAGGCGCACCCAGCTGGGCCGCTGGTCCCGGTCCCACTCCCCCGGGCCCAGCGCCAGCCAGTGCCGCTGGCCGTCGCGGTCGCTCTGGCTCGACAGCATCAACCCGAAGAGCGTGCGGCTGTTCCGGCCGACCACCAGCACCGGGCGGTCCTTGCCCTGGCGGGGGTCGTCCTCGTAGGGCACCCAGGTCCAGACGATCTCCCCCGGGTCCGCCTGCCCGTCCAGCTCCGGCGCGTACGCCAGCTCGCGCCGCTGCAACGCGGTGACCTGGCGGCGCCGGGCGACCTGAGCGGGGATCGGCCGGGCGGTACGGGTGGGCGCCGCGCCCCCGGCGATCCGGCCAAGCCGCGACGCCACGTTCCTCAACAGACCTGCCACGGCGGGCAGCCTATCCCGGCCCCGCCCGGGCGCGAGGCGGGGGAACGCCCGCTGCTCCCCGTAACCGGGCCGTCTCCGGAGTGAGCTGCCGCGCACAATAGGGATGCTCGATGGTGGTGTCCGGGCGACCATGGTCGGCATGGGTGCATCGAGTGTGCGAACACCTCTGCAGGGCGGGCTCCCGCCGATCGATGCGGTAGTCGGCGCCGTCGTACACATCGCCTGCGATGAGTCCGGATTCTCGGGCACCAACCTGCTCCATTCGGCCAGCCCCGTGATCACGCACGCGGGTGTCGACCTGGCCGTGGACGAGGCCGTCGAGCTGATCACCGCGCTGCGGGCCGGGTTCCGGTTCTCGCCGCACGAGTTCAAGTCCGGGCAGTTCCTTCGCGGCCCGGGCGCGGCCGGGGCGCGGGAGTGGTTCCTCGGGGCGCTGCGGGGCCGGGCGTCCGTCCACCTCGTCGACAAGGAGTTCTTTCTCGTCACCCGGATCGTGGACCTGCTGCTGGCCGAGCCGTCGTACGCGGCCGGCACTCGCCTGACGCGGGATCACCGTCCGGCCGCTCTGGCGCTGTACCGGGCCGGACGCGCGGCCGGAAGCGACTGGGGTGTCTTCCTGGCGGCCTTCGTCGACCTGGTCCGGACCAAACGGCGGCATCCGGATCGCCGGACCGTGCAGCGGTTCTTCGAGGCCCGGGATGCGCTGGTGGGAAGGGGCCTCGGCACACCGGCCGATGCCGTCCTCGACGGGCTGGACCCGGCCCATGTGTGGACCGTGGTGACGAGGCTCGACAACGACGACCGGTCGATTCCGCCACCGCTGGAACCGATGCTGCCGGCGCTGGCGGAAACGGTCCTGTCCTGGAGCGGCGGGCAGCGACAGGTGCTGGTGATCCACGACGAGCAGAGCGCCCTCACGGCAGACCGGTTGACCCGTCTCCGGCAGGCGCTGGCCGATCACGGCGGACCACCGGCGGCGGGCGCGGACCGGGCCGGGGCGTTGCCCGCCGGAGTGTCGCCCCTGGCCGGGCTCGTGATGGTCGACTCCCGCGACGATCCACGGGTCCAGGTCGCCGACCTCCTCGCGGGGGTGGCCCGTAGGTCGCCGGGGATCGCCGACGACGCCGCGCTTCAGCCGCTGCTGTCCCCGACGTCGCTGCACGACCCCGAAGGGTGAGGTAGGGCGACGGGAGAACAACGCGACTCCCGAGCTGTCGTTGATCGGACTCCGGGGTGGTGGCCCGGTGCCGCAGACTGAGCCCATGAACCGTCCGGCTGCGTTCCTCGCCGATCCGCCGCAGAGCGCGGGGGTGACTGCCGCCTACGAGGACGACCTCACCTCCGACGGCTACGTCAACAACCTCACCCGGGTCTGGTGCTGGCGTCCGGACGTGCTGGCGTCCTTCCAGACTCTGCGTGCCGACCTCCTGGCCGCTTCGGGGCTGTCGCCGAGGGAGGTGGCCGTGCTGGTCGCCGCCACCGCCGCGGCCCTCGGCGACGCCTACTGCGCGCTGGCCTGGGGTGCCAGGCTGGCCGAACTCAGTGACGAGGCGAGCGCCGCAAGCGTGCTGCGCGGCTCTGACGGCGTCCTGTCCGAGCGGGAGAACGCGCTGGCCGCCTGGGCTCGTCAGGTCGTCCAGGATCCGAACGCCACGACCGAGGGCCACGTGGCGCGCCTCCGCGAGGCGGGCCTCCATGACCGGGAGATCTTCGAGGCGACGACCTGGATCGCGTTCCGGCTCGCGTTCTCCACCGTCAACGACGCGCTGGGAGCACGCCCGGATCCGCAGCTCGCCGAGAGGGCGCCTCGGCTCGTCCGCGAAGCCGTCACCTACGGCCGCCCGGTGCAGGCGGACACCTCGGCCCCCGCCGACAGCGCACCGGCCGGGCCGGTGACCGGCTGAGCGCTCTTCAGCGGGGTCGGCGCCATCCTGGCCACTCGCTGGACGCCCACCGGGGCGGAACCGGGTCAGGCGGGTCGGCGGGCCAGGACGGCGGCCCGGTGTGCCGGGTCGACGTAGTCGTAGCGGTGGCCGAAGACGGCGAGGGTGCCGCCGGGGCGCAGCGCGCCGTGGGCGCGCCGGTTGCGGCTCGCCGGGTCGAGCCAGTGCCAGGCCATGGCGCAGGCCAGCGCCGACACGCCGGCGCCCGGCGGGGTCCACTCCTCGAAGGCGGCCGTCACCACGTCGACCTGGGGGAAGCGTGCGGCCAGCACCGCTGCCATCCGGGGGTCCGGCTCGACGCAGACAGTCGGTGCGCCGAGGCCGAGCAGGGTGGCGGTGGCCAGGCCGGTGCCGGCGCCCACCTCGGCCAGCAGTTCGGGCGTGCCGCCGTGGTAGGCGCGGATCGCCGCGACGATCTCCGCCGGATAGCCTGGGCGGGCCTCGTGGTAGGCGCCGGCCACCTCGCCGAACAGCTGCGACATGGCCGCCATCACCGCAGGCCCGGCCGATCGCCGTCGCCGAAGACGAAAGGGAGTGCCGTGGACCCGGAGCTGCCCGACGACCTGCCGTTGTTCGAGCGGGAGGCGGTCCGGCTGGTGGTGCTGGACGCCGCCGACCGGGTGCTGCTGTTCCACACCCGCGACCCCGAGCACCCCGTGCTGGGCACCTGGTGGGAGCTGCCCGGCGGCGGCCTCGACCCCGGGGAGACCTACCTGGAGGCGGCGGTGCGGGAGCTGCGTGAGGAGGCCGGCATCGTGGTCGCGCCGGCGCAGGTGGGTGCGCCGACCTGGCGGCGGCGGGCCAGTTTCCGGCACCGGCAGCGGCGGCACCTCCAGGACGAGGTGGTCGTGGAGGTACGGCTGCCCGGGCCGGGACCGGACGTGGACGAGGCGGACCGGTTGGACTACGAGGTGGAGGACTACTTCGGGTTCCGCTGGTGGCCGGTGGCCGACGTGGTCGCCGAGCAGCCGCGCTGCTACCCGGGACGGCTGCCGGAGCTGTTGCCGGCGTTCCTGGCCGGCGAGCGGATCGACGAGCCGTTCGAGCTGTGGTCCTGACCGGCGTGCCGGACGCGCCGCCGACCGGCACAGTGGAGCGGTGAACCCTCTCCACGGACCCCTGGCCCACTACGCCGAACGGCTGCACCGCGCCGCCGGCGACGCCCACCATGTCGCCTCGCCGCTGGGCGCCTGGCTGCTGCTCGCGCTGACCGGCCCGGCTGCGACCGGCGAGGCGCGGGCGACCCTCACCGAGGCGCTCGGCACCGACGCGGACGACGCCGCGGCGGCGGCCCGCGCGCTGCTCGCCGAGCCGCACCCGCTGGTCGCCGCGGCCACCGCACTGTGGGAGCGGACCCCGTTCGAGCAGCTCGCCGCCTGGCGGGCCGGCCTGCCCGAGCGCACCGAGCGCGGGCCGCTGCCCGACCAGGCGGCGCTGGACGCCTGGGCCCGGGAGCGCACCGGCGGCCTGATCGAGCGGTTCCCGGTCGCCGTCGCCCCGGACACCCTGCTGATCCTGGCCAGCGCGCTGGCCACCCGGGTGTCCTGGGCCGACCCGTTCCACGTCGCGTCGGCCGCCGAGCTGGGGGCCGGCAGCGCCTGGGCGGGCCGGCTGCAGCGGGTGCTGCGCACCCCGCCGTGGGGGCACCGCTGCTGGGTGGCGACCACCGACCGGGCCGGGGACGTGGCGGTCCACGTGGCGCCGGCACGACCGGCGGACGGCGGGGCCGGCCTGCTGGTGGTGTCGGTGGCCGCCGCGCCGGACGTGCCCGCGGCGGACGTGCTGGCCGCCGCGCAGGAGCTGGCCGCGACGGCCGCCATCGTCCCGGCCGGGACCGAGCCGGGTCGCCGGTCGCTGTTCGACCTGCCGCTGGGCGAGACGCCGCTGTGGGCGCTGCGGGAGGAGCCGACCCGGACGTTCGCCCGGGACGGCCGGGAGGAGCGGGCCGCGGCGGTGCTGCCCTGCTGGTCGGCGGAGAGCCAGCACGACCTGACCCGGGCCGGGTTCGGCTTCGACGGGGCGGCCCGGGCGCTGGGCGCGCTGCTCGGGCTGGCGGAGCCGCCGTTCGAGGCGGTGCAGTCGGCGGTGGCCCGGTTCGGGCGGTACGGCTTCGAGGCCGCAGCGGTGACGGCGTTCGGCGTCGCGGCCGGGCTGCCGCCGGAGGGCGTCGCCCGGGTCGCGGAGCTGCGGTTCGGGCACCCATACGCGGTGGTGGCGGTGGCCACCGACGAGGCGGGCGGGCCGTGGCACGGGCTGCCGGTCTACTCGGGGTGGGTGGCCGAGCCGGCTGAGCTGCCCGAGGACGAGGTGGCGGACCCGCCGGAGCAGTGGTGAGCGTGAGGGCCTCCGGTTGCCGCCGGAGGCCCCCATCGGCCTAGACGGCGACCTTCTCCCGCTCGGCGGCCCGGGCGGCGAGCCGCCGCTCCCGCTCCTGCGCGCCGATCAGGTCGTCGGGGAGCGAGTCCTCGACCTCCAGGTCGAAGCGGCGCAGCAGGCGGATCGCGAAGCCGCCCAGGGTGATCAGGATCAGGACCACCCCGAAACAGACGTACGCGAAACCGATGCCGCGGCCCGGGCCGGTGCCGATCACCGCGCCCACCGACCCTGCGAGGGCCCCGCCCGGGGCGAGCATCGGCTCGAACAGGGCGGTGGCGCCCGGCGCGAGCAGCGCGAACCCGATGGGCAGGGTGGACCAGGCGATGGTCTGGTTCAGGCTGAACACCCGGCCGTGGAAGCGCTGCGGCACCTTGACCTGCACGATTGTCGCGTAGATGGACTGCGCGGTGGTCATGGCCATGGCCAGCCAGCACATGCCCACGCAGATCATCGCGAGCGACGCGTCCAGGCCGATCAGCACGCAGCCGATCGCGGTGCCCAGGTTGCCGATCAGCACGCCGATCATCCGGCGGCGGCGCGGCCCGCCCCAGAGCGACATGAGCACGCCGCCGGCCACCGCGCCGACCGCCTCGGCGAGGGCCACCTGGGCCACCTGGGTCGGGCTGCCGAAGGAGAGCACCAGCGGGGTGGTGAGCACCAGCGCGGGAGCGAGGAAGATGTTGCCCAGCGCGAAATAGCCGAGCATCAGCCGGAAGCCGCGGTGCTGCCAGGAGTAGCGCATCCCGTTGGCGATGGCCACCAGCAGCCGCTCCCGGGGCCGCCAGCCGAGCAGGTCGGGGAAGCGCACCAGGGCCAGGGCGAGCACGGCGACCACGTAGCTGGCCACGTCGATGAGCAGGATGCCCTTCAGCTCGATGGCGGCGAGCAGGCCGGCCGCGAAGACCGGCATGAGCAGGGTTGCTGTGCCGGTGGAGAGCTGGGTGATGCCCATGGCGTGGCCGAGGTAGCGCTTCGGCACGAGCTGGGGCACCGCCGACTGGAACGCGATCCGCTGGAAAGACCCGGCCACCGAGCTGAGCGCGACCAGCAGGTAGATGTGCCAGAGCACCAGGTTGTCGGTCCACAGCAGGGTGGCCAGGACCAGCTGGATCGACCCGGCGACGGAGCTGGCCAGCATCATGATCCGGCGCCGGCTGACCCGGTCGACGATGGCGCCGGCCACCGGGAGCATGAGCACGCCGCAGATCAGCGCGAGCGCCCAGAGCAGGCCCAGGTCGGCCACCGACCCGGTCCGGTTGAACAGCCAGATCGGCAGGGCGAACGCGGTCAGCGCCGAGCCGGTGCTCGACACGAGCTGCCCGATCGTGATCGACAGGAAGCGGGCCATGCTCGGCTTGACCGTCGTGGCCGCCGGCCGCTCCTCGGCGCCGACCCGGAGCCGGTCGAGGACCGCCCAGCCGGCGTCCTCGCCGCGGGCCTGCGGGCCCAGGTCCGTGACGTCCCCGGCGACCACGGCCGGGTGCACCCGGGTGACGATCTCGGCCAGCTCCTCGGCCCGGTACTTGAGGAAGAAGTGCCCGGCCTGGTCGAGGACGACCAGCCCGAGGGTGTCGCTGAGGAACTGCCACTCGGCGTACCGCTCGCGGTGGTAGTCGGTGACCGGGTCCTCGGAGCCGACCACCGAGATGATCGGGGCGCGCAGCTTCGTGGCCCGCTGGTCGAGCAGCCGGGTGAAGTACTCCTCCGAGGCGCGGGAGTCGGCCCGCATGTTGCTGATGATCCGGTCGGCCTGCTCCGGGTCCAGCTCGTCGGTGTCCACGCCCATCGACTTGAGCCAGCTCGCGTAGTGCTTGTTGCTGCGCAGCTGTTCCAGCCGGTTGCGGGCGGCCGCGAAGAAGCCCTTGGGGCGGGCGAACGGGAACATCGCGCCGATGTAGACGGCGTCGAGGTCCCGCCCGGCTGCCTCGACCTTGCGGGCCACCTCGGCGACGATGGCGCTGCCCACGCCGCAGTGGCCGTAGAGGGCCAGCGGCCCCTCGACCCGTTCCAGGATCTCGTCGGCCACCCGGGTGGTCAGCTCGTCGAAGGGCAGGGCGTCCTCGGTGAGACCCACGTCGTGGCCGGGGATGGCCAGGGACCACAGGGCGTGCCCGGCCGGCAGCGCGTCGGCGAGCGGCTGGTAGACGATGGCGCTGCCGCCGCCGTACGGGACGCAGACGTAGGTGAGCACCCGCTGGGCGGCGGGAATCGGCTTGGTCAGCTCGTACAGCAGCCGGCGCGGGCCGGCCTCGGCGGCGTCGCCGGAGATGAACGCGGCCAGCTCGCGGATGGTCCGCTGCTGGAACAGGTCCATGACGCCGACCGCCTGGCCGCCCAGCTCCGCCTTGCGGATCTTCGCGACCACCTGGGTGGCCAGCATGGAGTGCCCGCCCAGGTCGAAGAAGTCGTCGTCGATGCCGAGGGTGTCGACGCCGAGCACCTCGGACCAGATGGCGGCGAGCGCCCGCTCGGTGTCGTCGCGGGGCTCGACCAGCGCCACCGACGCCTCGCGGGTCACCACCGGCGCGGGCAGCGCCCTGCGGTCGAGCTTGCCGTTCGGGGTGAGCGGCAGCGCGTCGAGGGTGACGAACGCGGCCGGCACCATGTATTCCGGCAGGGTCTCCTTGAGCGCCGCCTTCAGCGCCGCGTGCTCGGCCGGCCCGACCAGGTACGCGGTGAGCCGCTTGTCGCCGGGGCTGTCCTCGCGGACGATCACCGCGGCCTCGGTCACGCCGGGCTGCTCGCGCAGCGCGCTCTCGATCTCGCCCAGCTCGATGCGCAGGCCGCGCAGCTTGACCTGGTGGTCGATCCGGCCGAGGAACTCGATGACCCCGGCACCGTCCGGGCCGACGACCCAGCGGGCCAGGTCCCCGGTGCGGTAGAGCCGGGCACCCGGCTCGCCGGACCAGGGGTCGGGGACGAACTTCTCGGCGGTCAGCGCCGGCCGGCGGTGGTAGCCGCGGGCCAGCCCGACGCCGCCGATGTGCAGTTCCCCGGCGACCCCGACCGGGCACTGCGCCCCGGCCGGGTCGAGCACGTGCAGCCGCAGGTTGGCGATGGGCGCGCCGATCGGCACGCTCGCCGCCCCGGCCAGCCGGGCCGGGGCGCAGTGCCAGGCCGTGACGTCGATGGCCGCCTCGGTCGGGCCGTACAGGTTGTGCAGGCCGCACCAGGGCAGCCGGGCCGTGAAGTCGAGCGCGGAGGCCAGCGGCAGCTCTTCGCCGGAGCAGATGACCCGGCGCAGCGCGGTGGCCGCCTCGATGCCCTCCTCGCCGAGGAAGACCGTCAGCATGGACGGCACGAAGTGGGCCGTGGTGATCCGCTCGGCGACCAGCAGGTCCCGCAGGTAGCCGGCGTCCTTGTGGCCGCCGGGCTTGGCGAGCACCAGCCGGGCGCCGGCGCGCAGCGGCCAGAAGAACTCCCACACCGAGACGTCGAAGCTGGCCGGGGTCTTCTGGAGCACCGCGTCGCCCGCGCCGAGACCGTAGGTCTTCTGCATCCAGTCGAGCCGGTTGACGATGCCCCGGTGGGTGTTCGGCACGCCCTTCGGCCGGCCGGTCGAGCCGGAGGTGTAGATGACGTACGCCAGGTGCTCCGGGCCGGCGGCGGGCGCCGGGTCGGTGACCGGCTGGTCGGCCCAGACCGTGGCGTCGTCGAGGGCGAGCACGGTGGCGGCGGTGGCCGGCAGCACGTCGCGCAGGTGCTCCTGGACCAGCACCACCGGCGCGTCCGCGTCGGTGACCATGAAGGCGAGCCGGTCGGCCGGGTACTCCGGGTCCAGCGGCAGGTAGGCGCCGCCGGCCTTGAGCACGCCGAGTAGGCCGGCGACCAGCTCGACGGAGCGTTCCGCGCAGACCCCGACCAGGGTCTCCGGGCCGACGCCGGCGGCGCGCAGCCGGTGCGCGATCCGGTTGGCCGCCGCGTTCAGCTCGGCGCAGGTGAGACTGCGCCCCTCGATGGTCACGGCGACCGCGTCCGGGGTGGCGGCGGCGCGCTCCTCGATCGGGCCGTGCAGGGTCCCGTCGCGGGGGAAGTCCGCGGCCGTGTCGTTCCACCCGGCCAGGAGCGCCCGCTCGTCGGCGGGAAGCAGCTCCAGCCGGGAGACCGGGGTGTCCGGCGCGGCGACGATCGCGGCCAGCAGGGTGGTCCACCGCCGGGCCATCCGCTCGACGGTGTCCCGGGTGAACAGGTCGGTGTTGAAGACCAGCTTGCCCCAGAGCCCGTCGACGGTCTCCACGGCGTGCAGCTCGAAGTCGAACCGCGTGGCCCGCAGCTCCATGGGGGTCCACTCGAAGGTGACCTCGTCGGTGCGGGACACCCCGCTGAACCGGCCCATCTCGTAGTTCTGCAGCACGAACATGGCCTGGAACACCGGAGAGCGGCTGACGTCGCGGGGCAGCCCCAGCTCGTGGACGACCTTGGCGAACGGCACCTCGGCGTGCTCGAAGCCGTCGAGCACGGTGCGCCGGGTGCGCGCCAGCAGCTCCGTGAAGGTGGGGTCGCCGGCCAGTTCGGCCCGGAGCGGCAGCATGTTGATGAACATGCCGACGACGTTCTCCAGCTCGGGCGCCGAGCGGCCGGCCACCGAGGCGCCGACCGCGAAGTCGTCCTGGCCGGCGTGCCGGGCCAGCAGCACCTGGTACGCGGCCAGCAGCGTCATGAACAGCGTGCCGCCGGTGGCCCGGGTGAGCACGTTGAGCGCCTCGGTGGCCGCCGGGTCGAGCTGGAACTCGACGAAGTCGCCCCGGTAGGTCTGCGTGGCCGGGCGGGGCGCGTCCAGCGGCAGTTCGAGGGGGGTGATGCCGGCGAGACGCTCCTTCCAGTAGTCGACGTGCGCCCGGGCCTGCGGGCCGTCGAGCTCCCCCGCCTCCCAGACGGCGAAGTCGCCGTACTGGACGGGCAGGGCGGGCGGCTCGCCACCCCGGTAGAGGGTGATCAGGTCGCGCAGCAGCACGTCCACCGACCAGCCGTCGCCGACGATGTGGTGCTGGCCGAGGAAGAGCACGTGGTCGTCGGCGGCCAGCCGGATCAGCAGGGCGCGCAGCAGCGGCCCGGTGGCCAGGTCGAACGGTTCGGCGGCGGCCGCGTCCACCAGCGCCTGCGCGCCCGCCTCGTCCGGGGCGTCCACGATGGTCAGCGGCACCTCGACGGACTCCTCCACCACCACGGTGGGGCGGCCGTCGGCGTCGGCCGGGAAGCGGGTGCGCTGCGACTCGTGCCGGGCGGCGAGCGCGGCCAGGGCCACGCGCAGCGCCTCGACGTCGAGCGGGCCGCGCACCCGCAGCGGCACCGCGATGTGGTACGCCGCCTCGCCCGGGGCGAGCTGGTCCATGAACCAGACCCGCTCCTGGGCGTACGACAGCGGCACCTCGGCGCCGGGGGGCCGGGCGGTGATCCGGGCCGCGGGGGCGGCCTGGCGGGCGCGCAGTCGCTTGGCGATCAGCGCCTGCCGGGCCGCCTCGCGGGCCGGATCCTTCAGGTCGGTCATCAGCTGCTTTCCTCTTCCGCCGCGAGCAGCGCGGCGACCTCGCTGTCGGAGAGCCCGTCGAGTTCCGCGGCGATCCGCTGCTCGATCTGGGCGGCCAGGTCCGCCACCACGGGGCTGCTGAACAGCGCCCGCATGGGCAGGTCGACGTCCACCTCGGCGCGGATCCGGGCCATGGCCCGCATGCCGCGCAGCGAGTTGCCGCCGAGGGTGAAGAAGTCGTCCAGGGCGCCGACCTTCTCCACCTGGAGGATCTCGGCGTACACCTCGGCGACCAGGGACTCGGCCTCGGTGCGCGGCGCCACGTAGGCGTCGTCGGCCGGGGTGGCGGCGGCCGGTGCGGGCAGCGCGGCCCGGTCCAGCTTGCCGTTCGGCGTCAGCGGCAGCGCGTCGAGCCGGACCAGGGCCGCCGGCACCAGGTGCGCGGGCAGCTCCCGGGCCAGCTCGGCGCGGACCGAGTCCTCGTGCGCGGGGCCGACCAGGTAGCCGACCAGGGCCGGCTCGCCGCCGTCGGTGCGCACCGCCGCGGCGGCCGCCCGGACGTCCGGGTGGGCCAGCAGGGCGGCCTCGACCTCGCCCAGCTCGATCCGCATGCCGCGCACCTTGACCTGGTCGTCCCGGCGGCCCAGGTAGTCCAGGGTGCTGTCGGGCCGCCGGCGGGCCAGGTCGCCCGTGGCGTACATCCGGGAGCCGGGCGGGCCGTAGGGGCAGGGCAGGAAGCGCTCGGCGGTGAGGCCGGGGCGGCGGTGGTAGCCGCGGGCGAGCTGCGCGCCGGTGACGTACAGCTCGCCGACCACGCCCGGCGGAACCGGCTGGAGGGCGGCGTCGAGCAGCAGCGCCCGGGTGTTCCAGGTGGGCGTGCCGATGGGCACCGGACCCGGCGGGACCGGCTCGCCCGGGGCGATCCGGGCGGCCACACAGCCCACGGTGGCCTCGGTGGGGCCGTACTCGTTGACGACCGCCACGTCGGGGTGCGCCGCCCGCCAGCCGGCGAGCTGCTCGCCGGTGAGCGCCTCGCCGCCGATCACCAGGTCGGTGGTGGGCGACAGCTCGCCGTCGAGCAGCGGCAGGTGGCTCGGGGTGACCTTGAGGAAGGCCGGCCGGCCGCCGGCCCGGGCGGCCGGCTCGTCGATCGCGGCGAACCGGACCGTGCCGCCGGCGGTGAGCGTGCCGAGCAGGCCGGTGACGGTGAGGTCGAAGGAGACCGGCGAGTGCAGCAGCGCCGTGCCGGCGAGCCCCGGGTAGGTGTCCCGCGCCCAGGCCAGGTAGGCGGTCACCGCCCGGTGCTCCACCACCACCCCCTTGGGCCGCCCGGTCGAGCCGGAGGTGTAGAGCACGTACGCCGGGTGCTCGGGGCGCAGCGGGGCCGACCGGTCGGCGTCGGTCAGGTCGCCGTCGGGCTGGTCCGCGCCGAGCTCGCCGTCGAGCACCAGCGCCGCACCGGGCACCAGGGCGGCGGTGTCCGGGGTGGCCACCACGAGGGCCGGCGCGGCGTCCTCCAGCAGGTAGGCGATCCGCCCGGCCGGGTAGCCGGTGTCCACCGGCACGTACGCGGCGCCGGACTTGAGCACGGCGAGCATCGCCACGACCAGCTCGCAGGAGCGGGGCAGGGCGAGGGCGACCCGGGTCTCCGCGCCGGCGCCGCGGGCCACCAGCAACCGGGCCAGCCGGTTCGCGGCGGTGTTCAGCTCGGCGTACGTCAGCGGCACGCCGTCGCAGACCAGCGCGGTGGCGCCCGGGGTGGCCGCGGCCTGCCGCTGCACCTCGTCGACCACGGTGGCCGGCGGCACCTCGCGCGCCGTGTCGTTCCAGGCGCCCAGCACCAGATCGCGCTCCGCGTCGGTGAACAGCGGCAGCGCGGCGACGGTGCGCTCCGGGTCGGCCACGGCGGCGGTGAGCAGCCCGACGTACCGCCGGACCACCGTCTCGGCGGTGGCCCGGTCGAACAGTGCGGTCCGGTAGACCAGCCGGCACTCCCCGGCGGTGATGTCGAAGGCCAGGTCGTCCTTCGTGGTACCCAGCTCCACCGGGTCGAGGCCGGAGTCCGGGATGTAGTTCAGCGCGGTCTGGAAGATCGGCTGCACCGACGGGTCGCGCTGCGGGTCGACCGCCTCGACGATCTTCTGGAACGGGGTCTGCCCGTGCTCCATGGCGTCGACCAGGCCGTCCCGGACCCGGCCGAGCAGCGCGGCGAAGGACGGGTCGCCGGAGACGTCGCAGCGCAGCGCCACCGGGTTGACGAACATGCCGATGAGCGGGCCCAGCTCGGGGGTGTCCCGGCCCGCCGTGGAGACGCCGACCACCACGTCGGTGTCGCCGGAGATCCGCGACAGCAGCGCCGCGAAACCGGCCAGCAGCACCATGTACGGCGTGGCCGCCGAGCCGGCCGCCAGCTTGCCGACCCGGTCGAGCAGCCCCTCGGGCAGGTCGAAGCGCACCTCGTCGCCGGCGAAGCCGAGCTGGGCCGGGCGGGGCCGGTCCAGCGGCAGGTTGGTCACCGGCGGCGCGCCGGCCAGGTGGCCGGTCCAGAAGGCGAGCTGGCGGTCCAGTTCCGCCCCGGCGAGCTGGTCGCGCTGCCAGACCGCGAAGTCGGCGTACTGGATGGGCAGCTCGGGCACGGCGGGCTCGGCGCCGGTCCGCGCGGCCGCGGCGAACGCGGCGAGTTCGGCGTGGAACAGCACCGCCGAGTGGCTGTCGAAGACGGCGTGGTGGGCCACGAAGACCAGCGCCCAGGCGTCGTCGAGACGGACCAGCCGGGCCCGCCACAGCGGCGGCATGTCCAGCGGGATCGGGGTGCGGGCCAGCTCGCCCCGGATCGCCTCGCACGCGGCCAGCCGCTCGGACTCCGGCAGGTGGCTCAGGTCGGTGGTGGGCAGCGGGACCGGCTCGTGCGCCCGGACCACCTGCACCAGCGTGCCGTCGTCGACCCGCAGGTGGGTGCGGAGCGCCTCGTGCCGGGCCACCACCCGGTTGACCACGTCGCCGGCCGCGGTGGCGTCGAGGTCGGCCGGGAAGCGCCACGGGATGGACACGTTGAACACCGGCGAGCCGGCGTCGAGCTGGTTGGCCATCCACACCCGCTCCTGCGCGAAGGAGGCCGGGAACGTCCACTCCTGCGTCATGAGTGGGCCTCGCGGACGGAGCGGGGACGCATGTCGGTCCAGACCGTGTCGACGTGGGCCAGGCACTCCTCGCGGGTGCCGGCGAAGCCGGCGTCGTGCCAGCCCGCGGGGAGGTCCCGGTCGGCCGACCAGATCGAGTACTGCTCCTCGTCGTTGCGGACGACCAGGAATCGGGGTTCGGCCATCTCAGTTCGCTCCAGGGGTGTCGGGGGTGTGCGGCTCGGCCATCGCCACGGCGATCTTGCGGGGGCCGGTGAACGGCTCCCGGCCGTGCGCGGCGGTCATGTTGTCCACCACCAGCACGTCGTCGCGCTGGTAGTCGAAGCGGACCGTGGCCGCCCGGTAGGCGGCGCGCAGGTGGTCCATGACGTCGGCGGGGATCTCGCCGCCGTCGCCGTAGTAGGTGTTCGACGGCAGCCCGTCGGCGCCGAACATGGCCAGCAGCCCCTCCTGGTAGTCCTTCGGGAGGGTGCTCACGTGGAAGAAGGTGGCGTGGTTGAACCAGCGCGGGGTGTCCGAGCCGGGCCGGTGGTGCACCACGTCCCGCACCGCCCGGGTGCGCAGACCATCCGTGCCGACCCACTCCACGGTGATCCCGTTGGCCGCCGCGTACGCCTCGACCTCGGACCGGTTCTCGGTGTTGAACACCTCCTGCCAGCGGGTGCCGAAGTCGCCGTGGAAGTTGCGCACCAGCATCCAGCGCCGCCGGACGAACTCCTCGCGGACCTCGGGGTCGATCAGGTCGTGGACCCGGCGGACGTCGGCGAGCGGGGTGGCACCCCGCGTCTCCGGCGCGGTGATGCAGTAGAAGAACAGGGTCAGCGGCCAACGCGCCTGGTACGAGTTCTCGTTGTGCAGAAAGATCTCCTCGTCCGGCGGGTAGTCGGTCGAGGTGTACACCCGGCCCTTGATGGAGTGCCGGGGCGAGGAACGCTCGGTGTAGGTCAGCGGCTCGCCGGACAGGGCGCGGACCACCCCGTCGAAGCCGTCCACCCCGCCGACGTCGAAGCCGCGGAACAGCAGCCCGCCGTGCTCGACGAGGGTGGCCCGCAGCTCGGCGCGGCGGGCCGCGATCAGGTCGGTCAGGGCCCGGCCGTCGTTCTCGACGACCACCGGCAGCGTGGCGATCGTGTCGCTCATGATGCGGTGTCTCCTTGTTCTCGTGGTCAGGCGCGGGGCAGCCGCGGGATGGCCGGGATCGCCGCCGGCGCGGCCGGGTCGTCGGCGGGCTGGTTGGCCCGCAGCTCCTCGATCCGGGCGGCCAGCCCGGCGACCGTGGGGGTCTCGAAGAGGCTGCGCATGGGCAGCCGGACGCCGGTGGCCTTGCGCATCGCGGCGATCAACTGCACCGCGACCAGCGAATTGCCGCCGAGGGCGAAGAAGTCGTCGTCCACGCCGACGTCGGTCACGCCGAGGCCGTCCCGCCACACCTGGGCGATGGTCTTCTCCAACTCGGTGGACGGGGCAGCCGAGCCGCCGCCCGTGCCGCTCGCCGCGGTGGCCGGGGCATCGGTCTCCGCCTCCAGGCTGTCCGTGGTCACCCGGGCCGAGCGCCGCCGGATGTCGGCGACGGTGCGGGTGGTGATGACCACCTGCGCGCCCAGGCCGGCCGTGAGACTGCGGCGGAACGCCTCGGCCCCGTCGACCGGCCGGATGTCCTCGGTGACCGGCGCCGGCGCGGCCCCGGCGGCGGCCGGGGCGTCGGCGAGGCCACCGGTCACCGCGCCCTGGTCCACCTTGCGCAGCACGAAGTCGCTGATCGCGACCAGTTCCCGGCCCTCGGTGTCGCGCAGCGACAGGTCGGCGGCCACCACCTCCTCGGTGGCGCTGGGCCGGTGCCGCAGGTGACTGTGGAAGGTCGCCGGCAGCGTCCCGCGCACCACGATCCGGCCGTACGACAGCGGCAGGTAGGTGCCGGAGCCCTGGCCGCGGCCGAACGCCGTCGCCACGTCCAGCAGCGCCGGGTGCAGGCCCCAGGAGGGCAGGTCGCCCAGCGCCGCGGCGGGCGCCTCGACCCGGGCCAGCTCCTCCCCCTCGGCCAGGTGGTGCTCGGCCAGCGCGGCCCAGCGGGGGCCGAAGGTGAGCATGCTGGTGCGGCCCCGGCCGAACGAGGCGTCGTCGTCGACCCGGCGGCCGGCGACGGCGGGCGTGCCGGCCGGCGGGGCGGGCTCGGTGGTCCAGCCGGCGGCGCCCCGCACGTGGGTGCGGAGCTGACCGGCGGCCAGGCTCGCCACGGTGAAGTCGACACCGTCCTCGGCCGGGGTCAGCTCCACCCGGTACTGGGCGACCGTGCCGTCCGGCACCGAGAACGGCTCCAGGAAGACCACGTCCCGCAGTTCGACGGCGGCGTCCGGCGCCGGGGCGGGCAGCGCGGCGGTCACCGCGGCCCGCACCGACTCCAGGTGGGCCGTGCCCGGCACCACGGGCACCCCGCCGATCCGGTGCTCGTCCAGCAGCCAGTGGGTGCCGGCGGAGACCAGGCCGTGCAGGACGGTGCCGTCCGGTCCGGTCACCCTGGTGGCGAGCACCGGGTGGTCCACCGGCGCGGTGACGGAGTCCCGCCCGGCGGCCCGGAAGGCGGCCGGGGCGTTCGTCTCCACGGCCATGCCGACCTCGGCCCAGCCGCCCCAGTTCTGCGAGACCACGGGGGCGCGGAAGCCGGCGCCGGCGCGCGCCCACGCGTCCAGGAAGGCGTTCGCCGCGCAGTAGTCGACCTGGCCGAAGCCGCCGATCACCGCGGTGATCGAGGAGCAGAGCGCCACGAAGTCCAGCGGCAGGTCGCCGAAGACCCGGGCCAGGGCGAGGGTGCCGGCGAGCTTCGGGGCGAGCACCCGCTCCGCCTCCGCCCGGTCCTTGACCTCGGCCATGCCGCCGCCGGGCAGGCCGGCGGCGTGCACGATGCCGTCGAGGCCGCCGAACCGGGAGACCGCCGCGTCGCGTACGCGGGCCAGGTCGTCCGGGTCGGTGACGTCGGCCGCGAGCACCAGCACCTCGGCCCCGGCCGCCTCCATCCGGCGGATCGCCGCGATGGCCCGGCCGGCCCGGTCGGCCCCGCCGTGCACCGCCAGGTGCTCGTCCCACCGGTCCCGCTCGGGCAGGCCGGAGCGGGCCAGCAGCACCAGCTTGGCGTGGGCCCGGCGGGCGAAGTCCTCGGCCAGGGTCACGCCGATGCCGCCGAGACCGCCGGTGATCAGGTAGCGGCCGGCCTCGCGCAGCACGCCCGGCGCGTCCTCGGCGTCCACGGTGACCTGCTCGTAGCCGGCCACCCAGCGCCGGTCGCGGCGCAGCGCCACCTCCGGGTGCTCCGGGTCGGCAGGGCCGCGCAGCTCGGCCGCGAGCGCGGCGACCCCCCGCGCGGCGGTGTCCGCGTCGACCAGCCGGACGGTGAGCCCGGGCAGCTCGACCGGGAGCACCCGGGCCAGGCCCGCGAGGGTGGCGTACTCGGGCCGGACCAGGTCGTCGCCGCGCACGTCGCCGATGCCGGCGGTGACCAGGTCGAGGCGGATGCCCTCCTCGTCGGCGGTCAGCCCGGCGCCGGCGAGGGCCTGCACCAGGTGCAGGGCGCTGAAGAAGCCCCGGTCCTGGGCGGCCCAGGCGGCGGCGATGTCGGTCCCGGCCGGCTCGCCGTCCAGGGCGTACGCGTGCACGATCCGGCGGGGCAGGTCGGCGCCGAGCGCCGCGACCAGCGCCTCGTGGTCCTCGCGGACGCCGGGGCGCAGCCGGAAGCCGGTGGCGGTGGCGGCGAAGGCGTCGCCGGCGCGTACCTCGACGGGGTCGTCGCCGGCGGCGCGCAGCGCGGCGACGAGCGCCTCCCCGCGCGGGCCGTCGGCCAGCACGAGGCACCGGCCCAGCGGGACGACGGTCCGCGCCGGGGCGGCCTGCCGCCACACCGGCACCGCGAACCACTCCGGCAGCGGCCGGGGCCCGGTCTCGACCGGCGCGGCGGCCTGCTCCACCGGATCCGGGTCGACCCAGTAGCGGCGCCGCTCGAACGGGTAGGTGGGCAGCGGCACCCGCCGCGCGTCGGGGTCGACGGCCAGGCTCACCGGCACCCCGACGCACCAGAGCGCGCCGGCGGTCCCGAGCAGGGTGGCCAGGTCACCGGTCGGCTCACCCGGCCCGGGCAGGCTGCCCAGCGGGGTCAGCTTCCGCTGCGCCTCGGACGCCTTGGCGACCTGCATCCGGGCCAGGTTGGCGAGCTGCCGGCCCGGACCGCACTCGACCAGCGCCCAGGTGCCCTCGGCCAGCAGCGTGGCGACGCAGTCGCCGAAGCGGACGGGCCGACGCAGGTGCGCGGCCCAGTACGCGGGGTCCGTGGCCTGCACCTCGGTGATCCAGGTGCCGGTCACGTTGGACAGGAACGGCACGGCCGGCGGGCGCAGCGGCACGCTCGCCATGAGCGCGGTGAACTCGTCGAGGATCGGGTCCATCATCGGCGAGTGGAAGGCGTGCGAGGTGCGCAGCACCTTGGACTTGCTCCTGCCGCCCAGGCTCGCGGCGAACTCCTCGACCAGCGCGGTCTCGCCGGCCACCACGCACGTGCCCGGACCGTTGACGGTGGCCACCGACAGTCCCTCGGGAAGCCGGTCGGCGACCGCCGACTCGTCCAGCGTCACGGCGAGCATCGAGCCGGCCGGCAGCGAGTGCATGAGCCGGCCCCGGGCCGCGACCACCCGCAGGGCGTCGGGGAGGGTGAGCACGCCGGCCACGGTGGCGGCGACGTACTCGCCGATGGAGTGGCCGAGCATCGCGGCCGGGGCGATCCCGGCCCGCCGCCACGCGGTGGCGAGGGCGTACTCGACGGTGAACAGGGCGGGCTGCGTGTAGCGGGTCTCGGTGAGCTTGTCCCCCGCCTCCGGGTCGCGGCCGAGGATCAGGTCCCGGATGTCCAGGCCCAGCTCGGGGCGGAGCAGCTCGGCGCACTCGTCCACGGTGGCCGCGAACGACGGGTCCTCGGCGTACAGCTCGGCGCCCATGCCGGCGTACTGGGAACCCTGGCCGCTGAACAGGAGGGCCACCCGCGGGGCGGGACCGTCGAGGGCGCCGCGATGCGCCTTCCGCTTGTCCCGCAGGGCGGCCGCCGCGGACGGCAGGTCGCTGGCGACCACGGCGGCGCGGTGCGCGTACGGCTGGCGGCCGACCCGCAGGGTGTGCGCGACGTCGGCGAGCAGCTCGGGACCCCCCGCCGTGCCGTTCTCCAGGTGGTCGGCGAGCTTCTTGACCGCGGTGTCCAGCGCGGTCGGGGTCTTCGCCGAAACCTGGAGCAGGTGCGCGGGGCGGACCCGCCGCTCGGTCCGGTACGCGGCCGGCGCCTCCTCCAGCACCACGTGCGCGTTGGTGCCGCCGATGCCGAACGAGCTGACCCCGGCGCGCCGCGGCCCGCCGTCGGTGTCCCACTTGGTCAGCGTGTTCGCCACGTAGAACGGGGTGTCGGCGAAGTCGATGCCCGGGTTCGGGTTCTCGTAGTTGATGGTCGGCGGGATGAGGCCGTGCTCCATGGCCAGCACCGTCTTGATCACGCTGACGATGCCGGACGGCTGGCTGAGGTGGCCGATGTTGGACTTCACCGAGCCGATGCCGCACCAGCCCCGGTCGTCGGTGTCCTTGGTGTACACCGCCGAGAGGGCGGCGATCTCGATCGGGTCGCCGAGCGCCGTGCCGGTGCCGTGCGCCTCGACGTAGCTGATGGTGCGCGGGTCGATGCCGGCCAGGCCGACCGCCTGGGCGACGGCCTCCATCTGGCCGTCGATGCTGGGGGCGGTGAAGCCGACCTTGCCGGCCCCGTCGTTGTTGATGGCGTTGCCCAGCACCACGGCGCGGATGGTGTCGCCGTCGGCGATCGCGTCGGAGAGGCGCTTGAGCAGGGTGACCCCCACGCCGCTGCCCCAGACCGTGCCGTTGGCTGCCGCGTCGAACGGGCGGCAGCGGCCGTCCGGGGAGGTGAAGCCGTCCATGCCGAGGTAGCCGATGTGCGGCAGCTCGATGTTGACCCCGCCGGCCAGGGCCATGTCGCACTCGCCGTTGCGCAGCGCCTCGCAGGCCAGGTGGAACGCGACCAGCGAGGTGGAACAGGCGGTGTGCACGGTGAGGCTGGGCCCGCGCAGGTCGAGGCGGTAGGAGACGTTGGTGGCCACGTAGTTCGGCGAGTTGCCGGTGGCGAGGGAGACCGCGCCGTGCGGGCTGCCGCCGACTCGCTTGTTGCGCAGCACGTTGCGGTGCAGGTAGGTGTTGCCGCCGGTGCCGGCGTAGACGCCGACCGCGCCGTCGTAGCGGGCCGGGTCGTAGCCGCCGTCCTGCAACGCGGTGTAGCAGGTCTCCAGGAACAGGCGGTGCTGCGGGTCGGTGATCTCGGCCTCGCGGGCGGTCATCCCGAACAGGCCGGCGTCGAACTCGTCGTAGCCGTCGACCAGCGGGGCGCGGTTCACCCAGCCGGGGTCGTCGACCTCCTCGGGGGTGGCGCCGCGGGCGATCTGCTCCTCGCGGGTCAGCTCGGTCACCGACTCGACGCCGTCGACCAGGTTGCGCCAGAACTCGTCGACGTCGCCCGCGCCGGGTAGGCGGGCGGCGAGCCCGACGATCGCGATCGGTTCGATGCCGTCGTCGGTGGTGGGAATGTCGTTCTGCATCGGGGTTTCCTTAGCTCACGCGGTACGTCGGGGAGGGCGTCACGGCTGGTTCGGTCGTCGGGGTGGGGTACGGCGGGCGCGACCGCGCCGGGCGGCGGCCCGCATCGCGGCCCGCGCGAGTTCCGGTCGGTCGGCGGCACCGTCGAGGCTGGCGGCGAGGGCCCGCACGGTCGGGTGGCGGAACAGGTCGAGCATGGTGAGGGAGCGGCCGGTGGCCTCGGTGAGCCGGGCGTGCACCGCGGCGAGGGCCATCGAGTGGCCGCCGATGTCGAAGAAGTTGTCGGCGACGCCGACGCGGTCCCGGCCGAGCACGTCCCGCCAGATGCCGGCGATCAGCTCCTCGGTGGCGGTGAGCGCGTCCGGCCCGGTGGGCAGCGGGGCCCGGGCCGGCTCGGCGGACGCCACGGTCATGGCACCGAGCGCCGGCACCCGTACGGCCGGCCGGGGCAGGTCGGTGGCGACCCGGTCGGCGGGCGCGTCCGGGTCGGCCGCGAGGGCGCCGACCAGGGCGGCCAGGTCGGCCAGGAGCGCCTCGATCCGGTCGGCGTCGAACAGGTCGGGGTTGTGCACCACCTCGACGCCGGCCCGGCCGTCGCGTTCCACCACGTAGACGGTGATGTCGAACGGCGAGCCGGGCTTCGGCACCGGCACCGGCTCGACCGCCAGGCCGGTCAGCGCGAGCCGGGGCGGCACGAAGTTGAGCACGTTGAACAGCACCTGCACGAGCGGGGCGCGGGCGGTGTCCCGGCCGACGCCGAGGGCCTCGACGATCCGTTCCAGCGGCGCGCCGGGATGTTCGGTGACCGCGTGCAGCTCGGCGGCGCACCGGTCGACCAGCCCCGCGAAAGTCGCCCCGCCGGTGCGGACCCGCACCGGCACGGTGTCGATGAAGAAGCCGATGACGTCGTCGAAGGCGGCCAGCCGCCGGTCGGCGACGATCGCGCCGAGCACGTGGTCGTCGCCGCCGGTGAGCCGGCGCAGCAGCTCGCCGAAGCCGGCCAGCAGCACGGCCGCCACGGTGGTGCCGCGCCGGGCGGCCAGGTCGCGCACCGCCCGGTCGGCCGCCTCCGTGAGCCGCACCGCGGCCTCCACGCCGGCGTAGGTCTGCACGGCCGGGCGGGGCCGGTCGCGGGGCAGGTCCAGCACGGTCGGGGCGCCGGCCAGGTGGTCGGTCCACCAGGCCAGGTCGGCCGCGCCCCGGCGGAGGTCGCGCTCCGCCCGCCAGACCGCGTAGTCGGCGTACGTGGCGGGCAGCTCCGGCCGGGCCGGCGGCGCACCGGCGACCGCCCGGGCGTACGCGCCGGCCAGCTCGTCGTAGAGCAGCGCCTCGGACCAGCCGTCGAAGACCGCGTGGTGCACGGTGATCGCGAGCACGTGGGTGTCGGCGTCGAGCCGGTAGACGGTCACCTGCCAGGGCGGCCCGGTGGCCAGGTCGAACGAGTGCCCGGCCCCGGCCGCGAGCATGGTGGCCAGCTCCGCCTCGGCGTCGGCGGCGCCGGTCAGGTCGACCACCGGCACGGCCACGTCGGTCGGTTCCTCGCGGACCGCGTACGGCACCCCGCCGGTCTGCGGGATCCGCCAGCGCAGCACGTCGTGCCGCTCGGCCACGGCGCGCAGCGCGGCGCCGAGCGCGGCGGGGTCCAGCGGCCCGCGCAGCCGGTGCGCCACGGCGATGTTGTAGGGCGCGCTGGACGGGGCGAGCTGGTCCATGAACCAGAGCCGCCGCTGCGGCGGGGACAGCGTGGGCGGGTTGCCGGTGGTCAGGCCGTCGCCGTCGGCGGGCGCGGCGGCCCGCACCCGGTCGACCAGCGCGCCGAAGGTGCGGTCGGTGAACAGCACCCGGGTGTCGACCCGCCGGCCCAGCTCGGCGCGGAGGGCGGCGACCAGCCGCATGGCGGCGATGGAGTTGCCGCCGGCCGCCAGGAAGTCGCTGTCCGGCTCCGGGTTCGCGCCGAGCAGCCGGATCCAGAGCCGCCGGACCGCCGCCTCCACCGGGTCACGGCCGCCGGCCCCCTCGGCCACCTCCGGAGCCGCCGCGGCGAGCGCGCGCAGCGCCGGCCGGTCCAGCTTGCCGCTTGTCAGGCTGACCGGCAGCGCGGCCAGCCGCACCGTCCGGGCCGGCAGCATCGCGGTGGTCAGCCGGGGCCCGGCGTACGCCCGCAGCGCCTCGTCGCCGGGCGCGTCGGCGGGGGTGAGGAAGGCGACCAGCTCGGTGCCGGCCGGGCCGGGCACGGCCTCCACGGCCACCCCGTCGACGCCGGGGTGGCCGGCCAGCACGGCCTCGACCTCGCCCAGCTCGATCCGCTGGCCGCGCACCTTGACCTGCCGGTCGGCCCGGCCGAGGTAGACGATCCGGCCGTCCGGCGCCTGCCGGACCAGGTCGCCGGTGCGGTAGAGCCGCTCCCCCGGCCGGTCGCCGAACGGGTCGGGGACGAACCGCTCGGCGGTCAGCGCGGGCCGGTTGAGGTAGCCGTCGGCCAGGCCGGGGCCGCCGATCAGCAGCTCGCCGGTCTCCCCCGGCGGCACCGGCCGCAGGTCGGCGTCCACGACGTACGCCCGGTGGTTGGGCAGGGGCCCGCCGATGGGCACCGGGTCGGTGTCGGCGGCGGTGAGGTCACCGCTGACCGCCAGCACGGTGGTCTCGGTGGGGCCGTAGCCGTTGAGGAACCGCCGGCCGGGCGCCCAGCGGACGACCAGCTCGGCCGGGACCGCCTCGCCGCCGCAGAGCAGCACCCGCCAGGAGGGCAGCTCCGCCGGGTCGAGCAGGGCGAGCACGGTCGGGGTGATGAAGCCCCAGGTCACCTCGTGCGCGGCGACGAACCGGGCGAGCCGGACCGGGTCGGCCCGGTCGTCGGCGCCGAGCAGTTGCACCGCGCCGCCGAGCAGCAGCGGCACGAACAGGTCCATGGTGGCCGCGTCGAAGCCGAGCGAGGCGATGCCGAGGCTGCGTACCGAGGCGTCGGCGCCGGTCAGCGCGGCGACCCCGGTGACGAACTCGACGGCGTTGCGGTGGGTGGTGAGCACCCCCTTGGGCCGGCCGGTGGAGCCGGAGGTGAACAGCACGTACGCCGGGTCGCCGGGACGCGCCGGGCAGGGGACGAGCGGTGCCGGGCCGGGCAGCCCGACCGCCTCGACGCCGGGTTCGTCGCCGAACTCGGCCGCCGCGGCGTCGCCGACGACCACCCGGATCCCGGCGTCCCGGGCGATCTCGCGCAGCCGCTCGCGGGGGCCGCCCGGCTCCAGCGGCACGTACGCGGCGCCGGCCAGCAGCGCACCGACCACGGTGACCACCAGGTCGGGGGTACGCGCCCCGCAGACCCCGACCCGGTCGCCGGGAACGGTGCCGCGCTCGCGCAGGGCGGCGGCCACCCCGGCGGCCCGGTCGACGAGCTGCCGGTAGGTCAGCCGGGTGTCCCACTGGCGTACCGCCACCGCGTCGGGGGTGCGGACGGCCTGCGCGGTGATCAGATCGGCCAGGGTGGCGTCCGGCCAGGGCAGGTCCGCCCCGTACGCGGCGCTGACGGTCAGGATGTCGGTCACCCGTGGTCTCCCCGGTGCTCGGCTGGGTCGGTGATCTGGAGGCGGAGTTCGCTGACGTAGCCGCGGCCCTGCGCGTCGGTGACCCAGGACTCCGCCGGGGCGGGCAGCAGCTCGGAGACCACGATCGGGACGTCCGGGCTGGTCCGGTGGGCGGCGTCGACCATGGCGCAGAGCGACTGCGCGTACAGCGGGCCGGTCAGGTCGACGTAGCAGGGCTTGATCTCGGTGCCGACCTTGACGAACACCCGCTCGGGCAGGCCGGCCGCCGCCCGCCACCGGCGCACGGCGAGGTAGCGGGCGATCTCGTCGGCGTGCCCGGCGAGGCCGCACCCGCCCGCCGTGCTCCGCCAGGTGCGGCGGGCCACCACCAGCCGGTCGATGGTGATCCGGGGCGTGTGCGGGGCCGGGTCGAGCAGCTTGAAGGCGTCCAGCAGCAGCGAGTCGAGCAGGCCGGCGAAGACCTCCATGAGCGGCCAGCGCCCGCCGTCGGGGAAGACCGCGACCAGCTGGCCGGCGGCGCCCTCCACGGTGACCGCGGTGGCCGGCACCAGCTGGTCGGGGTCCGCGCCGTGTGCGGTGTCGATGCCGAGCTGGCGGTCCGCGGGCCCGGTCAGCCCGTACGTGGTGCGGGTGGTCCGCCGGGGGTAGCTGTCCGGCCAGAGCAGCCGCAGCCGGGCCGGGCCGAGGTCGGCGTCACCGGCGGCCCGCAGCGCCGCCGGGTCGGGGTGGAACGGGCTGAACACGGCGCTGTCGTAGGCGACGTGGGCCGGGTGGAGCTCGCCGAGGACGAGCAGGAACTCGCCCCGCCGGATCGCCTCCGGTGAGGCCGCGCTGACCTGGACGTCCGGGTTGTGCAGGCGGGCCGACGGCCAGCCGGGGCGCTCCGCGGGGAAGAGCAGCCGGACCCGCTCGGCCAGGTCGTCGGCGCGCAGCAGCAGCTCCGCCTGGCCGGCGGGCAGGTCGCGCAGGCCGAACAGCTCCGCCCACCGCTCGGTGAAGGCGGCACCGGCCCGGCCGATCGGGCCGTCCGGTGCGACCAGCGTCCCCTGCGCCAGCGACCAGAGGTCCGCCAGCCGCACCGGGCCGTCGGCGGCCAGCTCGCCGTGCAGCTCGGCGAAGAGGTCGGCGCACCGCGTGGCGACCTCCCCGGTGAACCAGCGGGCGGTCTGGAGCACCAGCCCCAGCGGGGCGGCCAGCGCGTCCAGGACGGCCGAGCCGACGGTGAACTCCAGGTCCCGGGCGGTCTCCTCGTAGCAGACGGTGCGGCCGACGTACATCTGGCCGCTGTGGCGGGTGGCCGGGCGGCCGGTCACCGCCGTGAACTCGGTGTTCAGCGCGGCCAGGGCGGCACCGAGCCGGTCCGGGTCGCCGGCGGCCGCGGCGACCGCGTCCCGGGCCGCGCGGAGCCGGTCGACATTGGCGGCCACCTCGGCCCGGACGCCCTCGTCGCCGATGAGCGCGATCCGCTCGGCGAGCACCTCCTCGGCGTCCGGGCTGACCGGCAGGTTGGCGCCCCAGATGAGCTGACCGCGATCGACCCACCGGTCGAGCAGCAGGTAGACGTCGTCGACGCCGTGCACCTCGCCGTCGGCGTGCAGCCGCTCCGCCAGCTCCCGCGCGGGGGTCCGCCCGTCGCAGGCGGAGAGCAGCCGGGCCTCGGTCGGGGTCAGCGCGATCGGCGGGTGCAGCGGCCAGCGCAGCTGGCGCCCCTCGACGGTCAGGTGCGGTTGCAGCGCGGGAGCCCACCAGCGGCGCACCGCCAGGTCGTCACCCAGCCGGTCGGCGTACGCGATCAGCGCCCACGCCTCGAAGAACACGTGCCGCCGGTGGACCAGCGACGGGCCGGGTGACAACCGGACAGCCGGCTCCGCCGGATCGAGGGTCCCCCAGCAGACCGGCCCGAAGAAGCCGATCGTCTCGGCCTTGCCGCAGTACCGCTGCCAGTAGCGCAGCAGGCTCAGCTCGCGCTTGCGCCGGCGGACGTTGCGCACCTCGGGATCGGTGCGCAGCAGGCCGTCGAGCGCGACGAGCATGTCCGGGTTCTGCCAGGTGACCGCCTCGCGCAGCAGCGGGTCGGCGGCAAGCTCGTTCACGACGGCGGACGAGTCGGCGAACGCCTCGCGCAGCACCTTGTCGAGCAGGTCGGGGCTGCTCGCACCGGTCAGCACCGCGTCGGCGACGGCGGCCGCCTCCGGTGCGGCGAACCGGTCGAGCCCCTCCGCCGGGAACCCGGCGGTGCGCAACACCACGTCCCGCCAGACCGACCAGCCGGTCTCCCCCAGCGGCAGCAGGTGGCTCATCGGTTCTCCGTCCCCTCGGTGTCCACGATGTGCAGGCGCAGCTCGCTGAAGTAGCGGCGGCCGGCGCCGTCGGGCACCCAGGCCTGGTCCGTGGTCGGGAGCATCTCGCTGACGGTGAGCGAGGCGTCGTCGCCGCCGTCGACCCGGGCGGCCCGCACCATGGCGCAGAACATGTTGGCGAAGGCCGGGCTGGACAGGTCCACGAAGCACGGCTTGGTCTCGGTGCCGAGCTTGACGTAGACCTGCTCGGGCAGGCCGAGCCGGCGCCGCCAGTCCCGCACGGCCAGGAAGCGCTGCCGCTCGCCGGTGGCCTGGGCCAGGCCGCTCTCCCCCACCGTTGTCCGCCAGGTCTGCCGGGCCATCACCAGCCGGTCCAGCGTGATCCGGGGCGTGTACGGCGCGGCGGCGACCAGCTTGAAGCCGTCCACCGCGTGGGCGCTGAACAGCTCGGCGAAGACCTCGGTGAGTGGCCACCGCTGCCCGTCCGAGGCGGTGGCGACGAGCCGGCCGTCGACCTCGCCGACGGTGAGGTCCACGGTGGGCAGCACCCGGGCCGGTTCCCCGCCCGGCGCGTCCTGGAAGGCCAGGTGCCGGTCGGTGGGCCCGGTCAGCGACTCGGAGGTGCGGCTGGTCCGGCGGGGCCACTCGGTGGGGAAGAGCAGCCGGATCCGCCGCGCGCCCATGTCCTCGGCCAGCGCGGCGCGCAGCCGCTCCACGTCCGGGTGCGACGGGGTGAAGACCGCGCAGTCGAACGACGACCAGGCGGCGTGCAGCTCGCCGAGCACCACGGTGTACTCGCCCCGGGCCAGCGCCGCCGCGTCGGTGGCGCAGATCTGCAGGTCGGGGCTGTGCATCACGGCGTTGGACCAGGTCGCCCGGGCGCCCGGGAAGACCGCGTCGACCCGGTCGGCCAGGTCGGCCACCCGCAGCCGCACGTCGGTGGTGCCGGGCGGCAGCGCGTCCAGGCCGAACAGCCCGGCCCAGCGGGCCGCGAAGTCGGCGGCGACCCCGTCGACCGGCCGCTCGCCCGCACCCCAGAACAGGCCCTGGGCCAGGAACCACAGGTCCGCGAGGGCGACCGGACCGCCGCCGGCCTCGGTGCGCAGCTCGTCGTAGAGCCCCCGGAACACCTCGTCGTACGCGTCGGCCAGGGCGTTCGCCATCCACCGGGCGGCGCGCAGCAGCACGTCCAGCGGGGCGGCCAGCTCGGCGAGCAGCGGCGCGCCGAAGACCACGTCCAGGTCGCGGGCGGTGTCCTCGTAGCAGATGGTCCGGCCGGCGTACATCTGTCCGGCCCGGCGGACGGCCGGGGCGCCGGTCAGCTCGGTGAACGTGGCGTCGAGAGTGTCCAGCGCGGCGCGCAGGCGCACCGGATCGCCGGCCGCCCCGGCCACCTCGTCGCGGGCGGTGCGGAGCCGGTCGAAACCGTCCCGCGCGGCGCTGCGGGCGGCCTCGTCGCCGATCGCCGCGATCCGGTCGGCCAGCACCCGCTCGGCGTCCGGGCTGACCGGCAGCGCCGCGTCCCAGCTGATCAGCTCCCGCTCCACCAGCCGGTCGAGCAGGGCGTACCCGTCCTCGGGGCGGCGCAGGCCGATGGCCGGGTCGGCCACCAGGTCGGCGGCGCAGCGGTCGCCGTCGGCGGCGGCGAGCAGGGCCGCCTCCACCGGGGTCAGCGCCAGCGGGGGCCGGCCGGGGCGCAGCACGGTCCGGTCCCGGACCGCGAGGTGCGGGCGCAGCACCGGCGGCCACCACCGGCGGACGGCCAGGTCGGCGCCGATCCGCTCGGCGTACGCGGCCAGCGCCCAGGACTCGAACCACACCCAGCGCCGCCGGGTCAGCCCGGCGCCGGGGCGGATCCGGGCGGTCTCCGGCTGGTCGGGGTCGACGGTCACCCAGCAGCTCGGGCCGAAGAAGCCGACCGTCTCGTTCTTTCCGCCGTAGCGCTGCCAGTACTTGAGCAGCGCCCGCTCCCGGTCCCGGCGCCGCACGTTGCGGGCCGCGTCGGCGCCGCCGCGGGCCAGCCCGTCCAGCGCGACCAGGGCGCCCCGGTTCTGCCAGGTGACCGCCTCGCGCAGCAGCGGGTCGGCGGCCAGCTCGTTGATCCGCTGGGCACCGGCGCGGACCGCCTCGTCGAACTCCTTGTCGTAGCGGTCCTCGCCGGTGCCGGTGGCGAGCAGCTCGTCGGCCGCCGCGGCAGCCCGGGGCGCGGCGAACAGGTCCAGGCCGTCGGCCGGGAAGCCGGTGGTGCGCAGGATGGCGTCGCGCCACACCGACCAGGCGGTGTCGCGGAGCGGCACCCGGTGCACACCGCCGGCGGTCCCGCGGCCGGCGGTGTGCACCCGGTCCGTGCCCGCGCCCGGCGTGCCGGTGCGGGTGGTCTCGGCGCCGAGGGCCGCGGCCAGGTCGGCGCGGATCAGCGCGAGCAGCTCGGGGAGCTGGTCATGCAGGAAGAAGTGGCCGCCGGCCAGCTCATGCAGGGTGAACCCGGCGGCGGTGTGCTCGGCCCAGGCGGCGTGCTGCTCGCGGGTGACGGCCCGGTCGTCCCGGCCGCTGAACGCGACGATCGGCAGCGGCAGGGGCTCGCCGGGCACGTACCGGTAGCCGTCCACCCGGCCGAAGTCGGCCCGCAGCAGCGGCAGCAGCAGCTCCACCAGCTCGGGGTGCTCGAACAGCTCGGCGGGCAGGCCGCCGCCGTCGCCGAGGCGGCGCAGCAGCTCGTCGTCGTCGGCCCGGGACAGCCCGTCGAAGGGGCCGGGCGCGGTGACGTGCGGGGCGCGGGCGCCGCCGACGTAGAGGCGCAGCGGCAGGGGCCGGCCGGTCCGGCGCAGTTCGCGGACCACCTCGTAGCCGAGCCGGCCGCCCATCGAGTGGCCGTAGAGGGCGTACGGGCGGTCGGCCCGGGCCGCCACGGCGTCGGCCACCTCGGCGACGTCGAAGCGCGGATCCTCGCTGATCCGGTTCTCCCGGCCGGGCAGCTGCACCGGCAGCACCTCGACGTCCGGGCCGATCCCCTCCTGCCAGCGCCGGAACGCGCTCGCGCCGGCACCGGCGTAGGGCAGGCAGAACAACCGCACCGGCGCCTGGGGTCGGCTTCCGGCGGAGACGAACCAGTTCACCGCGGTCCTTTCTGGACGGGGTCGATCCAGTACCGCCGGCGCTGGAACGGATAGGTGGGCAGGCCGGTGCGCCGGACCGTGCCCTCGGGGTGCAGGGCGTCCCAGTCGACGTCCCGCCCGGCGACCCAGTCGGCCGCCAGCTCGCGCAGCGGGCCACCCTCGCCCGCGACCCGGGCGTCGGTGTCCAGCAGCGCGTCCAGCCCGGCGAGCGCGCCGGTCAGGTCGGCGGCGACCACCGCGGCCCGGTGGGCGAAGGCCCGCCGGCCGAGCGCCAGGGTGGCGGCCACCTCGGGCAACGCCGGGGCGTCGCCGCCGAGGTGGGCCCGCAGCCGGGCCAGCGCGGCCCGCAGCGCCGCCGGGGTACGCGCCGACACCGGCAGCAGCCACGGCCCGTCGCCGGGCGGGTCGGCCGGGTCGGCCGGCGGCGGCTGTTCCACCACGACGTGCGCGTTGGTGCCGCCGAGCCCGAAGGCGCTGACCCCGGCCACCCGGCGCGGCCCCTCGGGCCAGTCCCGCGCCTTGGTGGGCACGTAGAACGGGCCGGCGGCCAGGTCGATCTCCGGGTGCGGGCGGGTGAAGTGCAGGTTCGGCGGGATCACCCCGTGCCGCACGGCGAGCACCGCCTTGATCAGCCCGGCGATCCCGGCGGCCGCGTCGAGGTGGCCGATGTTGGTCTTGACCGAGCCGAGCGCGCAGCTGTCGGCGGGCGCGGCACCCGCGTACACCTCGTGCAGCGCGGCGACCTCGATGGCGTCGCCGAGCGGCGTGCCGCTGCCGTGCCCCTCGACCAGGCCGACCTCACCGGGGGCGACCTCGGCGGTGGCCAGCGCGTTGGCCACCGCGGCGGCCTGCCCGGCCGGCCCGGGCACGGCGAAGCCGGCGCGGTCCGCCCCGTCGTTGGTGACCGCCCAGCCGGGCAGGACGGCGTAGATCCGGTCGCCGTCGGCCTGCGCGTCGGCGAGCCGGCGCAGCGCCACCACCCCGGCACCGGAGCCGAAGCCCGAGCCGTTGGCGCCCTCGTCGAAGGCACGGCAGCGGCCGTCCGGCGAGGCCAGCCCGCCCGGGGTGTGCCGGTGCCGGGGCCAGGTGACGGTCACCCCGCCGGCCACGGCGAGGTCGCACTGGTAGTCGGCGAGGCTCTGCGCGGCCAGGCACACCGCGACCAGCGAGCTGGAACAGGCGCTCTGCACGGCCAGCGCGGGCCCGGTGAGCCCGAGCCGGTAGGCGACCTGCCCGGGCAGGTGGTCGGTGAACTGCCGGCCGATCAGCCGGGCCTCCCAGTCGTCCGGGTCGACGTCGCCCACCACGGCCGGGTTGTCCATGAGGTGGAACAGGAAGTACCGGTTGGCGGAGGTGGCCGAGTAGACCCCGACCAGGCCGGGGAAACGCTCCGGGTCGTGCCCGGCGTCCTCCAGGGCCTCCCAGGCGGTCTCCAGGAAGAGCCGGTGCTGCGGGTCGGTCCGGGCCGCCTCGTCGGCGGCGAAGGAGAAGAACCCGGCGTCGAAGTCGGCGACCCCGTCGAGCCGGCCGACGGCCCGCACGTGCCGGGGGTCGGCGCGCAGCCCCGGCCCGACGCCCAGGGCGGCCAGCTCCTCGTCGGTGTGCTCGTGGATCGAGTCGACCCCGGTGCACAGGTTCCACCAGAAGGTGGCCACGTCCGGCGCGCCCGGGAAGCGGCCGGCGAGGCCGACCACGGCGATCTCGTCGCCGGTGTAGTCGCGGGCCGCGGCGGCCGGCGCGGCGGGAGCGGGCAGCACCGGGGCGCGGACCGCCTCGGGCGGGGCGTCGAGCAGCGCCGCCTGGGCGGCCACCGTGGGGTGGTCGAAGAGGCGCAGCATCGGCACGCGAACGCCGAACCGGTCGGCGAGCCGCTGCTGCACCTGGCCCAGCAGCAGGGACTGCCCGCCGACGTCGAAGAAGCTGTCGGTGCGGCACACCGCCGGCCGGCCGAGCACGGCGCACCAGATGTCGTGCACGGCCCGCTCGGTGTCGGTGGCGGGCGCCGCGCCGGCCGGCACCTCGGCCGCCGGGTCGGGCAGCGCCCGCTCGTCGACCTTGCCGGTGACGGTGAGCGGGAACTCGTCGAGCAGCACGACCGCGCGGGGCAGCGCGTACCCGGGCAGCGCGGCGGCGAGCGCGGCGCGCAGGGCGGCCGGGTCGGGGCGGTCGCCGGCCGGCCGGGCGTACGCCAGCAGTTCGCCGTTCCGGGCGATGGCGCGCACGCCGGCCACGCCGGGCTGGGCGGCCAGCACGGCCTCGATCTCGGTCAGCTCGACCCGGTGCCCGCGCACCTTGACCTGCCGGTCGAGCCGGCCGAGGCAGACCAGCTCGCCGCCGGGCAGCCGCCGGCCGAGGTCGCCGGTGCGGTACGCCCGCAGCCCGTCGGCGTCCACGGTGAACCGGTCGCTGTCCTGGTTGAGGTAGCCCGGTGCGAGGTGCCGGCTGCGGACCACCAGCTCGCCGGTGTCCGGGGCGAGGTCGACCTGGTAGCCGGGGAACGCGGTGCCGATCGGCAGCGGGCCGGCGGCGGCCGCGTCCACCGTGGACAGCGGGAGCACGTGCCGGGCCACGAACGTCATCTCGGTGGCGCCGTAGCCGTTGACCAGCCGGCAGTCGGGAGCGAACCGGTCCCGGCCGCGGAGGGCGTCGGCGTAGGTGGCCTGCTCGCCGCCGAGCAGCACCACCCGGACCGCGTCGAGGCGCCGGTCGCCGAGGGTGTCGAGCAGGTAGCGGTAGACGGTGGGCGTGCAGTGCAGCACGGTGGCCCGGTGCCGGTCGAGCTGCCCGACGGCGTGGGCGAGCCCGTGCCGGCGCAGGTCGACCGGGACCACGGCGGCGCCGGTGAGCAGCGCCGGGTAGAGGTCGGGGATGGCGGCGTCGAAGCTGAACGAGGCGAGCAGGCTGAGCCGGTCGGCCGGGCCGATGGCCAGCGCGGCGATCTGGTTGTCGACGACGTGCGCCAGGTTGCGGTGGGTCTGCCCGACGGCCTTGGGCACCCCGGTGGAGCCCGAGGTGAACAGCACGTACGCCAGCGCGTCCGGGTCGACCGGCACGGGCCGCAGCGGGGCCGGCGGCACCTCGTCCAGCGGCACGACGGTCCGCCCGTCGGCGAGGTCCCGGGCCAGCTCGCGGTGTTCGGCGGCGCAGGCGAGGGCGGTGACCCCGGCGGCGGCGAGCATGTGGCGCAGCCGGTCGACCGGGAAGCCCGGGTCCAGCGGCACGTAGGCGCATCCCGCGGCGAGGGCGCCGAGCAGCGCCGCGACGGTCGGTGCGCCGTGCGCGGTGAGCAGGGCGACGCGGTCACCGGGTCGGACGCCGGCGGCGGCGAGCGCGGCCGCGTGTCCCCCGGCCATCCCGGCCAACCCGGCATAGTCGACCTCGTGGGTCTCGCCGAGAAGGGCCGGCCGATCACCGTGATGCGCCGCGACCTCGCCGAAACGATTGATGATCATCGGCTGTGCCATGTCAGCGGGCTGTTTGTTCCCCGTGGACGGCAGGCGCGCAGCGTTCGGTGAATGTGATCATGATCCCCCCCAGGACTTCACACTGGGAGCAGAATAAAGCTCAATCTCTCGATGGGGACGGCATCGATTCAGGTCAAGCCGAAGGGATGACGACCCGTGGAAGCTCGGACGGCGGAATTCGACCGATCATCCCTCTAGCGCGTAGACGATTTACCGCGTAAGCGTCTACTCACGAGTTATTTTACGGTGAAAATACTTCCGGACCGTGGAATTTCCACCGCGGGTGGCCTCGTCGCCGCAGCTCAACACGCGTCCCGGGGTGCCTGACTACACATCGTACGGTGGTCGCGGGATCGGGTCGACCATCGCGTCGAATCCCTTGGGGAGCTGCGCCACGAGGTCCTGGAACTCGCCGACCGTGACCGTCTCGCGCAGGGTGGCGAGCACCGCGCGGGAGCCCACCTCGGCGACCGCCGGGTCCACTCCGGCCCGCTCCGCGACCCGGTACAGGAACGCGACCGCGCCACCCGTCGTGCCGCCCTCGCCCGGAGCGGCGAGATAGCTGCCGACCTCGTCCGGCAGCTGCGCGGCCAGGTCCGCCGACTCGGTGGCGGTGATCCGCTCGGCGAGGGTCTGCAACACCGCCCGCGAGATCGTCGCGGCCTGGCCGGTGGGCAGCTCGGCCCGGCGGGACACCGCCTCGACGAATCGGGGAAACCGCACAGCCGCACTCCTGTCGTCGCCGGCCGCTGCCGGGTATCCGACAAGCCCCGGCCCGGACTCCCGGAGCGTCGCGCCCGCGGTTACCCGCGCCCGGCCGCCGCAAACTGCGGATCGGCCACCGGTACGCGCTGAGCGGAGGTCAGCGCTCCGCGCCAGGGTGCCGGGTTTGCCGCCGTCGCACGGCGGGGCACATCCGCCGGGACGCCCGGGACGCCGGGCACCGACGCGGGACGGAGCATCCGGATGGGGTGGCTGAGCAGACTCCTGGGTGGAGCGGGTCCGGAACGGCAGGACGTTGCCGAGCGGGTGAGCACGTACGGCCTCTTCCGGACCGGGACGGAGACTGTCGAGTTGGACGACCGCGAGACCGTCCGGCGGTGGCTGCGGGAACTCGACCCGGATCTCCAGCAGCAGGTGCACATCCACCGGCCGTGGGGCGTCATCGCCGCCGTGAGCGACCACCGCGACCCGGTCGGCGTCGTCGTGCAGGAGCCGGACGGCCGGGCGTGGGGCGCCTACGTGCCGGGCGCCGACCGCCGGGAGCACCTGACGCCCGAGCAGGTCGAGGCCGTGATGCTCGCCGCGCTCACCTCGACCGGGCGGCCCGACGGGCCGGACTGGCGGCCGATCGTCTGACCCGGCCGGCCACCCGTGCGGGAACCGGGCGGGCGCCGCCGCTCGGTAGGCTCGCCGCATGGCCCGTACCACCCACCCCGGCGCCTGCCCGCTGGACTGCCCCGACACCTGCGTCTGGCAGCTCACGGTCTCCGACGGCCGGGCCGTCGCCCTGCGCGGCGACCGCGACCACCCGTTCACCCGGGGCGCGCTCTGCGGCAAGGTCAACCGCTACCTCGACGCGGTCAACGGCCCCGACCGGCTGACCACGCCCTACGTGCGCACCGGCCCGAAGGGCGCCGGGCGGGTCGGCTACCGGCCGGCGAGCTGGGCGGAGGCGGTCGAGCGGGTGGCCGCCGGGCTGCGCGCGAGCATCGACCGCGACGGCCCGGAGTCGGTGCTGCCCTACTACTTCGCCGGCACCATGGGGCACGTGCAGGGCTGGACGATGGGCCAGCGGCTCTTCGCCCACCTGGGCGCGTCGCGGCTGGACACCACCATCTGCACGGGCGCGGCCCGGGCGGCGCTGCAGTCGATCTACGGCGGCTCGGTCGGCTTCGAGCCGGAGTCGATCGTGGCGGCGAAGCTGGTCGTGCTCTGGGGCGCCAACCCGCTCGCCACCAACCTGCACCTGTGGCCGTTCGTGCAGCGGGCCCGGGAGCGCGGCGCGTACGTGGTCACCGTCGACCCGCTGCGCACCGACACCGCGGCCCGCAGCGACGAGCACGTCGCCCCGCTGCCCGGCACCGACGCGGCCCTGGCCCTCGGCCTCATGCGGCACGTACGCGACGCCGGTGCCGCCGACGAGCAGTGGCTGGCCGCGCACACCGTCGGCTGGCCCGAGTTGGCCGCCCGGCTCGACGAGTGGCCGGTGGAGCGGGCCGCCGCCGAGTGCGGCCTGCCCGTGGAGGTGGTCCGCCGCCTCGGCGACCGGATCGCCACCACCCGGCCCACCGCCGTCCGGGTCGGCCTGGGCCTGCAACGGCACCACGGCGCCGGCCAGGCGATCCGGGCCATCTGCGCGCTGCCGCTGGTCACCGGCGACTTCCGGCACCCGGGCGGCGGCGCGCTGGTGTCGACCAGCGGACACCACCCGATCGACGAGGGCCGGGTGGTCCGGCCGCCCGGCATGCCGGCCCCGCTGGCCCGGAAGCTGAACATGAGCCGGCTGGCGACCGTGCTCACCGGCGAGGCGGACCCGCCGGTGACGTCGCTGGTGGTGTTCAACTCCAACCCGGCCGCCACCGCACCGGACCAGAACCGGCTCCTCGCCGGCCTGCGCCGCACCGACCTGTTCACCGTGGTGCTGGAGCAGCGCTGGACCGACACCTGCGACTACGCCGACGTGGTGCTGCCGGCCACCATGCAGCCCGAGCACCTGGACCTGCACTCGTCCTACGGCCACCACTACACGACGTTGAACCTGCCGGTCACCCGGGCGCCCGGCGAGGCGCTGCCGAACACCGAGATCTTCCGGCGGATCGCCGCCGCGCTCGGCATCGACCACCCGCGGTTCCGCGACAGCGACGAGGACCTGGCCCGACAGCTGCTGGCCGGCACGCCGGTCAGCTTCGAGGAGCTGCGGCAGAAGACGTACGCCCGGACCACCGGGGTGCCGGTCGGCTCCGCACCCTTCGCCGCGGGCGGCTTCCCCACCGCGGACGGCCGGGCCCGGCTGCACGACCCGGCGCTGGCCCGGCTCGGGGTGGACCCGCTGCCCGGGCACACGCCGCCCGTGGAGGCGGCCGACCCCGAGCTGGCCCGCCGGTTCCCGCTGGTGCTGCTCGCCCCGGCGGGCCGGTTCCTCATGAACTCCACCTTCGCCTCGCTGCCCTGGCATGCCCGGCGGACCGGGCCGCCCCGGGTGCACCTGCACCCGGATGACGCGGCGGCGCGCGGTCTCGCCGACGGCGACGCCGTGCGGGTGCGCAACGACCGGGGTGCGTTCCTCGCGGCGGTCGCCGTGGACGAGGCGACCCGGCCGGGCCTGGCGTTCACCTACAAGGCGTACTGGGCGCGGCTCAGCCCCGGGCGGGCCACGGTCAACGCGGTCACCGCGGTGCGCGACACCGACCTGGGCGAGGCGCCGACCTTCCACGACTGCCGGGTCGAGGTCGAGCCGGTGCCGGCCGAGCTGCTGATCCCGGAGCCGCCCGCCGACGCGGCGGCCGTGCCGGCGCCGGCCGACCCGGCCCCGGTGCCGGCCGGCTGAGCCGGCGGCTCACCCCTCGGCGAGGGCGTCGAGCACGAGCGCGGCCGTCCAACTGAACGCCGGTGACCCGAGCCCGGCCCCGGTGTCCGGGTGGAAGTACTCGTGGCAGCCGGCCCCGTCGACCAGGTCCAGCAGGGACTCGCGCAGCCCGGCGGCCAGGTCGGGGCGGTGGTGGGCGCGCAGCCCCCGCCACAGCAGCCAGCCGGTGTTCACCCAGCTCGGGCCGCGCCAGTAACGCAGCGGCTCGAAGTCCGGCGCGGTGCGGTCGTGCGTGGGCAGCGGGCGGTCCATCCGGGCGGCCAGGCCGAACCGGGGCGAGCACGCCTCGGCAAGCACCGCCCGCGCCTGGCGGGCCGGCAGGTCGGGCAGGATCAGCGGCAGGAGCCCCAGCACGGTGCGGGCCGGGACGAGCCGGTCCGCCCGGACGTCGCGCGGGCGGAACGTGCCGCTCACCGGGTCGTAGAGCCGGTCGACGAGGGCCTGCGTGATCCGGGCCGCGCGGTCCCGGTGCGGCCCCGGGTCGGCGCCGACCACCGTGGCGATCCGGGCGAGGGCCTGCTCGGAGACCCCGAGCGCCGCGTTGACCAGCGGGCACTCCACGAGGAACGGATGCCGCCCGAGCAGCCCGTCGTCCCGGTAGCGGCCCGCCCGGTACGCGTCCACGAGTGTGACGTAGCGCGCGTAGTCCAGGTCGGTGGGGCGGTGCGCGGAGTCGGCGTGCGCGGTGTCGTGCCGGCGGTACGCCCGCATCACCGCCTCGTCGGCGGGCACCGCGGCCAGCGGGGCGTCCCAGGCAGGGCTGTTGTCCAGACCGGACTCCCACGGGTGCACCACGGCGGCCAGCCCGCCCCCGCCGACGTCCCGCCGGCCGGTCAGGTAGCGCTGCTGGGCGACCAGCCGCGGATAGAGCCAGCGCAGCGCGGCCACGGACGCCTCGGAGGGGGCGCGGCGGTGCACCAGCCAGGCGGCCGGGGCGTGCACCGGCGGTTGGACGATCCCCGAGGTGGCCGCCGCCGGGGCGCCCTCGGCCCGGGCCGAGTCCCAGAACTCGGGCCCGGGAAAGTACGCGCCGACCCGCAGCGCCGGGTTGAACACGATGTGCGGCACCCGGCCGTCGGCCCACTGCGCGGCGAACAGGCTGCGCAACTCGCGCCAGGCCCGGTCGGGACGGACGTGCGCCAGCCCGACCGCGATGAACGCCGAGTCCCAACTCCACTGGTGTGGATAGAGGGTGCGGGACGGGACGGTGTGGTCGTGCTCCCAGTTGGCGTCGAGTGTGGCCAGCGCCAGCCGGCGCAGCCGGGCGGCGCGCTCGGCTGCGCCGGTGCGGCCGGACCGTACCCCGGTGGCCTCGCCGGGGGCGCTCACGCCGCCACCCGCCGCGGCCGGGCCTGACCCAGGACGGTGGCGGCCTGGCGCAGGGCGGCGACGGGATCGCCGCGCAGCCGGCACTCCAGCGCCAGCCAGCCGGGGTAGCCGATCTCGTCCAGGGTGGCGAGCAGCGCCGTCCAGTCCAGGTGCCCGGCGCCCGGCTGGTGCCGGTTGGAGTCGCTGACCTGCACGTGCCCCAGGTAGGGCGCGGCCGCGCGCAGCGCCGCGCAGGCGTCGTCCTCCTCGATGTTCATGTGGTAGGTGTCGGCGACCACCCGGACCGAGGGCAGGGCCACGGCACGGCACAGGGCCACCGCCTCGTCGAGCCGGTTGACCATGTGGTCCTCGTACCGGTTGAGGGGTTCCAGGAAGAGGGTGACCCCCTCGGCGCGGGCGTGCTCGCCCAGCTCGCCCAGGGCGTCGACGAGGACCTGCCGGTCGCCCTCGGGCGGGCGGGGCGGCTCGAACGGCGGCAGCCGGCGGGAGAACATCCCCCAGGCGGCCGGGGTCATGGCGCCGAGGCCGCCGAGCTCGGCGATCACCGAGAGCTGGGAGCGCAGGTTGCGCACGGCGTCCCGGGACCGCTCGGGATCGAAGTCGCCGATGAAGTGGTCCATCTCGACGCAGACGGTCGGCAGGACGACGCCCTCGGCGCGGGCGCGGCGCAGCTCCGGCAGCCGCCGGGCGAGGCCCAGGTCGCCGCAGCCGCGCAGCTCGATGCCCTGGTAGCCGAGGGAGACGGCGAGGGCGTACTTCTCGGACAGGCCGGCGCCGGGGAGCAACTGCTCCTGGCAGGCGAGGGGGATGGTCATGGGAACCTCAGCACCACTTGGAGGGCGTCACCGTCACCGCGGTCGAGCAACGCCAGCGCGTCGGCCACCGCGCCCGCGTCGACGACGTGGCTCACCAGCGGCAGCGGGTCGACGCTGCCCTCGGCCACCAGGTCCATGAAGGTGTGGGCGATCCGGGTCCCGGTCCACCGGCCGGCCGTGCCGGGCGCGGGGGCGGGCCCGGAGATCTGGGCCGCCACCAGCTGGATCCGGTTGTGGTGGAACTCCTCGCCGAGCCCCAGCCCGTGGGCGTACCCCTGGTAGAAGCCGGCGGCCACGACGCGGCCGGCGTGGGTGGTGGCGCGGATCGCCTCGTGCAGCGCCGGGTACGACCCGGACAGCTCCAGGCAGACGTCCGCGCCGCGGCCGCCGGTGGCCGCGTGCAGCGCGGCGGCGGCGGAGTCGACGGTGGCATCGACCACCCGGCGGGCGCCGAGCCGGGTGGCGTGGGCGAGCCGGCCCGGTACCCGGTCGACGGCCACGACCCGGGCTCCGGAGAGGACGGCGAGCCGGGTGCCGAGCAGCCCGATCACGCCCTGCCCGAAGACTCCCACCCAGTCGCCGAGGTGCAGGTCGCCGGCGAGCACGGCGGTCA
>NZ_WBKT01000042.1 GCF_008868175.1 Micromonospora sp. AMSO31t
TGTCCCGTCCCTCCGCCGTGTCCCGCAGTACACGGTAGCCATCCGTCCGCCACCCCGCGCGGGCGACGTCGCACCCCGCCGGCGCCCCGCTCAGCGCAGCCGGCGCAGCAGCGCCGAGCCGGCCGCCGCGGTCACCCCGCCCGCCGACCGGACCGCCCGCGGCACGTCGGGCAGCCAGCCGCCCCGGACCGCCTCACCGGCCGGGCTCGGGTCGAAGACGATGCCCGGGTGGGGGGCGATCGGCTGGTTGGTCAGCCCGGCGAGCCGCATGAGCGGCCCCACCAGCACGTCGTACACGCCGGGGAGCACGGTGAAGCCGAACCGCATGATGACGTTGAGCCGCCCCACCGACACCTCCCGGCGGGGCCGGTCGACGCAGTCGACCATGGCCCGGGCCACCCGCTCGGGCGTGGTGACCGGCGGCGGCGGGCGCCCGATCCGGCCCAGGTAGTTCGCCGCCTGCCGTTAGACCGGCGTGTCGACGCTGCCCGGGTTGACCAGGCAGATCCGCACGCCCGGGGTTTCCCGGGCCTCCTGCTGCAGCGCCCGGACCAGCCCCTGGAGGCCCCACTTGGCCGCCACGTAGCCGCTCATGTAGGGCGCCGTGATGTGCCCGAGGACCGAGCCGGTGAGGACCAGCGTGCCGGCCGAGGCGGCCTGGAAGCGGCGCAGCGCCACCCGGGCCACCTCGGCGGCGGCCAGCAGGTCGGTGCGGATCACCTGGTCGAAGACCTCGGCGGGGGTCTCGTCGAAGCGGCCGTAGGCCATCACGGCGGCGGTGTGCACCCAGGCGTCGATGGCGCCGAACTCCGCCTCCGCCGCGTCGGCCAGCGCGGCCACCGCGCCGGGCGCGGTGACGTCCGTCGGTACGGTGAGCACCTCGGCGCCGGCCGCCCGGCACTCCTCGCGTACCTGGGCCAGGGTGGCGGGGGAGCGGGCCGCGAGGACCAGGCGGTCCCCACGGCCGGCGAACTCCCGGGCCGCCGCCCGGCCGATCCCGCTGGTCGCGCCGGTGATGACCACCGTCCGGCTCACGGTTCGAGCACGACCTTGACGCAGCCGTCCTGCTTCTTCTGGAACATCTCGTACGCCCGCGGCGCCCGCGCGAGCGGCAGCCGGTGGGTCCGCAGGTCCTCGACGCCGAGCGGGTCGTCGTCGCCGGCGAGCAGCGGCATGATGTCGTCGACCCAGCGCTTCACGTGGCACTGCCCCATTCGCAGCTGGACGCCCCGGTCGAACATCTCCATGAGCGGCATCGGGTCCTGCTCGCCGCCGTACACGCCGGAGATCGACACGGTGCCGCCGCGCCGGACGGCCTTGAGCGCGGCGTGCAGCACCACGAGCCGGTCGACGCCCACCTTGTCGGTCATGGTCCGGGCCAGCTTGTCCGGCAGCAGCCCGGCGGCGGTCTGGGCGATCTTGCCGGCCGGGGCGCCGTGCGCCTCCATGCCGACCGCGTCGATCACCGCGTCCGGGCCGCGCCCGTCGACCAGGTCGATCAGCGCCCCGGGCACGTCGTCGAGTTCGCTGACGTCGAGCACCTCGATGCCGTGCCGGCGGGCCATCTCCAGCCGCTCCGGCACCAGGTCCAGGCCGATCACCCGGCCGGCGCCGAGGTGCCGGCCGATCCGGGCGCAGAACTGCCCGACGGGGCCGAGGCCGAACACCGCCAGGGTGCCGCCGGGCGGGGTGTCGGCGTACTTCACCGCCTGCCAGGCGGTCGGCAGGATGTCGGAGAGGTAGAGCCAGCGCTCGTCGGGCCCGGTCTCCGGGATCTTGATCGGGCCGAACTGGGCCTGCGGCACCCGCAGGTACTCGGCCTGCCCGCCGGGGACGGAGCCGTAGAGCGAGGTGTAGCCGAACAGCGCGGCGCCCTTGCCCTCGCTGGTCACCTGGGTGGTCTCGCACTGGGCGTAGAGCTGGCGGTCGCACATCCAGCACGAGCCGCAGGAGATGTTGAAGGGGACGACCACGCGGTCGCCGGGCTTGAGCCGGGTCACCCCCGGGCCGACCTCCTCGACGACACCCATCGGCTCGTGCCCCAGCACGTCGCCGGGCTTCAGGTACGGCCCGAGCACCTCGTACAGGTGCAGATCGGAGCCGCAGATGGCGGTCGAGGTCACCCGGATCACCGCGTCGGTCGGCTCCTCGATCCGCGGATCCGGTACGTCCTCGACGCGGACGTCACGCTTGCCCTGCCAGGTCAGTGCCTTCATGCCTGAATGTCCCCTCTTCGGTGCCGTCCACCGGACTGCTACCCGCGGGGGAGGGGTTGAACCGGCGGGGGGCCTGCCCCGCGTACCCCGGAAAAGGGCGACCGCCGCGCCCCCGGGTGCGGGGCGCGGCGGTCGTGTGGGTCGGATGGCGGGGGCTCAGGACCCCGGGGTGCCGGCGCGCTTGGACGTCGCCTTGAGGTAGTCCCGGTTGAGCCGGCCGATGGTGTTCAGCGGGATGCCCTTCGGGCAGGCCGCCGCGCACTCGCCGATGTTGGTGCAGCCGCCGAAGCCGGCCTCGTCGTGCGCGTCCACCATGCCGATCACCCGGGTGTACCGCTCGGGCTGGCCCTGCGGCAGCAGCGAGAGCTGGGTGATCTTGGCGGCGGTGAACAGCATGCCGGACCCGTTCGGGCAGGCCGCCACGCAGGCGCCGCAGGCGATGCAGGCGGCCGAGGAGAAGGCCGCGTCCGCGTCCGCCTTGGCCACCGGCGTGGAGTGCGCCTCGGGGGCGCTGCCGGTCGGCGCGGTGATGTAGCCGCCGGCGGCGATGATCTGGTCGAAGGCGTTGCGGTTGACCACGAGATCCTTGACGACCGGGAAGGCGCGGGCCCGCCACGGCTCGATGTCGATGGTGTCCCCGTCGGAGAACTGCCGCATGTGCAGCTGGCAGGCGGTGGTCCCGCGCTGCGGGCCGTGCGCCTCACCGTTGATCATGAGGCTGCACATGCCGCAGATGCCCTCGCGGCAGTCGTGGTCGAACGCGACCGGCTCCTCGCCGTCGAGGATCAGCCGCTCGTTGAGCACGTCGAGCATCTCCAGGAAGGACATGTCCGGGGACACGTCCTGCACCGGATAGGTCACCATCTGACCCTTGTCCTCGGGGCCCTTCTGGCGCCAGATGCGCAGGGTCAGGTTCACTTGTAACTCCGCTGCGTGGGGTGGACGTATTCGAAGGTCAGGTCTTCCTTGTGCAGCACGGGCTGACCGGTGCCGGCGTATTCCCAGGCCGCCACGTAGGAGAACCGGTCGTCGTCGCGCTGCGCCTCACCGTCGGGGGTCTGATACTCGGCCCGGAAGTGGCCGCCGCAGGACTCCTCGCGGTGCAGGGCGTCGATGCACATCAGCTCGGCCAGCTCGAAGAAGTCGGCCACCCGGCCGGCCTTCTCCAGCGACTGGTTGAGCCCCTCGCCGTCGCCCGGGACGCGGACCCGCTGCCAGAACTCGTCGCGCAGGGTGCGGATCTCGTCGATCGCCTTGCGCAGCCCGGCCTCGGAGCGCTCCATGCCGCAGTGCTCCCACATGATCTGGCCCAGCTCCCGGTGGAACGAGTCCACCGTGCGGTCGCCGTTGATCGCGAGCAGCCGCTGGAGCCGCTCCTCGACCTCGGTCCGCGCGGCCACCGCCTCGGGGTGGCTGGCGTCGACCTTGTCCAGGGCGCCCGCGGCCAGGTAGTTCGCGATGGTGTTCGGCAGCACGAAGTAGCCGTCGGCAAGGCCCTGCATGAGCGCCGAGGCGCCGAGCCGGTTGGCGCCGTGGTCGGAGAAGTTCGCCTCGCCGATCACGAACAGGCCCGGGATGGTCGACTGGAGGTCGTAGTCGACCCAGAGGCCGCCCATCGTGTAGTGCACGGCGGGGTAGATCCGCATCGGGACCTCGTACGGGTCCTCGCCGGTGATCCGCTCGTACATCTCGAACAGGTTGCCGTACTTGGCCTCGATGGCCTTGCGGCCGAGCCGGCCGATGGCGTCGGCGAAGTCGAGGTAGACGCCGAGCCCACCCGGGCCGACACCGCGACCCTCGTCGCAGACGTTCTTGGCGGCGCGGGAGGCGATGTCCCGGGGGACCAGGTTGCCGAAGGAGGGGTAGATCCGCTCCAGGTAGTAGTCCCGCTCGTCCTCTCCGATGTCCTTCGGGCTGCGGGCGTCGCCCTTGGCCTTGGGCACCCACACCCGGCCGTCGTTGCGCAGCGACTCGCTCATCAGGGTCAGCTTCGACTGGTGGTCGCCGGAGACCGGGATGCAGGTCGGGTGGATCTGCGTGTAGCAGGGGTTCGCGAAGTACGCGCCCTTGCGGTGCGCCCGCCAGGAGGCCGTGACGTTGCAGCCCTTGGCGTTGGTGGAGAGGTAGAAGACGTTGCCGTAGCCGCCGGAGGCGAGCACGACGGCGTCGGCCATCTCGGTGCTGATCTCGCCGGTGACCAGGTCGCGGACCACGATGCCGCGGGCCCGGCCTTCGACGATGACCAGTTCGAGCATCTCGTGCCGGGCGTTCATCTCCACGTTGCCCAGGCCGATCTGCCGCTCCAGCGCCTGGTACGCGCCGAGCAGCAGCTGCTGGCCCGTCTGGCCCCGGGCGTAGAAGGTGCGCTGCACCTGCGCGCCGCCGAAGGAGCGGGTGTCGAGCAGGCCGCCGTACTCGCGGGCGAACGGGACGCCCTGGGCGACGCACTGGTCGATGATGTTGACCGAGACTTCGGCGAGCCGGTGCACGTTGGACTCGCGGGAGCGGAAGTCGCCGCCCTTGACGGTGTCGTAGAAGAGCCGGTGCACCGAGTCGCCGTCGTTGCGGTAGTTCTTGGCGGCGTTGATGCCGCCCTGCGCGGCGATGGAGTGGGCCCGGCGCGGGCTGTCCTGGTAGCAGTAGGACTTCACGTGGTAGCCCTGCTCGGCCAGGGTGGCCGCGGCGGAGCCGCCGGCCAGGCCGGTGCCGACCACGATCACGGTCAGCTTGCGCCGGTTGGCCGGGTTGACCAGCTTCATCGCGAACCGGTGGCGGTCCCAGCGGGTCTCGATGGGGCCGTCGGGAGCCTTGGTGTCGGCGATCGGGTCGCCGGTGGTGAAGAGATCCATGTCAGGCCACCAATCCGGTGAGTACGGCGAACGGGACCACGAGGTAGCCGACGCAGAGCGCGACGGCGAGGACGAGGGCCGCGGCACGCGCCCGGCGCTCGCCCTTCGGGGTCTGCTGCCCGAGGCTGCGGAACGCGCTGAACGCGCCGTGCCGCAGGTGGAAGCCGAGCGTGACGATCGCCAGGGTGTAGAAGAGGGTGACGTACCAGCGGTCCGCCGCGAAGTCCTGGACGACGTTGCCGTAGGGGTTGGCCGGGTCGCCCTGTGGGTTCAGGTGACCGGTCGTCAGGTCCAGGATGTGGTAGATCACGAAGAGCAGGATGATCACACCACCCCAGCGCATGGTGCGGGCCGCGTAGTTCACGTGGATCTTCCTGCGGTGCGCGTACGGCACCGGGCGGGCGGCCCGGGCGCGCTTCGCGAGCACGGTGGCCGAGACGATGTGCGCCACGACGGCCACGGTGAGCGCGGTGCGCTGGATCCACAGGTACCAGGTCGACGGCAGCAGCGGCGTTCCGATCTCCCGGAGCCAGTGCGCGTAGTGGTCGAACGAGGTCTCGCCCGTGAAGATCTTCAGGTTGCCGAGCATGTGCAGGATCAGGAACAGCACCAGGATGATGCCCGTCACCGCCATGACGGCCTTGAGGCCGACATTCGAGCGGATGGGCGACCGAGTTTTCGTGATTACCACACGGCCGACGCTAGGAGCAGTTTGATCAGTCGTCCAATGCATCGACCTCGCAGTCTTGATAGCCATAAGCTATACAGATGCAGCTCCATCAGCTCCGGTACTTCGTCGCGGTCGCAGAAGTACGACATTTCACCCAAGCTGCCGATCTGGTGGGCATCACGCAGCCCTCGCTGAGTAAGCAAATTCACGCCCTGGAGACCGACCTGGGGGCCCCGCTCTTCGAGCGGGTAAGGGGCAACATCGCCCTCACCGCGGCCGGCGACGTGCTGCTGCCCCTGGCCAAGCGGATCCTCGCCGACGTGGACACCGCCACCCGGGAGGTGCAGGAACTGGTCGGCCTGCGGCGGGGCCGGGTCCGGCTCGGCGCCACCCCCAGCCTGGCCACCTCGCTGGCGCCCCCGGTGCTGCGCCGGTTCCGCGACGCCCACCCCACCGTCGACCTCCGGGTGGAGGAGGGCGGCTCGCAGGACCTGGTCCGTGACCTGCTCCGCGGCGACCTCGACCTGGCGCTGATCATCATGCCGTCCACCGGCACGGACCCGGGGCTGCGCGCCGACCCGATCCTGCGGGAGAGCCTCGTGGTCGCCTCGGTCGACCCGCTGCCGGCCGCCTCCGAGCGGGGCGAGGTGCGCATCACCGACCTGCGCGACCAGCCGCTGGTGATGTTCCGCCAGGGCTACGACCTGCGCGACGCCACCCTCCAGGCGTGCCGGGCGGCCGGCTTCGAGCCGACCCTGTCGGTGGACGGCGGGGAGCTGGACGCCGTGCTCAGCTTCGTCGAGGCCGGACTCGGCGCGGCCCTGGTGCCCGGCATCGCGGTCACCCGCCGGCCGGGAATCCGGGTGACCCGGCTCGCCCCGCCCGGCGTCCGCCGGACCATCGCGGTGGCCCGCCGCCGCGACGTGGTGCCCACCCACGCCGGCCGCGAGCTGCGCCGCATCCTCCTGGAGTACGTGCACGACGCCACCGCCGCCGACCGGCTCCCGGCCGGTGTGGAACCGCTCTAGCGGCCCTCGGCGTCGTCCATGGCGCGGTAGATGCGCTGCTCGGAGACCGGGTACGGGGTGCCGAGCGCCTGGGCGAAGACGTTCACCCGCAGCTCCTCGATCATCCAGCGGATCTGCCGGACCGCCGCGGACTGCCGCTTCGACGGCGGCAGCGCGGCCAGCAGGTCCTGGTACTCCTTCTGCACCACGGCGATCCGGTCCTGTTGCTGCTTGTCCCGCTGCGGGTTGCCGGTCAGCCGGTCCAGCCGCCGTTCGATCGCGGTCAGGTAGCGCAGCAGGTCGGGCAGGCGCGCGTACCCGGCCTCGGTGATGAAGCCCTTGTGCACCAGGCCGCCGAGCTGGCTGCGGATGTCGGCCAGCGCGGCCACGACGGCCAGGTTCCGCGTGGCGCCGAGGCGCTGCTCCACCGCGTACGCGGCGGCCAGCACCTGCCGCACCCGGCCCATCACCTCGACCACCGTGTCGACCAGGTCGGCGCGGACCCGTTCGCGCAGCGCGGCGAAGCCCTCGGCGTCCCAGGCCGGGCCGCCGGCGTCCGCCATGAGCTTGTCGATGGCCGCGCCCGCCGCGTCCTCGATCAGGGCCGGCACCCCGCCGTGCGGGTTGCGGGACAGCGCCAGCTTGGCCTCGTTGCTGAGCCGGCCCTGGAGGAACTTCGCCGGGGAGGGCACGGTCAGCCGGAGCAGCCGCCGGGTGCCGGCCCAGTGCGCGGCCTCCTGCTCGGCGGGGGAGTCGAACACCTTCACCCCGACTGTCGTGCCCTCGTCGACCAACGCCGGGTACGCGGTGACCGCGTAGCCGGCGCGGACCTGCTCGATGGTGCGCGGCAGGGTGTCGATGTCCCACCCGGTCAGCCCGGTCCGGGCCACGTCGGGCGCGGCGGCGGCGACGACCTGGCGTACCTCCTGGCGCAGCTCGCGTTGCAGGGCCGGCAGGTCCTTGCCCTCGGCGACCGGCTTGTCGTCCTCGCCGAGCACCCGGAAGGTGACCCGCAGGTGCGGCGGCAGCCTGCCCACGTCCCAGGCGTCGGGCGGCACGGTCACCCCGGTCATCCGGCGCAGCTGCCGGGCGAGCGCGGCGAGAAGCGGCTCCTCGCCGGCCGGCAGCTGCGCGAGCGCCGCCCGGGCGTAGTCGGGCACCGGGACGAAGTTGCGCCGGATCGCCTTGGGCAGCGACCGGATCAGCGCGATCACGAGTTCCTCGCGCAGGCCGGGCACCTGCCAGTCGAAGCTCTCCGCCGGCACCTGGTTGAGCAGCGGCAGCGGGATGTCCACGGTGACGCCGTCGGTGGGGGTGCCCGGGTCGAAGGTGTAGGTCAGCGGCAGGGCCACCCCGTCGGCCCGCCACTCGTCCGGGTAGTCGGTCTCGTCCACCCCGGCGCGCCCGGAGTTGACCAGCAGCTCGCGGGTGAAGGTGAGCAGGTCCGGCTGCTCCCGTCGGGTCTTCTTCCACCAGGTGTCGAAGTGCCGGCCGGAGACCACGTCGGCGGGGATCCGCTGGTCGTAGAAGTGGTAGATGGTCTCGTCGTCGACCAGGATGTCGCGCCGGCGGGCCCGGTTCTCCAGCTCCTCCACCTCGGTCAGCAGCCGCTGGTTGTCCGTCCAGAACTGGTGGTGGGTCTGCCAGTCGCCCTCGACGAGGGCGTGCCGCAGGAAAAGCTCCCGGCTCAGCACCGGGTCGATCCGGCCAAAGTTGACCTTGCGGGAGGTGACCAGCGGAATGCCGTAGAGGGTGACCTTCTCGTAGGCCATCACGGCGGCCTGCTTCTTCTCCCAGTGCGGCTCGCTGTAGCTGCGCTTCACCAGGTGCTGGGCGAGCGGCTCGACCCATTCCGGCTCGACCCGGCCGGCCACCCGGCCCCAGAGCCGGGAGGTCTCGACCAGCTCGGCGGCCATCACCCAGCGCGGCGGCTTCTTGAACAGCGCCGAGCCCGGGAAGATCGCGAACTTCGCCCCGCGCGCCCCGAGGTACTCGTGCTTCTGCGCGTCCTTGAGCCCGAGGTGGGAGAGCAGGCCGGGCAGCAGGGACTGGTGCACCTTCGGGGTGTCGATCTCCTCGGGCAGGTCCGCGCCGGCCCCGCGGCGGCCGTCACCCTTGTCCGAGGTGCGCAGCACCTGCCGGAGCTGGCTCACGATGTCCTGCCACTCGCGCACCCGCAGGTAGTTCAGGTACTCCGCCTTGCACATCCGCCGGAACGCGCTGGAGGACAGGGCCCGCTGCTGCTCCCGCAGGTAGCGCCACAGGTTCAGGTACGCGACGAAGTCCGACTCCTTGTCGGCGAACCGGGCGTGCGCCTGGTCGGCCTGGGCCTGCTTGTCGGCGGGCCGCTCACGCGGGTCCTGGATGGAGAGCGCCGCCGCGATGACGATGACCTCGGTGGCGCAGCCGTTGCGCTCGCCTTCGAGGACCATCCGGGCCAGCCGCGGGTCGACCGGGAGCTGGGCCAGCCGCCGGCCGAGCGGGGTGAGCCGCTTCGCCGGGTCGGTCTCGGCCGGGTCCAGCGCGCCCAGCTCGTGCAGCAGGTTCACGCCGTCCGTGACGTTGCGCCGGTCCGGCGGGTCGAGGAACGGGAACGCGGCGATGTCGCCCAGCCCGATCGAGGTCATCTGGAGGATGACCGAGGCCAGGTTGGTGCGCAGGATCTCCGGGTCGGTGAACTCGGGCCGGGAGGCGAAGTCCTGCTCGTCGTAGAGGCGGATGCAGATGCCGTCCGAGGTGCGCCCGCAGCGGCCCTTGCGCTGGTTGGCCGACGCCTGGGAGATCGGCTCGATCGGCAGCCGCTGCACCTTGAGGCGGCTGGAGTAGCGGGAGATCCGGGCCGTCCCCGGGTCCACCACGTACGTGATGCCGGGGACGGTCAGCGAGGTCTCCGCGACGTTGGTGGCGAGCACCACCCGGCGCGCGGCGTGCGGGGCGAAGACCCGGTGCTGCTCGGCCGTGGAGAGCCGGGCGTAGAGCGGGAGGATCTCGGTGCCGAGCAGCGAGCGCTTCTTCTGCACCAGCTTGCCGAGCGCGTCGGCGGTGTCCCGGATCTCCCGCTCGCCGCTGAGGAAGACCAGGATGTCGCCGGGCCCCTCGGCGGCCAGCTCCTCGACGGCGTCGCCGATGGCCTGGATCTGGTCCCGGACGTTCTCCTCGTCCCCGTCGTCCTCCTCCTCGGTCTCGACGACCTCGACCAGCGGGCGGTAGCGCACCTCCACGGGATAGGTCCGGCCGGACACCTCGACGACCGGCGCGGGGTTGCCCTCGGCGTCGGCGAAGTGCTTCGCGAACCGGTCGGTCTCGATGGTCGCCGAGGTGATGACCACCTTGAGGTCGGGGCGGCGGGGCAGTAGCTGCCGGAGGTAGCCGAGGATGAAGTCGATGTTGAGGCTGCGCTCGTGCGCCTCGTCGATGATCAACGTGTCGTACTGGCGCAGCATCCGGTCGGTCTGCAACTCGGCCAGCAGGATGCCGTCGGTCATCAGCTTGACCAGGCTGTTGTCGCCCACCTGGTCGGTGAAGCGCACCTTGTAGCCGACCACGTCGCCCAGCTCGGTGCCGAGTTCCTCGGCGATCCGGTCGGCCACCGTCCGGGCGGCGAGCCGGCGGGGCTGGGTGTGGCCGATCAGCCCGGTGACGCCGCGGCCCAGCTCCAGACAGATCTTGGGCAGCTGGGTGGTCTTGCCGGAGCCCGTCTCGCCGGCCACGATCACCACCTGGTGGTCGCGGATGGCCGCGGCGATGTCGTCCCTGCGCTCGCTGACCGGCAGCTGCGCCGGGTAGGTGACCGTCGGCACGGCGGCCCGCCGGGCGGCCAGCCGCGCCTCGGCCCGGGCCACGTCGGCCGCGATCTCGGCCAGCGCCGACTCCCGCCGCTGCGGGTCACGCAGCTTCCGCACCCCGTCCAGCCGGCGCTGGAGCCGGCGCTGGTCGCGGAACATCAGGGCGGACAGGCGGCGGTGCAGGTCGCGGGCGGTCTCGGGTACGGCGGGTGCGGCTGGATTCTGCATGTCGTCGCCAAGGATAGGCAGGCGTACGGCGGAGCGCCCCCGGGTTACCGGCGACCGTGGCCGCCCGCGCGCCCTCCCAGGTGGGCGCGGGTGGCCGGGCTAGAGTTTCGGCCGAGGCGAGGTCCGACGACGGGACGGGATGATCATGCGCGACACCGACCGGGCGCTGGTGCAGGCCGCGATGGCCGTCGCCAAGCTGCGCTGCCGTAGCGACAACCACACCGTCGCCGCCGCCGCGCGGACCACGGACGGCCGGGTCTTCAGCGGCGTGAACGTTTACCACTTCACCGGCGGCCCGTGCGCCGAGGTGGTGGCCATCGGGGCCGCCGCCACCCAGGGCGCGGGGGACCTGGAGACCATCGTGGCGGTGGGGGACCGGGGCCGGGGCGTCATCCCGCCGTGCGGCCGGTGCCGGCAGGTGCTCCTCGACTACTTCCCGTCGATCCGGGTGATCGTCGGGCCGCCGGACGCGCTGCGGGCGGTCCCGGTGACCGACCTGCTGCCGGAGACGTACGTCTGGTCGGACCACCAGGTGGAGGTCCCGGTCGGGCCGCCGCGCACCGGGGTGTGGCCGATGCCGGTGGTGCCGGGCAGCCGCCAGTCCGCCGAGGACTGACGGCTCCGCACCGCAGTGGCTCCGGCAGGTCTTGCGACGCTTCTACAACGTTGTAATACTCGGGTCGTCCCCGCGACGAGGAGGCCCCGATGACATCCCAGCTGATCGAGGACGAGACCCCCGTCGAGGCCCTCGGCGACCTCTACCGCGACGGCATCACCGCCTGCCGTGGCGCCTTCTCCACCGACTGGGTGGAGCGGGTCGACGAGGACATCGACGCCGCGTTCCGGGAGGCCCGCTCCCGCCCCGACGGCGCGGTCGGCCGCGGCCCGGAGCGCTGGTACGTCGAGATCCACCCGGAGCAGCTGCGCGGCTTCGTCGACCTGGTCACCCACCCGTGGGTGGTGTCGGTGTGCCGCGCGGTGCTCGGCCCCGACTACGAGATCGTCGAGCTGGGGTTCGACATCCCGTTCCCCGGCGCGAAGATGCAGCCGTGGCACCGGGACTTCCCGATGCCCGAGGAGACCCGCCTGCGGCGCCGGCTCACCTCGCTGGCCTTCAACCTGACCACGGTGGACACCGTCGAGGAGATGGGGCCGTTCGAGATCGCCCCGGGGACGCAGTGGGACGACGGCCGCGACTTCGACCACGAGATGTTCCCGCCGAAGGACCGGTACCCCCGTTACGAGTCCCGCGCGGTCCGCAAGTACCCGAAGCGCGGCGACATCTCGGCGCGCTCCGCGCTCACCATCCACCGGGGCACCCCGAACGTCAGTCAGCTCGCCCGGCCCGTGCTGGTGCTCGGCGTCGACGCGCCGGGCGCGGGCAACGCCGCCCACCACGACCTGGCGGTCACCCGGGACTACTGGGCGGGCCTGCCGGAACCGGTCCGGGCGCACCTGCACTGCCCCGTGGTCGACACCCTCGTGCCGATCCGCCAGAAGCACACCATCGAGGGCCTGGTGATGGGCGCGGAGTAGGCCGCCAGGTCAGTCCCCGGTGGCCGCCTCCAGCATCGAGCGGGGCACCGGCACCTGCTCGAAGCGGACGTTGCCCTCCGGCACCATCCAGCTCAGCACCTGTGCCTCCAGCCGCCCGGCGCGGACGGCCGGGTCGTTGGCGTAGAGGTCGCGGGCCATCTGCGGGTCGACCGAGAGCACGGCGATCCCGCGGATCCGCTCGTCGTCACCACCGAGGAACGGGCCGGCCGCGAGCACGGCGCCCTGCTCCACCAGCCCGGCCTGATGGGCCAGGTGCGCGTCCTGGAGCCGGTCGAGCGCGTCCTGGGGCAGGTCGGGCGCGTCGTCCGGCCGGACCAGGAGCACCACGGTGTGCTGGTCGAATCGCATGCCCTCAGGGTAGGGGCTGGCGGGCCCGCAGCGCCCGGATCGACCAGTCGAGCACCGGGGCCAGGCTCTCCACGGGCGGCCAGCCGTTGACCACCGAGAGCAGGCGCAGGTACCGCTCCCGGCGCGGGTCGCCGGCGGCCTCCAGCCGGTCCAGCAGCCGCCGCCGCAGGTCGGCGTCGTCCGGGCGGCCGCACAGCCGCGCGTACCGGCTCGTGGCCGCGGCGACGACCCCGTCGGCCCGGGGTGACGCCGGGTCCACGCCGGCGGCCAGCGCCGGGGTGACCTCCTCGCGGACCACGGCGACCGCGTCGCGGCGGACGCCCGGCACGCCGGCCCGGTCGGCCGCGTGCTGCTCCGCCAGCCGCCGCAGGCCCGCCCGGAAGCCCGGATCCAGGGCCAGCTCGGCCAGCTCCACCCACGCCTCGACCTGCTCCTCGGCGGGGTCGTCGGGCAGCTCGGGGGTGAGCGAGCGGCGGATCCCCGCGAACCCCGGCCCGGTCAGGCCGGCGAAGGCGGCGTCGAGGAACTCGTCGACCAGCCGCCGTCGCTCCGCCGCGGCCAGCCCGGCCAGCCGGTGCAGTTGTTCGGCCTGGGTGGCCGTGGCCCCGCGCCGGGCCACCACGGTCAGCACCGCGCGGCGCAGCCGCAGCACCCGGATCTGGGTGGCCAGGGCGTCGGCGTGCGCCGCCGCGACCTCGGGCAGCCCGACCTCCCGCTCCACCACCCGGCGCACCGTCGGCAGGTCCACCCCCAGCTCGCGCAGCGTCCGGACCAGCTCCAGCCGGGCCAGGGCGTCCGGGCCGTAGCGGCGGTGACCGGTCGGGCCGCGGTCGCTCGGCGGCACGATCCCGCGGTCGGACCAGAAGCGGATGGTCTTCACCGGCAACCCGGTCCGCCGGGCCAGGTCACCGATGGAATAGCACGCGTCCATGCGCCCACCCTGCCGCCTCCCCCCGCTGGAGGCGCAAGCCGCACATCGACAACGCCGAGTTAGGCGTGCCTAACCAGCTCGGTTAAGGTAAGGCGTACCTAATCCGAGAGGCGAGCACCCCCTGTGACCACCGTCGCCGTCCGGCCCGTCCGGGCCGACGCCCCCACCCGCCGCGGCACACCCCGCCGCCTCGCGGTCACCGTGGCGGCGGCGCTCCTGCTCGTCGTCGCGCTGCTGGCCAGCCTGGCGCTCGGCAGCCGCCACCTCCCCGTCGACCAGGTGTGGCACGCCCTGGTCGCCCCGGACGGCGGCGAGGCCACCACCGTGGTCCGCGAGCTGCGGCTGCCGCGGACCGCCCTGGGACTGGTCGTCGGGCTCGCCCTGGCCCTGGCCGGGGTGCTCTTCCAGGCCGTCACCCGCAACCCCCTCGCCGAGCCGCGCATCCTCGGGGTCAGCGCAGGCGCGTCCTTCGGGGTCGTGCTGGCCATCGCCGTCTTCGGCGTGAGCACGCTCACCGGGTACGTCTGGTTCGGCATCGCCGGCGCGCTGCTCGCCGGGCTCCTGGTCTTCGCCGTCGCCAACCGCACCCGCGAGGGCGCCAGCCCGGTCACCCTCGCGCTGGTCGGCGCGGCGCTCGACGCCGGTCTCGCCGCCGTCGTGTACGCGCTGCTCAGCATCGACGCCCGCACCTTCGAGGAGTACCGGTTCTGGGTGGTCGGCGGCCTCACCGGCCGGGACGTCGGCGTCGCCGGGCAGGTGCTCCCGTTCGTCCTCGCCGGCACGGCTCTGGCGGCGCTGGCCGCTCGCGGCCTGGACGCGCTGGCCCTCGGCGACGACGTCGCCCGCGGTCTCGGCCACCGGATCGCCCTGGTCCGCCTCGCCGCCGGGTTCGGCGGGGTGCTGCTCACCGGCGCCGCGGTGGCCGCCGCGGGGCCGATCGCCTTCGTCGGGCTGGCCGTGCCGCACCTGGCCCGGGCCCTGGTCGGCGCCGACCACCGGTGGACCCTGCTGGTCGCCGCGCTGCTCGGGCCGGCCCTGGTGCTCGGGGCCGACGTGGTCGGCCGGCTGGTGGCCCCGCCCGGCGAGGTCCCGGCCGGCATCATCACCGCGCTGGTCGGCGCGCCGCTGCTCGCCTTCCTGGTCCGCCGCGCCAAGGTCGTGACCGCATGACGGCCTCGTCCACCGCCCTGGCGGGGCGGTCGCTGCTGCGGGTCGGCCCGCTGACCGTTCCGATGCGCCGCCGCCCGGTGCTGGTCGCGGTCACGCTCGTCCTGCTGCTCGCCGCCGCCGTGGTGCTCAGCCTCTCGCTCGGCACGCCGTACGTGGCGCCGGCCGACGTGCTGCGCGCGCTCTCCGGTGCCGGCACCCCGTACGACCTCGTCGTGCTCGACCTGCGGCTGCCCCGCGCGGTGCTCGCGGCGCTGGCCGGCGCGGCGTTCGGCGTGGCCGGCACCCTGATCCAGAGCGTGGCCCGCAACCCCCTGGCCAGCCCCGACGTCATCGGGGTGACCCAGGGCGCCGGCCTGGCCGCCACGGTGGCGCTGACCAGCGGCGCCGCGGCGGTCCTGGTGGCGCCGGCCGCGCTCGTCGGCGGCCTGGTGGCGGCCGTCCTGGTCTTCGCCCTCGGCGCCCGGCACGGCCTGGCCGCGCAGCGGTTCGTGCTGGCCGGCGTGGCGGTGGCGTTCGCGCTCCGGGCGCTCACCGAGGTGGTGATGCTCTCGGCCGACCCGATCGACGGGCTGCGCGCCCAGCTCTGGCTGATCGGCACCCTGGCCGGCAAGGGCTGGACCGAGGCGGCCTGGATCGCCGGCACCCTCGCCGCGCTGCTGCCCGTCCTGCTCTGGGCGGGGTGGGCGCTGCGCAGCACCGCGCTGGACGACGACACCGCCCGGGGGATCGGGCTGCGCCCGGTGGCCCGCCGGGTCGGGCTGGCCGCCACCGGCGTGCTGGCCGCCGCCACCGTCACGGCCCAGGTCGGCGCGGTGGACTTCGTGGCGCTGGTCGCCCCGCAGGTGGCCCGGCGGCTGGTGCGGGCGGAGCGGCCGCCGCTGCTCTGCTCCGCCCTGCTCGGCGCGCTGCTGCTGGTGCTGGCCGACCTGGCCGGCCGCCGGCTGTTCGCCCCCACCCAGCTTCCGGCCGGCGTGCTCACCGCGGCGATCGGCGGCCCGTACCTGATCTTCCTGCTGCTGCGGACCCGAGGGAGGCGGTCGTGACCGCGATGCTGTCCACCCGCGACCTGGTCGTCGGCTACGAGACCCGGACCGTGCTCGACGGGCTGGACCTCGACCTGCCCGCCGACGCGTTCACGGTGATCGTCGGGCCGAACGCGTGCGGTAAGTCCACCCTGCTGCGCACCATGGCCCGGCTGCTCACCCCGCGGCGCGGCGCGGTGCTGCTCGACGGCACGGCGATCCGCGACCTGCCCACCCGCGAGGTGGCCCGGCGGCTCGGCGTGCTGCCGCAGAGCCCGCTGGTGCCCGAGGGGATCACGGTCGCCGACCTGGTCGGCCGGGGCCGCCAGCCCTACCAGCGGTGGTGGCGGCAGTGGTCCGCGGAGGACGGCCGGGCCGTCGACGAGGCCATGGCCATGGCCGACGTGGCCGAACTGGCCGACCGGCCGGTGGACACCCTCTCCGGCGGCCAGCGGCAGCGGGTCTGGATCGCCATGACCCTGGCCCAGGACACCGAGGCGCTGCTGCTGGACGAGCCGACCACCTTCCTCGACCTGGCCCACCAGGTGGAGGTGCTGGACCTGCTGCACCGGCTGCGCGCCGAGCGGGGCCGGACCGTGGTCGCCGTGCTGCACGACCTCAACCAGGCCGCCCGCTACGCCGACCACCTGGTCGCCATGCGTGCCGGAGCGGTGGTCGCCGCCGGCCCGCCGCGCGAGATCCTCACGGCCGACCTGGTCCGCGACGTCTTCGGGCTCGACTGCGTGGTCGTGCCCTGCCCGGTCACCGGCGCCCCGCTCGTGGTGCCCGCCCTGACCCACACCTCGGCCGCTCCAGCCGCCACGCCGGCCCCGGCCGGCGCCTCCGTCGGCGACGCGTGACCGCGCGCCGACCCGTACCCGTCATGAAAGGACCCTTGATGCGTCGTCTCGCCGTCGCTCTCACCGCGGCCCTCGCCCTCGGCGTGGGCCTCACCGCCTGCGGGGAGAGCGATCCCGTCTCCGGCACCAGCGCCGGGGAGACCCGGGAGATCACCCACGCGATGGGCACCACCAAGGTGCCCGCCGAACCGAAGCGCGTCGTGGTGCTCGACACCGACAAGATCGACACCGCGCTCTCGCTGGGCGTCACCCCGGTCGGCGCGGCCACCGCCGGCGAGGCGAAGAGCTGGCCCACCTACTTCGGCGCGGACAAGCTGGCCGGCATCAAGGAGGTCGGGGTGCTCACCGAGCCCGACCTGGAGGCGATCAACGCGCTCAAGCCGGACCTGATCCTCGGCAGCAAGTTCCGCCAGGAGAAGTTCTACGACGAGCTGTCCGCCATCGCCCCGACCGTGTTCACCGAGAAGGTGGGCATCACCTGGAAGGAGAACTTCCTCCTCGACGGCAAGGCCCTGGGCCGGGAGCAGCAGGCCAAGGACCAGCTCGCCGCGTACGAGAAGCGGGCGAAGGACTTCGGCGCGAAGCTCGGCGACGCCTCGTCGCGGAAGGTCTCCATCGTGCGCTTCATCCCGGGCAACATCCGGGTCTACGGCCCGGACTCGTTCTCCGGCATCGTGGTCGGCGACACCGGCCTGGGCCGCCCGCAGCGGCAGCTGCTGGAGGGCAAGGAGGACAAGCGCTTCGACCTGGTCAGCCCCGAGCGGGTCAGCGAGGTCGACGGCGACGTGGTGTTCGTGACCGCGTACGGGGAGAAGGCCGCCGCCGAGCAGGCGAAGGTCACGGGGGGCAGCCTGTGGCAGGGCCTGTCCGCGGTGAAGGCGGGCAAGGCGCACGTGGTCTCCGACGAGGTCTGGATGACCGGCATCGGCGTCGGCGCCGCCAACAAGATCCTGGACGACCTGGAGAAGTACCGGGCCGCCTGAGCCACCGACCGTCCGTGCCCGCCCGGCCCCGTGCCGGGCGGGCACTGTCGTCCTCAGGCCGGGAGCGGGTGGTCGGCCTCGAACCGGTCGCGGGTGAGGAAGGCGAGCTGGGCCCGCTTGTCCGGCATGTCGATCTCGGCGTCGAGGGTGAAGCCCTCCCGCTCCAGCCGGCGCAGCGCGCGCTCGTTGCGCACGTCCGGCTCGACGACGATGCGCTGCCGCGTCGGGTCGGTGAAGAGGAAGCGGGCCAGCGCCGGCCCGACCGCCGAGGTGAGGCCGGGGAGCTGCCAGCCGGGCGCGAGCAGCAGGTGCATCCCGACGTCGCCGGTGCGGACCGGGTAGCGCTCGCCGACCGGGTCGGCCTCGGGCTGGTAGGTCTGGAACAGGCCGACCGGCGTCCCGTCCAGCGTGATCAGGTACGCGTGGTGCGTGGCCAGCCCGTCGAGGAACGTGTAGACCTCCCGCACGTCGGCCTCGGTGTGCTCGCTCATGCCCCAGAACCGGGCCCACGGCTTGTTGACCCAGCCGTGCAGCAGCGCCGCGTGCGTCGCCGGCTCGACCGGGACGAGCCGCAGCTCGCCGAGGCCGGGCAGCTTCTCCTGGTACGTCATGACGGGTCTCCCTCTCGCGTGAGGTCCGCGTCGGGCACCGGGATCAGCTCGCCGGCCGCCCAGCGCGGCAGTTGGTCGTCGAAGTGCGGGTCGCCCACGCGGCCGGAGGCGCCGAACGGCACCACCCAGCGGCTGCGGGAACGGTCGGTGAGGTCCCAGACGTAGCGAGCCACCGGGCCCCGCCAGCAGGCGTCGGAGACGCCGGGGACGCTGGAGGTGGCGAGCACGCAGTCGGTGTCGCCGCCGAGGGCCACCCGGTCGCGCATGGCCACCACCGCGGCGTCGACCTCGGGGGCCGCGCCGAGGTGCACGGGGTGCAGGCGGTGCCGCGTGCCCCACGCCGGGGCCGGGCCGGCGGCCGCCACCTCGGCGAGCGCGGCCACGGCGACCGCGTCGACGTCCACCCCGAGCCGGTCCGCCCCGCCGGCCAGCCCGTCGAGGGCGTGCCCGAGCCGCGCGAGGGGGTCGGTCCACGGCGCGAACAGCTCGTCGTACCGGGCCGGGGCGCGCAGCGGTCGCAGCCGGGGGTGGTCGTGCAGCCGGCGGACCAGCGCGGTGCGCCAGGCCGCCCAGGCGCCGGCGCCGGTGCTGTCGGCGGCCATCCGGCCGTCCCAGGCGCGCAGCCGTTCCCGCAGCGCCCGTGCCGCCGGGTCGAGCGTCGCCGGGTCGAGCCGGTCGAGCACCGCCCGCAGCGGGCCGACCGCCAGCCGGGTGTCGACGTGCACGGCGTCGGCGGGCACGTCGGCGGCGAGCAGGTCCCGGATCCGCGCGGCGCGGTGCGGGGGCGCGAAGTCGACCCCGAGGTCGGCCACGTCGTCGCGGCGGTCGTTGGCGCAGACCGCCACCCCGGCCACCTCGACCGGCTTGGCCTCGGCGTACCGGCCGGACCACCGGTAGCGCGCCTCCCAGCCGGGCACCGGCACCCACCGGCAGCGGTCGTCGCGCAGCGGCACCAGCCCGGCGACGAGCTGGCGTACGCCGCCGTGCCGGTCGGCCACCAGCACGCTGTTCACCGGCTCGACCCAGCCGCGCAGCGCCTCGGTGACGTCGTCCACGGTTCGCGACCGCAGCAGCGGCAGCAGCGCGTCGAAGCCGAGGTCCGCCTCGACCCGGGCGGGGATCCGCAGGCTGAGCGCCTCGCCGGTGTGCCGGTCGTGGTCGATCACCGGGCCGCGCGGGGTCTCGATCACCTCGACCGGTTCGGGGGCGGCGCCGCGGACCCGGATCCGCTCGACGTGGTGGCGGGCCGGCAGCCAGCCGTCGGCGTCCCGGACCAGCACCCGCCCGCCGTCGCGGCGCACCTGCTCGCGGTAGACGTCCTGGTAGTCGGCCATCGCGTTGGTGACCGCCCAGGCCACCTCGCCGGCGTGGCCGAAGTGCGGCAACCCTGGCACGCCGGGGAAGGCGAATCCGAGCACGTCGAACTCGGGGCAGGCCAGCCGGACCTGCTGGTAGATCCCGGGCAGCTCCAGCACCCGGTGCGGGTCGCCGGCCAGCACCGCCCCCCGCCCGGCGACCGGGTCGCCGGGCACCACCCAGGCGTTGCTGCCCGAGCCGCCCGGACCCTCGACGGCGAACAGGCCGGTCGTCGCCGGGCCGAGGGTGGCCTCCACGTGGGCCCGCCAGAGCTTGTTGGGGAATGTGCCGAAGAGAATGTGCTGGACCAGGAAGACTCCGAGCGGGGACCACGGCCGCCACCGGCCGGGGGCGCAGCCGGTCGCCGAGAACTCCGGGGCGCTGGCCGCGCCCTCGGCGAGCCCGGCGTTCACCCCGTCGACGTACGCGGTGACCCAGCGGCGGGTGGCGGGGGAGAGCCGCCGGAAGCAGCGGGCGGCGGTGTCGGCGAGGCGGGCCCGCCGGGCGAACCGGTCCCAGCCCAACTCGCCCGGGCCGAGGTGTTCGGCCAGCCGGCCCTCGGCGCGCCACCGCTCGACCTCGATCTGCCAGGCCCGGTCGAGCGCGGCGGCCCGGCCCTGGAGCCGGGCCAGCTCCTCGACGCTGTTCCCCCACAGCTGCGGCACACCCCAGGCGTCACGCCGGATGCCGGTCACCGGCCGGCCGTCGCGGACACGTCACCGGCCGGCCACATCATGAACATCGACTTAGGTTACCCTTCCCTAACTAAGCCAGACCTTACTGGAGGGGTCACGTGAAGCGGAACTGGGAAGCGCTCGTGCTGCGGGCCATGGGCGGGCGGAACTTCCGGCTCACCGTGCTCGACACCGAGCCGGTCGGCGACCGGTACCGGCGGCTGCTGATGGACGGCGGCGACCTGCTGGACGCCTGCGGCGTGCACCCCACCATGTGGATCCGGCTCTGGTTCGACAACGACGGCAAGCCGCACCAGCGGGCGTACACCCTGGTCGACCCCGACCCGGCCACCGGCCGGTTCCACCTGGAGTTCGCCCTGCACGACGGGTGCGCCGCCCGCTGGGCGGAGACCGCGGCCGTCGGCGACACCATCGACGCCACCGTGCAGGGCAGCGCCTTCGCCCTGCCCGAGCCGGCCCCGCGCCACCTCTACCTGGTCGGCGACGCCGCCTCCCTGCCGGCGGTGAACAGCCTGCTCGACGCCGCCCCCGACGTGCCCGCCACGGTCTGGCTGGAGTACGCCCACGACGGCGAGCGGGCGCTGGCGCCCCGCGCCCGGGACCACCACGAGGTCACCTGGATCCCGCGCGGCGCGGACGGCGAGGGCCTCCTGAAGACCGTCCGGGACGCGCTGCCGGCCGCCGACGACGCGCACTACTGGATCGCCGCCGAGGCGGCCAGCACCCGGGACATCACCCGGCACCTGCGCCGCACCCTCGGTGTGGGCAAGCACCAGGTGACCTCGCTCGGCTACTGGAGCGCCCGGTGACCGGCCGCCTCGGCACGCTGACCACGCTCTACGTCACCCAGTACCTCGGGGTGGGCTTCATCACCGTGGGACTGACCGCGATCCTGCGCGACGGCGGCACCTCCCTGGAAACCCTCGCGCTGCTCCAGATCGTCGGTCTCGTGTGGCCGGTCAAGTTCCTCTGGGCCCCGATCCTCGACCGGTACGGCTCCCGCCACCGCGGTCACTACCGCTCCTGGCTGCTGGTGCTCCAGACCGGGCTGGTGCTGGCGCTGGCCGCGCTGCTGCCCTTCGACCGTCCCGCCGACCAGTTGGGCCCGGTGGTCGCGGTCTGCCTCGCGTACGTGCTGCTCTCCGCCACCCAGGACATCGCCGTGGACGCCGTGGCCGTGCGGCTGCTCCCGGCCGGCGCCCGGGGCACCGGCAACGGCATCCAGGTCGCCGCGAGCTACCTGGGCAACCTGCTCGGCGGCGGCGCCTGCGTGGTGGTCTACGACCGGTACGGCTGGCGGCCGGCGATCCTGCTGCTGGCCGCGCTGACCGCGGTCGGCCTGCTGGTGGTGTGGCGGTTCCGCGAGCCGCCCCGCACCGACCGGGTGCCCTCCACGGCGCACGCCTACCGGGCGCTGCTGTCCGTGTTCGCCCAGCCGGGCTGCCGGTGGTGGACCTTCGGCGTGGTGCCGCTGCTCTACGTCGGGGCGGGTGCGGCGTACGCGCTGGTCACCCCGGCGCTGGTGGACGCCGGCTGGTCGCTCGCGCGGATCGGCGTGGTCACCGGCGTGGTGACCAGCGTGCCCGCGATCGCGGCCGTCCTGCTGGCCGGGCTCGGCATCGGCCGCTTCGGGCGCGCCCGGGTGCTGGTGGTGGCCGGCGCCTCCCTCGCCGTGTCCACGCTGCTGTTGCTGCCGCTGCTCACCGGCCGCGCACCGGTGACCGGGACGGTGGTGGCGCTCTGCCTGTTCCTGGCCGCGTACACGGTGGCCAACGTGGTGCTCTACACGGTCAACATGGACTACTCCCGGCCGGAGACCGGCGGCACCGACTTCACGGTGCTCTCGTCGTTCGGGCTGGTCTGCTCGTTCGTGGCCGCCTCGGCCGGCCTGGCCGCGGCCGACCAACTGGGCTACCCGGCGGTCGCCATCGGCTGTGTCGTGCTGGTCGGCCTCGCCGTCGTGGCGGGCGTGGTCCACCAGCGACGCTTCCCCGCCGGGCCGGTCGCCACGACCGGTGCCGGCGTGGCGGCACTCGACCTCTTGACCCTCGCGAGTTAGGTTAGGATAACCTAACTCGCGATCAACTTCGGACCGCTTGTGCCGTCGCACGCCGCCGTCGTGCCCGCTTCCGACCACTGAGGACTGCCCATGAGTCTGCCCGGAGCAACCGTTCCGGCCCCCTCGGCCGGCGCCGGCCCGGCCGCCGCCCGGGACCACCTGTTCACCGCCCGCTCGCTGGACCGCTACCGCGCGGTGCTGGCCGAGGGGGTCGAGCGGGTGGCCCGCCGGGTGGCGACCGCCGACCGGCCGTTCACCGGGGTCGGTCCGGACGACCTCGTCCCGCGCGTCGCGGCCGTCGACCTCGACCGGCCGCTCGGCGACACCGGCGCGGCCCTCGACGAACTGCACGACGTCTACCTGCGCGACGCCGTGTACTTCCACCACCCCCGCTACCTGGCCCACCTGAACTGCCCGGTGGTGATTCCGGCGCTGCTCGGCGAGGCGGTGCTGAGCGCGGTCAACTCCTCGCTGGACACCTGGGACCAGAGCGCCGGCGGCACGCTCATCGAGCGCCGCCTGATCGACTGGACGGCCGAGCGGATCGGGCTCGGGCCCGCCGCCGACGGGGTGTACACCAGCGGCGGCACGCACTCCAACCTCCAGGCGCTGCTGCTGGCCCGGGATGAGGCGCGGGCGCGGGCCGGGCTGCGGCCCGGACCCGAGGCGCTGTCCCGGCTGCGGGTGCTCACCTCCGCGGCCGGCCACTTCAGCGTGCAGAAGGCGGCCCGGCTGCTCGGCCTCGGCCCCGATGCCGTCCGTACCGTCGACACCGACGCGCACCGGCGGATGCGCCCCGACGCGCTGGCCCGGGAGATCGCCCGCTGCCGGGCGGACGGGCTGCTCGTCATGGCCGTCGTCGCCACCGCCGGCACCACCGACTTCGGCAGCATCGACCCGCTGCCGCAGGTCGCCGACATCTGCGCGGCGGCCGGCGTGTGGCTGCACGTCGACGCCGCGTACGGCTGCGGGCTGCTGGTCTCGCCGACCCGCCGGCACCTGCTCGACGGCATCGGGCGGGCCGACTCGGTGACCGTCGACTACCACAAGTCCTTCTTCCAGCCGGTCAGCTCCAGCGCCGTGCTGGTGCGCGACGGCCGGACGCTGCGGCACGCCACCTGGCACGCCGACTACCTCAACCCGGCGCGCGCCGTCGAGCAGCGCATCCCCAACCAGGTCGACAAGAGCCTCCAGACCACCCGCCGCTTCGACGCGCTCAAGCTCTGGCTCACCCTGCGGATCATGGGGGCCGACGGGATCGGCGCGCTCTTCGACGAGGTGGTGGACCGGGCCGGCGAGGCCTGGCACCTGCTCGACGCCGACCCGCGCTTCGAGGTGGTGACCCGGCCGACGCTGAGCACCCTGGTGTTCCGCTGGCGGCCCGCCGGCCTGGCCGCCGATCTCGTCGACGACGCCAACCTGTACGCCCGCGAGGCGCTCGCCGCCTCCGGCGCCGCGCTCGTCGCGGGCACCCGGGTGGACGGCGCCCACCACCTGAAGTTCACCCTGCTCAACCCAGAGACGACCGGGGAGGACGTCGCCGCGGTGCTCGACCTGATCGCCGAACACGCCGGCTGGTACGCCCGCACCCGCACCGCCGCCGAGCTGTCCTGCCCGGTCGGCTGACCGGCGCCGCCCTGGAGAATCCCATGTCGACCCACGACTTCATCGCCGTCGGGCTGGGCCCGTACAACCTCGGCCTGGCCTGCCTGACCGCCCCGATCGCCGACCTCGACGGCCTCTTCCTGGAGGCCCGCGACGACGTCGACTGGCATCCCGGCATGCTGCTGGAGAGCGCCCACCTGCAGACCCCGTTCCTCGCCGACCTGGTCACGCTCGCCGACCCGACCTCGCCATACTCCTTCCTCAGCTATCTGAAGGAGACCGGCCGGCTCTACCCGTTCTACATCCGGGAGAACTTCTTCCCGCTGCGCAGTGAGTTCGACGCCTACTGCCGGTGGGCCGCCGCGAAGCTGCCCAGCGTCCGCTTCGGACACGAGGTGACCGCCGTCGAGTACGACGCCACCGACGACCGGTACGTGGTGCACGCCCGGGTGGACGGCCGCGAGGTCACCCACCGGGCCCGCCGGCTGGTGCTCGGCACCGGCACCCCGCCGCACGTGCCGCCGGCCTGCGCGCGGCTGGGTGGCGACGTGATCCACAACTCGCGGTACCGGGAGCACCGGGCGGCGCTGCGCGGCAAGCGGAGCATCACCGTGGTCGGCAGCGGGCAGAGCGCCGCCGAGATCTACCACGACCTGCTCGCGGACATCGACACGCACGGCTACCAGCTGAACTGGGTCACCCGCTCGCCGCGCTTCTTCCCGCTCGAATACACCAAGCTCACCCTGGAGATGACCTCCCCGGACTACGTGGACTACTTCCACGCCCTGCCCGAGCCGACCCGCTACCGCCTCGAAGCGGAGCAGAAGGGCCTGTTCAAGGGCATCGACGCGGAGCTGATCAACGGGATCTTCGACCTGCTCTACGTGAAGAGCATCGGCGGCCCGGTGCCGACCCGGCTGCTCACCAACACCGAGCTGACCGAGGCGACCCACGACCCGGAGCGCGGGACGTACACGCTGGGGCTGCACCACGTCGAGCAGGAGCGTGACTTCACCCTGGACACCGAGGGGCTGATCCTGGCCACCGGCTACCGCTACCGGGTGCCCGCCTTCCTCGACCCCATCCGCGACCGGCTCCGCTTCGACGGCCACGGCCGCTTCGACGTGGCCCGCAACTACAGCATCGACCACACCGGACGGGGCGTCTTCCTCCAGAACGCCGGCACCCACACGCACAGCGTCACCTCGCCCGACCTGGGCATGGGCCCCTACCGCAACTCGTGGATCATCCGGGAGCTGACCGGCCGCGAGCACTACCCGATCGAGAAGAGCATCGCCTTCCAGGAGTTCGGCGCGCCGGCCGGGATGCCCTCGTGACCGCACCCGCCCACCACCGGCACGATCCGCGCCTCGGCGAGTTCAGCCTCCGCCCGCTCGACCCGGACGCCGACGCCGCGCTGCTGCGCCGCTGGGTCACGCACCCCAAGGCGGTGTTCTGGATGATGCAGGACGCCGACGTGGCCCGGGTGGCCGAGGAGTACCGGCGGATCGCCGCGCACCCGCACCACGACGCCTACCTCGGGTGCTGGCAGGGGCGCCCGGCGTTCCTCGCCGAGCGCTACGACCCCGCCGAGGTCGAGCTGGTCGGCCTCTACGACCCGGTCGAGGGCGACGTCGGGATGCACTTCCTCTGCGCGCCCGCCGAGGCGCCGGTGCACGGCTTCACCCTCGCCGTGCTCACCACGGTGCTCGACTGGCTCTTCGCCGACCCGGCCACCCGCCGGGTGGTGGTCGAGCCCGACGTGCGCAACACCGCCGTGCACGCGCTGAACGCGGCCGTCGGGTTCACCGTCGTCGGCCCGATCGCCAAGCCCGAGAAGACCGCCCTGCTGAGCGTCTGCACCCGCGAGCAGTTCCTGGCCGCCACCCGTCGAGAGGTACCCGCGTGACCACCCCCTCCGCCGCCGTCGACCACCTCACCCCCGAGCTGTGGGCCGCCGCGAACCGCCACCTGGTCCGCAAGGCCCTGGCCGAGTTCGCCCACGAACGGCTCATCACCCCCGACCCGCTAGGCCCCGGCCACTACCGGGTGCGCAGCGACGACGGCACCGCCGAGTACCGATTCGCGGCCCGGCAGTTGAGCCTGCACCACTGGTGGATCGACCCCGCCGGCCTGACCCGGCACGTCGACGGGCGGGAGACCCCGCTCGACGCGGTCGACCTCTGCCTGGAGCTACGCGGCGCGCTCGGCCTCACCGACGCCGTCCTGCCCGTCTACCTGGAGGAGATCACCTCCACCCTGGCCGGGCTCGCCTACAAGTCGGCCCGCCCCGAGCTGACCGCGACCGAGCTGGTCAAGGCGGACTTCCAGCAGATCGAGACGGCCATGACCGAGGGCCATCCGTGCTTCGTGGCCAACAGCGGCCGGATCGGCTGGGGCGTGCACGACCACCACCGGTACGCCCCGGAAGCCGGCCAGCCGGTCCGCCTGCTCTGGCTCGCCGCCCACCGCGACCACACCACCTTCACCTGCGCCGCCGACCTGGACTACGACACCCACGTCCGGGCCGAACTCGGCGCGGAGACCCTCGCGGGGTTCGCCCGCACCCTCACCGGGCTCGGCCTCGACCCGGCCGACTACCTGCTGCTGCCCGTGCACCCCTGGCAGTGGTGGAACAAGCTGGCCGTCACCTTCGCCGGCGAGGTGGCCCGGCGCCACCTCGTGCCGCTGGGCGAGGGGCCGGACGAGCACCTGGCCCAGCAGTCGGTGCGCACCTTCTTCAACGTCACCGACCCGAACCGGCACTACGTGAAGACCGCGCTCTCGGTGCTCAACATGGGCTTCATGCGCGGGCTGTCCGCCGCGTACATGGAACGCACCCCGGCCATCAACGACTGGCTGGCCGGGCTGATCGCCGCCGACCCCGTGTTCGCGCGGACCGGGCTGTCGATCATCCGGGAGCGGGCCGCCATCGGCTACCGGCACCGGCAGTTCGAGGCGGCCACCGACCGGTACTCGCCGTACCGGAAGATGCTCGCCGCGCTCTGGCGGGAGAGCCCGGTGCCCGGGCTGGAGCCCGGCCGGCGCCTGGCCACCATGGCGTCGCTGCTGCACGTCGACCGGGCCGGCCGCTCGTTCGCCGGTGCGCTGATCGCCGGCTCCGGGCTGGCCCCGGCGGACTGGCTGCGCCGCTACCTGGACGCCTACCTCGTGCCGGTGCTGCACGCGCTGTACGCGTACGACCTGGCGTTCATGCCGCACGGCGAGAACGTCATCCTGGTGCTCCGCGACGACGCGGTCGAGCGGGTGGTCTTCAAGGACATCGCCGAGGAGATCGTGGTGATGAACCCGCAGGCCGACCTGCCCGAGGCGGTGAGCCGGATCCGCGCCGCCGTGCCCGAGGAGGAGAAGGTGCTCTGCGTCTTCACCGACGTGTTCGACTCGTTCCTGCGCCACCTCAACGCGATCCTCGACACCGAGGGGATCCTCGACGAGGAGACCTTCTGGCGGACCGTGGCCGGGTGCGTCACCGCCTACACGGAGTCGGTGCCGCACCTGGCCGACCGGCACGACCTGTTCGCCCCGGAGTTCGCGCTGTCCTGCTTGAACCGGCTGCAGCTGCGCAACAACCAGCAGATGGTCGACCTGGCGGACCCGTCGGCCGCGCTCCAGTTCGTCGGGACGCTGGCCAACCCCCTCGCCCCGTACGCCCCGCGGCCGTGAGCGTCCTCGCCGCGCCGGTCGCCCCGGCCGCGCCGGCGGTGCTCCGGCACCGCTGGTGGATCCTGGCGGTGCTCTGCCTGGCCCAGGTCACCGTGGTGCTGGACAACACCGTGCTCACCGTCGCCGTGCCGGTGCTCACCACCGAGCTGGGCGCCAGCACCAGCGACATCCAGTGGATCATCAACGCGTACGCCCTGGTCCTGTCCGGCCTGCTGATCAGCGCCGGCAGCGCGGCCGACCGGTACGGCCGGCGGCGGATGCTGCTGGCCGGGCTGGTGCTGTTCGGGGCCGGCTCGCTGGCCGCCGGCCTGGCGACCACCACCGGTCAGCTCATCGCGGCCCGGGCCGGGATGGGTGTCGGCGGCGCGCTGCTGGTCACCGCAACCCTCGCGGTGGCCGTGCAGGTCTTCGAAGGACCGGCGCGGCAGCGGGCCATCGGGGTCTGGGCGGCGACCAGCGCGCTGGGCTTCGCCGTCGGCCCACCGGTCGGCGGGACGATCCTCGCCCACCTGCCCTGGCAGGCCATCTTCCTGGTGAACGTGCCGGTGGTCCTGGTCTGCCTGGTGGCCGTCCGGATGCTCGTGCCGGAGTCCCGCAAGGCGCTCACCGGCCGCCTCGACCTGCTCGGTGTGCTGCTCTCCACGGCCGGGCTCACCGGCGTGGTCTGGGCGATCACCGCCGGGCCGGACGAGGGCTGGGCCGCGCCCGCGGTGCTCGCCGCGGCCGTGGGCGGCGCCGTGCTGCTCGGCCTCTTCGTCGCCTGGGAACACCGGGTCGCCGACCCGATGCTGGACATGGGCCTGTTCCGCAACCCCCGCTTCACCGGCGCGGTCTCCGGGGTCGTGCTGATCACCTTCGGCGCGACCGGCGCGCTGTTCCTGCTCACCCAGCACCTGCAGTTCGTCCGCGGCTACCCGGCCTGGGAGGCCGGGCTGCGGATGGCCCCGTTCGCGCTGTCCATCGTGGTGCTCAACCTCACCGGGGTGGCCGCCGCGCTGATCCGCCGGATGGGGCGGCCGGCCGCGGTCGCCGTCGGGATGGCGCTGCTCGCCGTCGGGCTGCTGGCTGTCACGTACACGCCGGGCGACGGCTATCCGGTGCTGCTCGGTGGCCTGCTGCTGATGGGCGCCGGCTGCGCGCTGGCCAACCCGGCGATCGCCGAGGCGGTGGTGAGCGCGCTGCCGCCGGAGCGGGCCGGCGCCGGGGCGGGTGTCGACGGCACCATGACCGAGGTCGGTGGCAGCCTCGGCGTGGCCGTGCTCGGCGCCGTGCTGAACGCGCGGTTCGCCGCCCTGCTGCCCGCCGCGCTGGCCGGGGCCGGCTCGTTCCCGGCCGCGCTGGCCGCCGCCGGCACCGACGGCGAGCGCACGCTGGTCCGGGACGCGTTCCGGGTGGCGCTGGAGACCGGGCAGAGCGTGGGGGCGGCGGCCGTGCTGGCCGGTGGCCTGGTCACCGCGTACCTGCTGCACCGCGCCTGGCACCGGTGACGGCGCCCGGCGCGGCCCGGCCGGTCAGGCGACCAGCTGCCAGAGCAGGAACAGGTTGAGCGCCACCACGAGAGCGGTGATCACCGACGCGACGGCGGTGGTGGCCGGGCGGTTGACCAGGCTGCCCATCAGGTCCCGGCGGCGGGTGAAGGCCACCACCGGGATCAGCGCGAACGGGATGCCGAAGCTCAGCACCACCTGCGACAGCACGAGAGCCCGGGTCGGGTCGACGCCGACGGCGAGCACCAGCAGCGCGGGCACCAGGGTGACCAGCCGGCGCACCGCCAGCGGTACGCGGCGGCGCAGGAAGCCCTGCATGATGACCTCGCCGGCGTAGGTGCCGACGCTGGTCGAGGCCAGCCCGGAGAAGAGCAGGGCGACGGCGAAGCCGAGCGCCGCCACCGCCCCCAGGGAGCCGGCCAGGCCGGCGTGGACGCCCTCCAGGGTGTCGGTGCCGGGGATAGCGCTGTTGTGGAAGGTGGACGCCGCGACGAGCAGCATGGCGAGGTTGACCGCGCCGGCGGTGCTCAGGGCGAGCAGCACGTCGGTGCGCAGGCCCTTCGCGACGATCCGCCGCTCGGCCTCGTCGGCCGCCGGGATGCGGTTCGGCGTCAGCGCCGAGTGCACGTAGATGACGTGCGGCATCACCGTCGCGCCGAGGATGCCGGCGGCCAGCAGCATGCTGTCGGTGCCCTGCGCCCGGGGCAGCAGCCCGCCGGCCGCGGCGGACACGTCGGGCTGCGCGGTGAGCAGGTTCACGGCGAAGGCCAGGACGATCACCCCGAGCAGGACCGCGATGGCGATCTCGAAGGCCCGGAAGCCGCGCTGGCGCAGCGCCAGGACGGCGAACGCGGACGCGCCGATGATGAGGCCGCCGGGCAGCAGTGGGACCCCGAAGAGCAGGTAGAGGGCGACCGCGCCGCCGATGACCTCGGCCAGGTCGGTGGCCATGGCCACCAGTTCGGCCTGGACCCACATGACCCGGTTGACCGGCCGGGGCAGGTGCTCGCGGCACAGCTCGGGCAGGCTCCGTCCGGTCGCCAGGCCGAGCTTGGCGGTGAGCGTCTGCACCAGCATGGCGGCCAGGTTCGCCGCCACGACGACCCAGACCAGCAGGTAGCCGTAGCGCGCGCCGGCGGTGGAGTTGGTGGCGAAGTTGCCCGGGTCGACGTAGGCGACCGCGGCCACGAAGGCCGGCCCGAGCAGGATGAGGCGACCGCGCATCCGGCCCCGGGCACGGGCGGTCTGCAGCGGTGACGCGATGGTGAGGTCGTTCGTGACCACGGTGTGCTCCTTGGCGGGGCGGACGGATCAGACGGGTTCGCGTTCGGGTGCCGGCCGGCGGGCCGGCCGCGGCGCCGGCTTCCGGTCCAGCGCGTCGGCGATCGGGATGAGCGCCGTGACGGCGGCGAGCGCGAGGACCGCCGGCGCCGCCGTGCCGGCGCTCGCCGCCGCGAGCGTGAGCAGGGCGAAGACGGTCAGCTTGGTGCGGTTGGCGGTGGACATGTCACCTCCCGGCCTTGCCGCCCGTGCCGGGGTTCGTGCCGTACAGGCGCGGGTCGCCCGGTGGCAGGACCGGCTCGGGGGCGTGCGCCCGCGGGTTGTCGTCGTAGCGGAACTCGCCCTTGCCGTCCGGCGAGGGGCCGGAGGCCCACCGGCCCTCGGCGGCGTCCCGCCCCGGCGAGAAGTCCAGGTAGGTGTAGCTGAACTCCTCGGTGAGCTCCTTCGAGTCGGGGAAGGCGTCGGGCACCGGCATCTCCTCGAGCCCGTCCTCCTTGAGCTGCTCGATGGCCGCCATCCACATGTTCTGGTGCATGGTGTCGCGGGCCAGCAGGAAGCGCAGCATCTGCTTGACGCCGGGGTCGTCGGTCATGTTGAACAGCCGGGCGACCTGGAGCCGGCCCTGGGCCTCGGCGGTGACGTTGAGCTGGAAGTCGGCCATCAGGTTGCCGCTGGCCGTGATGAAGTTGCCGTTCCACGGCACGCCGGCGCTGTCGACCGGCAGGGCCCCGCCGCCGCCGTGGATGAAGTGTGCCGGGTTCGACCCGCCGTAGACGGCGGCGACCATGGGGTTGTCCTCGGCCGCCTCGGAGAGCGACAGCGGGGCGTTCTCCAGCAGCCGGGTGATCATCGTGGCGATCATCTCGACGTGGCCCATCTCCTCGGTGCCCACGTCGAGCAGCAGGTCCTTGTACTTCCCGGGCAGCCGGCAGTTCCAGCCCTGGTACAGGTACTGGTTGGCCACGGTCATCTCGCCCCACTTGCCGCCCAGGATCTCCTGCAACCGGCGGGCGAACGCGGCGTCCGGCCCGTCCGGCTTCGCCTCGAACTGCAGGTCCTTCATGTGCGTGAACATCACATCTCCTCGGGTCCACGGGTGCCGTCCTCAGCGCGTTCCCGGCCCGGCGGCCCGCCGGGGCCGTTCGCGGGCCCGGCCGGGCCGACCCGGAGCGGGACGGGAAGCCGGACGTCGACGGCCAGCCCGCCGGTGCGCGGCCGGCGGGCGCGCAGCGACCCTCCGAGGGAGTCGACGAGCCGGCGGACGATCCAGAGGCCGAGGCCCGACCCGCCGGGCGACGGCGTGGGCCGGGCGAGCGTGGCGAGCAGCGCGCTGTCCGGCGCGCCCCGGTCGAGCACCGAGACCGTCAGCGCGCCGGGGCACGTGGTGGCCAGGACCAGCACCTCGCCGCCGGCCGGGCCGTGCCGCACCGCGTTGTCGACCAGGTTGGTGAGGATCTGGCGGAGCGACCGGTCGGGCACCGCGAGCCGGGCGGCCGTCCCGCTCACCCGGGTCCGCATCCGGCGGTGGGGTGCGCCGGCCGCCACCGCGCGGATCACCCGGGCCAGGGGCACCACCCGCTCCTCGCCCGCCCGGCCGCGGTCCGGCGGGTCGCCGAGGTCGTCCAGCAGGGAGCGCAGGTGCGCGGCGTGCTCGTGGGCCAGCTCGGCGATCGACCGGCGCTCCGCCGCGGTCAACGGCCGCCGGTCCTCGGCGAGGGCGCGGGTCAGCGCGGTCAACGCCTGTACGGGCGTGCGCAGCTCGTGACAGAGCACCCGGACCAGCAGCCGCTCGTCCCGTTCTGCGGGCTGGCGCCGGAGCGGGGCCGGTGCCCGGGTGGCGACGCGGTGAGAGGCTCTCATGAGACCAGCTTCCCGACACTGGCTCACATATGCCCTGTATCTTCCCGAAAGAGGGGGAAAAGGGATGACCAACGGGACGGTGCGACTGGCCGTGGTGGACGACCACCCGCTGTTCGTCCGGGGACTGGCGCTGCTCCTGGCCAGCACCACCGACGGGCGGGCCGAGGTGGTCGGTTCCACGTGCGACGCCGCCGGGGCCGCCGCGCTGGTCAGCCGGTGCGTGCCCGACCTGGCCCTGGTGGACCTGCACATGCCGCCGCCGGGCGGCGCGCGGGCCATCGCGGCCATCCGGCGGACCAGCCCCCGGGTGCGCGTGCTCGCCATGTCCGGCTCGACCGACCCGGCGCCGGCGGTCGAGGCGCTGCGCTGCGGCGCCGAGGGCTACCTGCCGAAGAGCAGCGAGCCGGAGGAGCTGCTGCCGCCGCTGCTGGCCGTCCTGGACGGCTGGGCGGTGCTGCCCGGCCCGCTGCTGCGGCAGCTGCTCGGCCCCACCCGGCGGCCCGAGGTCCACCTCGACGAGGAGGAGCGCCGGCTGCTCCGGGCGGTGGCCGCCGGACTGGGCACGGTGGAGATCGCCGAACGCCTGCACACCTCGGAGCGCACGGTGAAGCGGATGACCGCGGCGCTGCTGCGCAAGCTGCGGGTCACCAACCGGGTGGAAGCCGCCGCGCTGGCCGGACGCGCCGGCCTGCTCGACGAGGAGACGCACCTGGCGGGCCGCTGAGCGCGGGGCCGACACGGACGAGCGGCCGCCCGGGGAGGGCGACCGCTCGTCGGGGCCGGCCGGTCAGGCCGCTGTGGACCAGATGGCGCGGAAGGCCGCGGCCTCGCCCGCCAGCCACTGCTCGATCTGCTCCGGCCTGGCGTCGGCCGGCATCCGGTGGGACTCGCCGCGCCGGACGTCGACCAGCACCGGCTCGGCGTGCGGCAGGACCGCGTCCATGTGCCGGGCCATCAGGTGCAGAGTCGCCAGGGTCGCCTCCTCGCTCGGCGGAACCTCGTCGAAGTGCAGCCGGATGGCCTCGGCGCGACCGTCGGCGTAGCGCACGCCGAACTGCGGGTTGATCTTCACGGGCAGGTCGCCCAGCATGGCCAGCGCGTCGCGGGTCTGGGCCAGGTCGACGCCGGCCGGCTCGCCGAGCGAGTGCAGCCAGGTGGTCGCACCGGGCACCAGCGCCTCGTACAGCGGGCGCCAGCGCGGCTTGACCAGGTCGGCCACCTGGGCCAGGTGGGTGCCGCCGGTGTGGAAGGCGACGTCGGCCTTGAGCGCCTTGACGAACTGGCCGTGCGGGTTGAACCCGTGCCGGCTCGCCCGCTGCTTGCGCAGGCCGCCCACGAAGGTGGCCTTGGTGGGCCCGGTGCGGTCCACGTAGCGGGTGAATCCGAGGAGGGTGGCGTAGGGGGTGACAGGGGCGGCGGAGGTGGGCGCAGTCACGAGCATCCTCCCAGGTCAAAAGCTCGATTAGTACATACATTCTAATCGACAGGTCTGACATCGCCCAGGGGTTGGAGCCGGGGATCCCGGTCAGCTCGGCCGCCGCGCTGGCCGGCGGCGGCGCCGCCGTGCTGTTCGTCATGTTCCGTCGTCGCCGCGTGGCCTTCCAGACCCCGCGCGACTGATCCAGCTACACCGCAGGGGTGGGCCGGTCTCCCGGCTCACCCCTGCGGCGTCAGCGCGGTCAGAGCTGTCCGACGTCGGTGATGCGGACGACCGCGGCGCCCGCCTCGTCGGAGGCCGCGAGGTCGATCTCGGCGCTGATGCCCCAGTCGTGGTCGCCCTCCGGGTCGTCCAGGATCTGGCGTACGGTCCACCGCTCCCGGCCCTGCTCGATCATCAGCAGCGCCGGCCCGCGCGCGTCCGGGCCCACCCCGATCGAGTCGTACGCCTCGAAGTACGGCTCCAGCGCGTCCGCCCACGCGTCCGCGTGCCACCCGTGGTCGGCGTCCAGCTCCCCGAGCAGGTCCCAGCGGCGCAGCGCGGCCAGCTCCACCCGGCGGAACAGCGCGTTGCGCACCAGCACCCGGAACGCGCGGGCGTTGCGGGTGACCGCCGGCGGCCGGTCGTCCAGCGAGGCGGCCACCTCCGCGACGTCGGACGGGTTGCGCAGGCGCTCCCACTCGTCGATGAGGCTGGAGTCGACCTGGCGGACCAGCTCGCCCAGCCACTCGATGAGGTCGACCAGTTCCTCGGTCTTGGCGTCCTCGGGCACGGTCTGCCGCAGCGTCTTGTACGCGTCCGCCAGGTAGCGCAGCACCAGGCCCTCGGAGCGGGACAGGCCGTAGAACTGGACGTACTCGGTGAACGTCATGGCCCGCTCGTACATGTCGCGGACCACGGACTTGGGGGAGAGCTGGTGGTCGGCCACCCAGGGGTGGCCCTGCCGGTACATCTCGTACGCCGATTCCAAAAGCTCGGCCAGGGGCTTGGGCCAGGTCACCTCGTCGAGGAGTTCCAGGCGGGCCTCGTACTCGATGCCCTCGGCCTTCATGGCGGCGACCGCCTCGCCGCGGGCCTTGAACTGCTGCGCGGACAGCACCTGGCGCGGGTCGTCCAGGATCGACTCGATCACGCTGAGCACGTCCAGCGCGTACGAGGGGGACTGCCGGTCGAGCAGGTCGACGGCGGCCAGGGCGAGCGGGGAGAGCGGCTGGTTGAGCGCGAAGTCGAGCTGGAGGTCGACGGTGAGCCGCACCCGGCGGCCCTGCTCGTCCGGCTCGGGCAGCTCCTCGACCACCCCGCCGGCCCGCAGCGCCCGATAGATGGCGATGGCCCGGCGGATGTGCCGGCGCTGGGCCGCCGGGTCCTCGTGGTTGTCGGTGAGCAGGTGCCGCATCGAGGCGAACGCGTCGCCGGGGCGGCCGATGACGTTGAGCAGCATCGAGTGGCTGACCTGGAAGCTGGAGGTCAAAGGCTCCGGCTCGGCCTCGACCAGGCGCTGGAAGGTCGGCTCGCCCCAGCCGATGGAGCCCTCCGGCGGCTTCTTCTTCACGACCTTGCGGCGCTTCTTCGGGTCGTCGCCCGCCTTGGCGAGGGCTTTCTCGTTCTCGATGACGTGCTCGGGGGCCTGCACCACGACCCGGCCGAGGGTGTCGAAGCCGGCCCGCCCGGCCCGGCCGGCGATCTGGTGGAACTCGCGGGCCTTGAGCAGCCGGGTGCGGGTGCCGTCGTACTTCGACAGACCGGTGAAGAGCACGGTGCGGATCGGCACGTTGATGCCGACGCCCAGGGTGTCGGTGCCGCAGATGACCTTGAGCAGCCCGGCCTGCGCCAGGGTCTCCACGAGGCGGCGGTATTTGGGCAGCATGCCGGCGTGGTGCACGCCGATGCCGTGCCGGACCAGCCGGGACAGGGTCTTCCCGAAGCCCGAGGTGAACCGGAAGTTGCCGATTGCGCTCGCGATCATGTCCTTCTCGGCCCGGGTGCAGACGTTCACACTCATCAGCGCCTGCGCGCGCTCCAGAGCGGCGGCCTGGGTGAAGTGCACGACGTAGACCGGGGCCTGCTTGGTCGCCAGCAGCTCCTCCAGGGTCTCGTGCAGCGGCGTCATCGCGTACGAGAAGAGGAGCGGGACCGGCCGCTCGGCCGAGCGGACGACGGCGGTCGGCCGCCCGGTGCGCCGGGTCAGGTCGTCGACGAAGCGGGTGGTGTCGCCGAGCGTCGCGGACATGAGGACGAACTGGGCCTGCGGCAGCTCGATGATCGGCACCTGCCAGGCCCAGCCCCGGTCCGGCTCGGCGTAGAAGTGGAACTCGTCCATGATCACCTGGCCGACGTCGGCCCGGGCGCCCTCGCGCAGCGCCAGGTTGGCCAGGATCTCCGCGGTGCAGCAGATGATCGGGGCGTCGGCGTTGACGCTGGCGTCGCCGGTGAGCATGCCGACGTTCTCCGCGCCGAAGACCTCGCAGAGGGCGAAGAACTTCTCCGAGACCAGCGCCTTGATCGGCGCCGTGTAGAACGTGGTCCGGTCGTCGGCCAGCGCCGCGAAGTGCGCGGCGACCGCCACCAGGCTCTTGCCCGAGCCGGTCGGCGTATTCATGATCACGTTCGCGCCGGAGACGATCTCGATGACCGCCTCCTCCTGGTGGGGGTAGAGGTCGAGACCGCGCTCGGACGCCCAGCCGGCGAACGCGTCGTAGAGGGTGTCGGGGTCGGCGCTCTTCGGCAGCGCGGCGGTGAGAGTCATGGCGGCTCCCATGGTGCCTGGATCATGGCCCGCCGCGCCAACCGGGTTCAGCGCCGCCGGTGGACCAGGTCGAAGATCTCCCGCCCGGCGGTCAGCGCCCGGCGCTCGAACTTGGTCACCGGCCGGTGGGCCGGGCGGGGCGCCCAGCCGCCGTGCACGTCGACCAGTTCGGGGTCGGCGGTCAGCGTCTCCCGCATCGACTCGGCGTACTCGGCCCAGTCGGTCGCGCAGTGCAGCGTCCCGCCGGGGACCAGCCGGGAGCGCAGCAGCGCCACGTGCGCCGGCTGGATGATCCGCCGCTTGTGGTGGCGGGCCTTCGGCCACGGGTCGGGGAAGAAGACGTGCACCGAGTCCAGGCAGCCCGCCGGCATGGCCCGCACCAGGTCCAGCGCGTCGCCCCTGGCCACCCGCACGTTGCCCAGGCCGTGCCGGTCGACCAGGTCCAGCAGGTTGGCGATTCCGGGCGTGTGTACCTCAACCGCCAGATAGTGTCGGTCCGGGTCGGCGGCCGCCATCGCCGCGGTGGCGTCGCCCATGCCGGAACCGATCTCCAGCACCAGCGGCGCCCGCCGTCCGAACAGCGCCGTCGGATCGCACGGCCCGTCCAGGTCGTCGATCTCCAGGCCGTACGCGGGCCAGAGCCGGGCCAGCGCCTCGCGCTGCCGGTCGCTCATCCGTCCGCGACGCGGGTGGAAGGTGCGGATACGGGCGGCGTGGGCCGGCGGCGCGGCGCTGAAGTCGGTGGAGGTCACAGCGACCCGAGCGTACGCGACCGCCGCCGCGGATCGGATGTGATGGGCGGTCCGGGGTGAGAGGATTCATCCCGTACGGCAGGACGGGTGGCCCGCCGCCCGACCCCGACGCCGGGAGGGGGCATGGTGTCAGTCACGGGACGTGCGGCGCTGCTGGTCGCGGCCGCCGCGTGCACCGCCCCGCTGGTCGGCGCGCTTCCCGCCCAGGCCGGCCCGCCCGCCCGACCGGCGTTCTCCGCCGCGCTGGTGCCCGCCGCCGAGCCCGTGCCGGGCCAACCCGGGACACAGCCGCCCGCCGACCTCATCTTCGTGGAGGTCACCCCGAGCACCGTGGAGGCCGGCTTCCTGGTCGGCATCCGGGCGAGCTGCCGGGACAACTCGGTGCCGGCCACCGTGGTGTCCGACGCGTTCGGCCGGATCCAGGTGCAGCCGCAGCGCGGCCTGCTCACCGCCTCGCCGATGGTCCGGGAACGCACCCGCCCCGGCAACTACCGGGTCAAGCTGGAGTGTCCCGGCGGGCAGACCGCGTCCACCATGCTCCAGGTGGTCAAGCGGGTGCAGCCCAGCCGCGGCCCGGCGACCGGCTTCGGCGGCACGGCCGGCAGCGGCGTCGGCGGGCTGCTGGTGCCGGTCGGGCTGGCGCTGACCGTGGCCGGCGCGGTGGTCGGTGTGGTCGCGTCCCGCCGGCCCGTTCGACTGGGCCGACGCGGCGACCGGGTCGAGCGGGCGCACCACCGAGCCGACCCGGGCGCGGGAGCCGGCCAGCCTTCCGGTCCGCCTCGCCGTGCCGGCCATCAAGATCACCGCCCCGGTCACCCCGGTCGGCCAGGCCCGGGACGGCTCCATCGCCGTGCCGCCGCTGACCGAGCACCACCAGACCGGCTGGTACAACCGCGGGGCGGTGCCCGGCGATCCGGGCCGGGCGATCATCGTCGGGCACGTGGACACCAAGAGCGGGCCGGCGGTCTTCTACCGGCTGCACGAGCTGAAGCCGGGGGACCGGATCGAGGTGACCCGGGAGGACCGCAGCGTGGTCACCTTCAAGGTCGACACGGTCGAGTACTTCGACAAGGCCAACCTGCCCGCCGACCGGGTGTACGGCGAGTCCGGTCCCGCCGAGCTGCGGCTGATCACCTGCGGCGGCGAGTGGGTGGGCGGCCACACCGGCTACCAGGACAACGTCATCGCCTTCGCCTCGCTCCTCGACACCCGCAACCCCTGACGCCGCCTGGCGCCCGCGGCGCCTGGCGATGAGTCCCGTGCGACTTCAAGTTCGTAGGGCCTGAGCAGGAGGCGGCGGACCGGGGCTTGTGGCAGCGCGCGCCTTTCGAGCTGACGTCGGCAACGACTCAGAAGGACTGCTATTCGGCTTCTGCGACGAAGACGCCCTGGCCCTGCTGCCCGTAGATGAGGTTGCGCGCGTGCAGTTCCTTCACGGCGCGGTAGGCCGTCGACCTGGCGACGTTGTAGGTCTCGCCGATCTCCGACACGGACGGCAGTTGTCGCCCGGGCGCGTATTCGCCGGCGCGGATCTTGGCCTCGATGTCGTCGGCGACACGTCGGTAGTGCGGTGGCCTGGTCGGCATGATCGGCTCTCCTGGACTTCAGCGGAGATCATGTTTCCAGCCCGCACCTGACCAGGACAAGGCGACAACGCGGCAAAGTGGAGACAGTGAGAACTTAACTACAGTGAGACAGTGAATACAGTGAGACAGTGGGTCGGAGCTCCTGGACTTCAGCAATCCGGGGTTTCCGGTCACCCGCCCCGGGCACGGACTCCGCACCCGGGGCGGCCCATCGCTCACTCGCGGAAGGCGTGGGCCATGCCAATGGACGACGGCGACATCACGCCCGCCGACGAGCTGTTCGCGATGATGCGGATCATCGACACGCACTGGACCCGGGCGCTCGACCAGCCCTGGCGGGCCGGCGGCTGCCTGGAGTGCCGGGACCGGGACACCTGTCCGCAGCTCGACTGGGCCCTCAAGCTCATGGCCGACGTCGCGTCCACCATGTTCCAGAAGTAGGAGGGGTCAGCCCTTGCCGGGGACGTGCTGCACGACCTCGAACTCCAGCAGGGTGGCCCCGGTGGAGACCGGCTTGCGCGGCTCCCCGCCCCCGCCGCCGGCGTGCGCGGCCCGGGACGGCCCTTGCGCCCACGCCTGGTAGGCCTCCTCGGTCTCCCAGCGGGTGTAGACGAAGTAGCGCGTCTCCCCGCCGACCGGGCGGAGCAGCTCGAAACCGAGGAAGCCGGGGGAGTTCTCCACCGCGCCGGCCCGGGCTGCGAACCGCTTCTCCAACTCCTCGCCGGCGCCCGCCGGGACGTCGATCGCGTTGATCTTCACGACTGCCATGGCTCCACCCTAACGAGCGGGGCCGGAACGAGCCGGGTCAGAACGTCTCGACGGCCGGCACCAGGTCGGCGTCGACGACGATCGGGGCGTGGTCGGAGGGGCCCTTGCCCTTGCGGGCCTCCCGGTCCACGTACGCGGAGGTGACCGCGCGGGCGAACGGCGCGGTGGCGTAGACCAGGTCGATCCGCATGCCCTTGTTCTGGTGGAACATGCCGGCCCGGTAGTCCCAGTAGGTGTAGGGGTGCGGCCCCTTCATGGGCGTCGGCACCACGTCGCTGAGGCCGAGGTCGCGCAGCGCGGCCAGGGCGGCCCGCTCGGCGGGGGTCACGTGGGTGGAGGTGACGAAGAGCTTCGGGTCCCACACGTCGGCGTCGGTCGGGGCGACGTTGAAGTCCCCGCAGACCGCGACCGGCAGCCCGCCGGTCACCTCCGGCTCCAGGGCGTCCCGCAGCGCCGCGAACCAGGCCAGCTTGTACGCGTAGTGCGGGTCGTCGGGGGAGCGGCCGTTCGGCACGTACACCGACCAGACGCGCAGGCCGCCGCAGGTGGCCGAGATGGCCCGGGCCTCGGGCAGGGGGAAGCCCGGTTCGCCGGGGAAGCCGACCGCCACGTCGGCCAGGCCCACGCGGGACAGGAGGGCCACCCCGTTCCACCGGCCGTCGCTGTGGCTGGCCGCCTCGTAGCCCAGCTCGCCCACCTCGGCGACCGGGAAGGCCCCGTCGGGGCACTTGGTCTCCTGCAGGCAGACGACGTCGGGCTTCGTGGTGGCCAGCCAGTCGAGCAGCCGGGGGAGGCGGGCCTTCACCGAGTTGACGTTCCAGGTCGCCAGGCGCATGCCTCCAGCCTGCCGCATCGGCCGCCACCCCGCCGGGTCAGCCCACGGGGTGTCGCGTCAGCGTTCCGGCGTGTCCCCGGGTCGGGTCTGCTCGGCGAGGAAGCGTTCCAGCTCGGCGCCGAGCTCGTCGGCGGTGGGCAGCGGGCCGGTCTCCGGGGCGAGCAGGTTCTTCTCGCCGCGGCCCCGCGCGAACGCGTCGTACTGCTCCTCCAGGGCCTGGACCAGGGTGGCCGCCTCCTCGGTCTGGGCGACCTGGCGGTCGATCTCCACGCGCACCACCTCGGCGGCGGCGCGCAGGCCGTCGCGAGGCAGCAGCAGCCCGGTGCTGCGGGACACCGCGGCGAGCAGCGCCTCGGCGGCGGCCGGGTACTCGGTCTGCGCGACGTAGTGCGGCACGTGCGCGGCGAAGCCGAGGGCGTCGCGACCGCGCTTTCCGAGGCGGTATTCGAGCAGGTGGCCCACGCCGGCGGGCACCTGGACCTTCTGGAGCCAGGGCTCGTAGCCGGAGATCAGGTCGCGCCGGGTGGCGTGCGCCGTGACGCCGGTGGGTCGGGTGTGCGGGACGGCCATCGGGATCGAGTTGAGCCCGACGGTGAGCCGGACCTCGAGCCGCGCGCTGAGCGCGGCGACCGCGGCCACGAAACGTTCCCACTGCACGTCCGGCTCGGGGCCGGTGAGCAGCAGGAACGGGGTCTCGTCGTCGTCGCGCAGGAGGTGCAGCTCCAGCGCCGGGGCGTCGTAGTCGGCCCAGTGGTCCTCGACGAAGGTCATCACCGGCCGGCGGGAGCGGTAGTCGAAGAGCTGGTCGACGTCGAAGCGGGCGATGGGCCGCGCCTCCAGGGAGGTGAGCAGCTGCTCCCGGGCGAGGCGGGTGGCGCTGCCGGCGTCGACGAAGCCGGTGAGGGCCTGGATCAGCACCGGTTGGCCGAGATCGGGCAGATCGTCGCTGAGTTCGTAGAGCTCGTGTGGGTCGAGCACCGGTTCGGACCTTCCTGTCGACGCGTCCGGGGTGGCCGCGCGCACACGGCACCCCGTTCGGCCAACGTACCGGCCGTCGTGGTCCATTCCGTTACGGGCCGACTGATGATCACAATTCGGCGACGGCACGGTATTGGCTCCTCCTCCCGGTCCGGGTGCGGGTCAGCCGAAAGGACGAGTTAGTCGATCAGTGGGCGGCCCCGGGGAGGCTGCGAAGTTCCTGCCCGGCGCGGTGCGACGCGCGCCACACCGGAGGTTTTCCCGGGTCGCGAGGTCCGTCACCGGCCGACCCGGGCCGGCGACGGCTGTCCGGTTCCGAGGGCGCAGACTGTGGCGAGGACCACCCGACGAGCCTGGGTGATCCCGGTTTGCCCTGTCTAGCCTCGTCGAATGCGTGACGACGGCTCCCTCGACGACCAGTACGGCCTCGACGGCTCGGTTGACCGTTCGGACGATACCCCCTCGACCGATCAGTTGACCGCTTGCGCGGAGGCATCCACTTCCCGCGGTTTCCTGCGTACCCGCTTCAACGCCCTCGTGAACCCCCTCGCCGCCCGGCCGGGCCGGTCGAAGATGGCCATGGCCACCGGCGCGGTCTGCTGCCTCGGGCTGGTCGGCGGCTTCACCCAGATCGGCGCCCGCCCGGCCGGCGACCCCCCGAACCCGGCCGCCTCGGCCG
>NZ_WBKT01000043.1 GCF_008868175.1 Micromonospora sp. AMSO31t
GGGTATGGGGGATGCGCGTGAGGTGAGCGTGCCGGTGGTGGACGGCGGGCTGGCCGCCGACGTGATCGTGCCGTCGGGGGCCGTGGGGGTGGTGTTGTTCGCGCACGGGAGCGGCAGTTCGCGGCACAGCCCGCGCAACGTGGCGGTGGCGCACGAGTTCAACGGGCGGGCGCTGGGCACCGTGCTGGTCGACCTGTTGACCCCGGAGGAGGACGAGCGGGACGCGGTCACCGCCGAGCTGCGCTTCGACATCGGGATGCTCGCCGAGCGGCTGGCCGCGATCGTGGACTGGATGGCCGGCGAGCCGACCCTGGGCCGGCTGCCGATCGGGCTGTTCGGGGCGAGCACCGGCGCGGCCGCCGCCCTGGTCGCGGCGGCCGCCCGGCCGGACCAGGTGGGCGCCGTGGTCTCCCGTGGCGGCCGCCCGGACCTGGCCGGCAGCTCGCTCTCGGCGGTACGCGCCCCGACGCTGCTGATCGTCGGTGGGCTGGACGAGCAGGTGATCGTGCTGAACGAGCAGGCCGGGGCGGAGCTGGGCGATGTCGCCGAGCTGCGGATCGTGCCCGGCGCCACCCACCTCTTCGAGGAGCCGGGCACCCTGGAACAGGTGGCCGACCAGGCCGGGACCTGGTTCACCACCCACCTGCGCCAGCCACACCCGGCCTGACCAGGCGGGAGCCGCGCGGGTCAGTCGGGCCGGGCGGCTCGGTGGCGTTGCACGGTGTCCAGCACCCGCCAGGTGACCGCGGCGATCGGCACCGAGACGAATGCGCCCGCGATGCCGGCGATCAGCGTGCCGGCCGTGACCACCACCAGGATGACCGCCGGGTGGAGCTGGACCTGCCGTTTCATCACCAGCGGCTCCAGCAGGTTGCCCTCGATCTGCTGCACGGCGATCACCGCGGCCAGGGTGAGCAGGGCGGTGGTGGGGCCGTTGGCGGCCAGGGCGACCAGCACCGCGATCGCGCCGGCCACGGTGGCGCCGATGATCGGCACGAAGCCGCCGAGGAAAGTGATCAGCGCGAGGGGCAGGGCCAGCGGGACGCGCAGCACCACCAGCGCCAGCCCGATGCCGATCGCGTCGATGGCCGCGATGATCATCGTGCCCCGGCTGTACGCGCTCAGCGTCCGCCAGCCGGCCCGGCCCGCCTCGGCGGTCACGTCGCGGCGCGGGCCGGTCATCCGGCGCAGCACCCAGTGCCACATCGACCGGCCGTCCTTGAGCAGGAAGAAGAGCAGCACCAGGCCGAGCAGGATCGAGCCGGCCACCTCGGCGGCCGTCCGGGCCCCCGCGACCGGGTCGGGGGCGCTGCCGCTCAGTCCCTCCCGGATCTGCGTGATCTGGCGGTCGAGCTGTTCGTCGGTGACCGGCAGGCTGGAGGTGACGAAGTCGCGGCTGCGCTCCAAGCCCTGGTCGAGTTGCTGGCTCAGCTCGCCGAACTGGCTCGCGGTCAGGTTCCACACGAGCGCGCCGACGCCGAACAGGACACCGAGCAGCAGCAGGACGCTGAGCAGGGCGGCCAGCGCCCGCGGCACCCGGAGCCGGCGCAGCCCGAGCAGCACGGGGTCGAGCAGCGCGGTGAGGAAGAGCGTGCCGGCCAGCGCGACGGCCAGCGGGGCCAGCAGCACCGCGATCTTCCCGAGCAGCCAGAGCGCGGCGACCACCACCACGAGACAGGCGCTCCAGGTGACCGCCGTCCGTACCGGCCACGGCAGCCCGGCCCAGGCCTGCCGTGGGCCCGCCGCCCGGCTCCGTGCCGCCGGTTCCGGCGTCCCCGCGTCCTCGTCCACGTCGCCTCCTCGATCGTGGCCGTTGGTACCCGACGCACGCCAATCCGACACCCGGGCGCCTTCGGGACGCGGCGTGTTTGTGCCGCCGACCCCAGGGAAGGCATTCACGGTATCGAAGGGAGAACCGACATGAGCGACTTCATGGACAAGGCCAAGGACTTCGCCGACAAGCACGACAAGCAGGTCGACCAGGGGATCGAAAAGGGCGGCGACATGGCCGACAAGCGAACCCAGGGCAAGTACGACGAGAAGATCGACAAGGGCGTCGACATGGCGCAGCAGCGGACCGGCGAGGGCGACACCGGCTGACCGCATCCCGAGCCCGGGCCGTCCCACGTGGGCGGCCCGGGATCGTCGTGTCGGGACCGGAACGACCCTCTGGTCTCCATCGACGATTCTCGCTACGATCCGCAGTCGGGGCATGACTCAGCGTCGAGTCGTGCGGAGTCGACCCGCACCGCCCGCGGTGCCGTGGACGAGAGCGAGCCAGCCGGTGACCGACACTTCCCAGGCGACCATCCCGCAGCGCTACCCGTTCAACGCCCCTGTCCGGCTCGACCTGGACGCCCGCTACGCCGAGCTGCGCGAGCAGCCGCTGGTCCGGGTCCAACTGCCCTACGGCGAACCCGCCTGGCTGGCCACCCGGTACGCCGACGTGAAGACGGTGCTCGGCGACCCCCGGTTCAGCCGGGCCGCGTCGGTCGGGCGCGACGAACCCCGCAACACCCCGCGCCAGCAGGAGACCGGCATCCTCTCGATGGACCCGCCGGAGCACACCCGGCTGCGCCGGCTCGTGGCGAAGGCGTTCACCGCGCGCCGGGTCGAGGAGCTGCGGCCGCGCACCCGGGCGGTGGCCGACGAGCTGGTCGACGGGCTGCTCGCCGCCGGGCCGCCCGCCGACCTGGTGGCGCACCTGGCCACGCCGCTGCCCATCCGGGTGATCTGCGACCTGCTCGGCGTGCCCGTGTCCGATCAGGACAAGTTCCACACCTGGTCCGAGGCGATCGTCTCGACCACGTCGCTGGAGCCGGGGCTGGCCCAGCACTACCTCGACAACCTGCTCGCCTACATGGGCGCGCTGGTCGCCCGGCGCCGGGTCGAACCCGCCGACGACCTGCTCAGCGCCATGGTCCGGGCCCGGGACGAGAACGCCGACCGGCTCACCGAGCAGGAGATGGTCATCCTCGCCGCCGGGCTGCTCGCCGCCGGCCACGAGACCACCGTGACCCAGATCCCCAACATGGTGTACGTCCTGCTCACCACCCCCGGCGCCTGGGGCACCCTGCGGGACCGGCCGGAGCTGGTGCCGGCCGCCGTCGAGGAGCTGATGCGGTTCATCCCGCTCGGCGCCACGGCGGCCTTCCCCCGCTACGCCACCGAGGACGTCGAGCTGGGCGGGGTGCTGGTCCGGGCCGGCGAGCCGGTCGTGGTCAACATCGCGGCGGCCAACCGGGACGACACCGTCTTCGCCGACGCCGACCGGCTCGACCTGACCCGCGAGGTCAATCCGCACCTCGGCTTCGGGCACGGCGTGCACCACTGCGTCGGCGCTCAGCTCGCCCGCATGGAGCTGCGGGTGGTGCTGGAGACCCTGCTCGACCGGGCGCCGGGGCTCCGGCTGGCCGTGCCGGTGGAGGAGCTGACCTGGAAGAGCGGCCTGCTGGTGCGGGGCCTGCTGGCCATGCCGGTGGCCTGGGGAGCCGGGCCGGGGGAGGGCGCGTGAGCGGAGTGAGCGAGTGGCGGCTGCACGTCGACCCGACCCGGTGCATCGGTTCGGGGATCTGCGCCGGGGTGGCGCCGGGGCACTTCGTGCTGGTCGACGGGCTGTCCCGGCCGGTGGCCGAGCGGATCGCCGCCGACGAGTCGGTGCTGGACGCGGCGGAGTCCTGCCCGCTGGAGGCGATCGTCGTCTCCGAGGTGGACAGCCTCCGGCGGATCGCCCCGGAAGGCTGACCGGTCACCAGCCGGGGTAGCGCGCGCCGTTCACGTTGACCCGCAGGCTGAACAGCGAGCTGGAGGCGCAGATGTAGAGCTGGTTGCGCTTCGGGCCGCCGAAGGTGAAGTTCGCGACCACCTCCGGCAGGTGCAGCTTGCCGAGCAGCGTGCCGTCCGGGTCGAAGCAGTGCAGCCCGTCGTGCGCCGCCGCCCAGACCCGGCCGGCGTCGTCGAGGCGTACGCCGTCGAAGGAGCCGGCGTCACAGGTGGCGAAGACCTCGCCGCCGCGCAGCGCGCCGCCCCCGGTCACCGTGAACCGGCGCAGGTGCTTCGCCCGGGTGTCGACCACGTAGAGCAGGGACTCGTCGGGGTGGAACGCCAGCCCGTTCGGCTGCCCGAAGTCGTCGGCGACCAGGCGCACCTCGCCGTCGTGCGGGTCGACCCGGTAGACGTGGTTGCCGCCGATCTCGCTCTCGGCCCGGTGGCCCTCGTAGTCGCTGTCGATGCCGTAACTCGGGTCGGTGAACCAGATCGAGCCGTCGGAGTGCTCGACCACGTCGTTGGGGCTGTTCAACCGCTTGCCGCGCCAGCGCTCGGCGAGCACCGTGTCGGTGCCGTCGGCCTCGGTCCGGGTGACGCGCCGGGCGCCCTGCTCGCAGCTCACCAGCCGCCCCCGCCGGTCGACGGTGTGCCCGTTGGCGTAGCCGGCCGGCTGCCGGAACACCCCGACCGCGCCGGTGGTCTCGTCCCAGCGCAGCAGCCGGTCGTTGGGGATGTCGCTGAAGACCAGGTAACGCCCGGCGGGGAACCAGGCCGGGCCCTCCAGCCAGCGGCCACCGGTCCAGAGGCACTCCGTCCACTCGTCGCCGTTGACCCGGCGGAACCGCTCGTCCCGCACCTCGAACCGCGTCCTGAACCGATCCACGCCGACCGCCTCCACTTGTGACTGACGTTCGGGCCGACGCTAACATGACCGAACGAGAATCAGCGATGAGGCAGAACACCGAACGGAGATGTGGTCGTGGACGACGTGGACCGGAAGCTGCTCGCGGCGCTGCAACACGACGCGACCCAGTCGTACGCGACGCTGGCCGGGGCGGTCGGGCTGTCCACCGGGGCGGTGCACGAGCGGGTGCGCAAACTGCGCGAGCAGGGCGTGATCCGGCGGACCACCGTGGACGTCGACCCGGCCGCGGTCGGGCGCGGCGTGCTGGCGTTCGTGCTGGTGGAGGCGAATGCCTGGATGGGCGACCGGCCCACCCGCGAGGCGCTCGCCGCGCTGCCGGAGGTGGAGGAGGCGCACGTGATCGCCGGCCCCGCCTCGCTGCTCGTGAAGATCCGGGTCGGCACTCCGGAGCAGCTCCAGGCCAGCCTGCGCCGGCTGTTCCAGGTGGAGGGCGTCACCGGCACGCAGACGGTGGTGGTGCTGGAGAGCTTCTTCCAGCGCCCGCCCGACCCGTACCCCCACGCCCCCTGACACACCGCGGCGGCCACGCCCCCCGTGCCGGAAGCGTGGCCGCGACGGCCGGTGGTCAGGACTTCTCGCGCAGCTCCCGCATCGAGGTGGGCCGGCCACTGAGCGCGTCGCGCATCCGGTCGACCAGGCCGGCGCCCGGGGCGAGCAGCCTGTTCGCCGGCGGGTGGTCCGGCGCGGCCGGGTGCGGCCGGGTCGGCGCCGACTTCTTCGCCGCCTCCACCTTGCCGGCCAGCTCGACCAGTTCCTCCCTCGCGCAGGCCGCGCGCAACCGGGGGAAGAGGTCGTTCTCCTCGTCGCGCACGTGGTGCCTGATCGTCGCCGTGAGGTGGGCCAGCAGCTCGTCGAAGCGCGGGTCGGAGGGGTCCACCGACTCCAGTTCCTTCATGGTCCGCTCGGCGTCGGCGTGCTCGGAGATCTCGTGCTCGGCGAGCTGGTCGCCGTCGGGAAGCGCCTTGCGGGCGGCCGGGTAGACGTGGGCCTCCTCGGCCACCGCGTGCCGGACCAGCTCCGCGATCATCACGTCGGCGAGCTGCCGGCGGTGCTCCGGGGTGCCCTGCCGGCTCTCCAGCTCGACGAAGATCGCCTCGACCTCGTGGTGGTCCGTCATCAGGACGTCGACGACGTCCCGCTCCGTATCTGCGTCGGTCATCTCAACAGCCCCTTATCGGTGGGTTGCGGAACGGCTCGTCTGGCCACTACCCCCGGGCGGACGGTCCAACCAGGCAACTGCCGTTGCCCGAGGCGACAAGAGTCCCGGCAACGGCCGCCCAGCGTTCCATCCGCCAGGAGGACCCGTGACTTTCCGTTCCAGCCGCTGGCTGCTCGCCCCCGTCGTCGCGGGGGTGGTGGCCGCCGCCGGACTGAGCCTGGCCAACCCGATCACCGACGCCGACGCCGGTGCGGCGAAGGGCAAGGCCCGCAACGTCATCTTCATCAACGGCGACGGCATGTCCGCCGCCCAGCGCGAGGCGGCCCGCCTCTACCTGGCCGGGCTCGACGGCCAGCTCACCATGGACAAGCTGCCGTACTCCGGCCAGCTCACCACCAGCCCGCACGACCCGAAGACGCCGATCACCGACTCGGCCGCGGCGGCCACCGCCTGGGCCACCGGCGAGAAGACCTACAACGGCGCGATCAGCGTCGACGTGGACGGCAACCCGCTGCCCACCCTCGGCGCGCAGGCCAAGGCGGCCGGCAAATCCACGGGCCTGGTCACCACGGCCCAGGTCACCGACGCCAGCCCGGCCGCGTTCTTCGCCAACACCGCCGACCGCGGCGTGCAGGACGAGATCGCCCGGCAGTACCTGGACGTCACCCAGCCGGACGTGATCCTCGGCGGTGGCGAGGACTGGTGGCTGCCGGCCGGCAACGCCGGCGCGTACCCGGACAAGCCCGCCGAGGACCCGTCCGAGGCCAGCAAGGGCACCAAGGGCGACCTGATCGCCACGGCCAAGGCCAAGGGCTACCGGTACGTCTCCACCGCCGCGCAGCTCCAGGCCGCCAAGGGCGGCAAGCTTCTCGGTCTCTTCGGCAACGAGGAGCTGTTCCAGCAGCGGGCCGAGGGCCAGGGCGACGTCTACGCCCCGCCGGCCAGCCTGGCCACGATGACCGAGAAGGCGCTCTCGACGTTGTCGACGAACAAGAAGGGCTTCTTCCTCCTCGTCGAGGAGGAGGGCATCGACGAGTTCGCCCACGACAACAACGGCACCCGGATGCTCCAGGCGCTCGGCGAGCTGGAGAAGGCCGTGGCGGTCGCCCGCAACTTCGCGGCCTCCCACCCGGACACCCTCGTCGTGGTGACCGGCGACCACGAGTGCGGCGGCCTGACCGTCGAGGACACCGCGACCTCCGACGAGTCCGGTGACGGCATCTCGGCCGAGGACGGGCCGTTCCCGATCAAGGGCAGCAGCCAGACCTTCAACCTGGACTGGACGACCAGCGGTCACACCGGCGCCGACGTGCCGGTGACCGCGTACGGGCCGCTGGCCGAGCAGTTCACCGGCAAGCACCCGAACACCCACGTGCACGACGTGCTGTCCCAGATCCTCACCCGCTGACCTCCGGCTCCCGGCGCCCTCCCGTCCCCGTGGCGGGAGGGCGCCGCCGGGTCAGCGCCCCCGCGCCGGCTCGCGCAGCAGGTCGGGCAGCTCGCCGAGCGCGGTGAGCGCCCGGCCGGCCCAGGCCGGGTCGCTGTCGTTGTGCTCGGTGGTCCGGACCACCGTCATGCCGACCGCCGCGGCGCCGGCCAACTCGCCGTCGGCGCCGTCGCCGACGAAGACGCAGTCGGCCGGCTCGACGCCGAGGCGTTCGGCCGCCAGCCGGTAGATCGCCGGGTCGGGCTTGGCCAGGCACACGTCGCAGGAGAAGACCGCCACGTCGAAGCGGCGGGCCACCTCGGTCGACGGCCACGCCTCGGCGGTCTCCGCGGTGGCGTTGCTGACCAGCCCGATCGGGTGGCCGTCGGCGCGCAGCGCGTCCAGCACCGCGACGGTCGACGGCGGGACGCGGGCCAGCAGCCGCCGGGCCAGTGCCCGGCGGTGCGCCGCCGCCCGGGCCACCTGCTCCTCGGTGGGCGCGCCGCCGAGCCGCCGGGCCAGGACGCGGACGGTCTCCGCCGCGTCCCAACGGGTCATCCGGTCCCGCCAGGTGGCGTGGTACGCCTCGACCAGCGCGGCCGGCTCCACCCCCACCATGAGCGCCATCTCACCGACCACCCGGTCCCGCTCGGGGTCCCCGCCGGGCACCAGGGTGTGGAACAGGTCGAAGATCACCGGTCGCGGCACGGTCAGACTCTAGCGGGACCGTCCGGGGCCGGGGACGCAAAGGGCCGGCCTCCCGCTCGGGGAGACCGGCCCTGGCTCGGTTCGGTCAGGAGCTGTAACCGCGGCCGGCGATCCAGTTGGCCAGCTCGGTCACGTCCATCCAGTACGTCGGCTCGTTCGGGCTGGCCGGGTCGGCGATCAGCACCGTGTTGCCGTCGTCCTTGTACTGCACCACGGTCAGGTAGTGGCCGGGGTAGCTGTGCTCGACACCGTCGATGTCCAGCGCGCCACCCAGGATGTTGGCGACGACCGGCCGGTCCTGGTCGACGGCGGCCCTGACGTCCGCCCGCAGGCGCTCGACCTGCTCCTTGGTGGCCACGTCGTCCCGGATCTCGGTGGTCTTGTACTTGCCGCCGGTGTACTCGTTGAGCACCCGGGTGATGTCGAGGGCCGAGTCGGTGCCGTTCTCGGTGGTGCCCAGCTTGGCGGCCAGCTCGTCCTGGCTGACCTCCTTGCCCTCGGCCGACAGCGCGATGCGGGTCGAGGCCGGGCCGCAGTAGAAGAAGTTGGGCTGCGCCTCGTACTCGTAGCCGGCGCTGCGCTCGCCCTTGCCCTTGAGGGCGGCCGACGGGGCGGCCTGCGCCGCCACGGCCGGACCCACGACGGTCCCGCCGCACATCACCAGGCCGGCGACGGACAGCATGCTCTTACGGAAGATCGAGTTCATGTCGAAGCTCCATTCGGGGGTTGACGTCTCCGGGTTTCGGAGACGCGGCACCGGGAGTGGCGCTCGGCGTGCCTCGGGGGATCTCGGTGCGCACTGGAGGCGCTGCCCCACTCGCTCACCGGGGGCGGCGGGCCGGCTGCCCGCTCGCTCGTATCGCTCGTACGGAAGGTGCAACGGACCGCTGCCGGTCCCGATTTCCGCAGGTGGCGGCCGTCACGGTTTAACCGGACATCGCGCGCGGGTCGGTCATCGACGCGGTGACCGGCGGGTCAGGTGGTGACCGTGGGAAGGCTGCCGAGGAGGCGGGTCACGGCGATCTCGATGACGACCCGCTGCGGATTCGGACGGGGGGTGCGGTAACGGACGGCGTACCGCCGCTCGGCCTCCGCCACCGACTCCGGGTCGGTGCGCAGCACCGCCCGGCCCTCCACGGTCAGCCACCAGCGGCCGTCGAGGTGGCACACCGCCACGGGCGTGCCCGCCGCGCCGGCCGCCGCGACGTGCCGGGCCTTCGCCGAGGCACCCGACGTGATCACGCGGGCCAGGCCGGCGTCCGCGTCGAAGGTGACCCCCACGGGTACGACGTGTGGGGTGCCGTTCGCGCGCAGCGTGGTCAGCGTGGCGAGATGCCGGTCCCGGAAGAACCGGGCGACCCGCTCGTCATGTGGGTCCAGCCGGTGGTCGCCCGCCATGTGCCGTCCTCGGTGCCGCTCGTGCGGGCCGACCGCCGGCCCCGCGCCGATCATGACACGGGGCGGTGCTCCCGGCCCGTGCCCGGCGGGGAGTCCGACCGGTCGGGCAGCGCCCGCTGCGCGGCCCGGTGCTTCGCGGCCAGCCGGCCCAGGTAGATCAGCGCCCCGGCCAGCACGCCCATGTCGTCCAGGTAGATCGGGTCGGGGAGCACATCCACCGGCAGGATCGTGTAGATCAGCGCGCCGTAGAAGGCGACCTTGCCGCCGACCCCCAGCGCGCCCAGCATGCGACGGGTGCGGACCACCCGGACGGCCAGCAGCACCGCCCCGACCAGCGTCGCCAGCGCGGCGATGGCGGCGAGCACGACGAGTATCCAGGCTTCACGGGACACCAGGTCACGCTAACCGAGCCGGGCCAGCTCCGCCTTCTCCGCCGTCCGGGTGTCCGGCGCCTCAGTACGCCGGGACGGCCGCCCGCCCCCGGGCCACCGGGGTCAGCTCACGGGTGACCTCGGCCGCCCGGGTGGAGGTCGGCAGCTCACGGGTGGCCTCCGGCCCGGTGAGGTCCACGATGGACAGCGCCGGCTGCGCGTCGGTGACCGGTCGGGTCGCCGCGTACGCCTCGTCGCGCAGGCTCCGCGCGGCGGCGGCGGCCAGCTCGGCGGCCCGCCAGGCAGCCTGCTCCCGCTCCCGGGCGGCCTCCTGCCGGGCGCGGAGGTTGTCCCGGACCAGCCGGCGCAGCAGCAGCTCCTGCTCGACCGGGTGCCGGCTCGGATCCCAGCCCTGGTGGCCGAGGATGTCGCTGAGCTGCTGCACGGTGATCTCCTTGCGCCACTGGGCGTCCAGCGCCGCCCGGTGCAGCCAGCGCTCCCGGTCCACGTACTCGGCGGGCGTCCGGGCGGTCCGGGGCAGGGGCAGCGCCGCGGCGGCGGCCAGCCGGCGGACGTCCTCCTCCGCCGCCTCGTACGCCCGCCACGCCTCCTCGACCTCCTCCTGCGCGGCCAGCCACTCGGTCCGGCGCCGCTCGGCGGTCGCCGCCGCCCGCGACGCGGCCACCGCCACCTCCTGCGCGTACCGGGACTGCTCCCGGGCGTGCTCACGGGCCTGGGCGGCCAGCTCGATGCTGCTCGGCCGGGCGGCCTCGCTGATCCGGTCGCCGAACACCGACCGGAACCGGTTCGGGCGGACGATCAGGGCGGCGACCACGATCGCCGCCACGGCGAGCAGGGCCAGCCAGATCACGGCGGCTCGGGGAACGTCGGGCAGGACGGTGGAGAAGACGGTCTGCATCACCAGCACCTCGTGGTGGAACGGTCGGAGTCAACGGTCGGGGCCCGGTCGACGGGCGGTCGTGGCGGCACGCGACGGGGTCGCGGTAGCACTACGACGGGGGGAGCGGTGGGCGCGGTCGAGGGGCGCCCGGGGCGTACCCGGGTCGGCGCGGTCAGGCGCGCGGCGGCCCGCGGCGGGCGATGGCGGCCCGGCCGGGGTCGGCGGCGGCCATGACGGCGGAGTCCGCCACGACGGCCGCGTCCGCCACCGGTGCGGAGGCGTCGGTGACGGCCCGGTGCGGCGGCCCGGTCAGGGCCGGCGCGGCGAGCGGGTGCCGGACGGGCGAATCGGCGGCGGGCCGGATGCCGGACGCCCCGGTGGCCGGCCGACCGACCGGGCCCACGTCGACGGGGGCGGCGGCCGGAAGGTCGACCCGGAGGTCGACGGCCGGGCGGGCCGCCGCGGTCGGGTGGAGGTGGTCGGCGGCCGGCGTGGCGGCCGGACCGGTGACGCCGGCGATGAGCGCGAGGGCGGTCACCGCCGTGCGGGCGATCCTGCGCAGCGTGGCCGTCCAGAGGGAGGAGGCGAACGCTACGGGCAGCACCGTTTCAACCTATCGGTCAGCTCCGCCTCGTGCAGCTCGACGATCTTTCCGGTCGACGTGACCCGTCCCACGATTCGCTGTGGACGAACCCGGTCCCGCAGGGCGGCCGGCGCGGGGGTGGACGCGAAACGGCGCGGCGCCCCGGTGGGGGACGCCGCGCCGTCGTGAACCTGCGGTCAGTTGCCGCCGAGCACCGGCGGCGGTGCCGCCTCGCCGTCGGACCAGACCATCTCGTCCTCGGTCAGCCAGGTCAGCCGGCCCTCGGACTCGTCGTCCTCGGTGCCACGCGCGCCCAGCACACCGTTGCGGCCGGCCATCGCGGGCCGCCCGGTCGCGCCGCCCTTGCCGGTGGAGCGGCTCTCCGTCTCGACCGTCACGCCGCGCCCCGAGGCCAGGCGGCCGGTGCCGGCGGCCGACCGGTTCTCGGCGCCGATCCCGCCGACCCGGCCGGAGGTCGCCGAGCCGCCACCCGAGCCGGCCAGCGACCCGGTGCCGCCCAGCACGCCGGGCGTGCCGTAGAACGAGCCGCCGCCCCCGGCGGTCGGCAGGGTCGCGTTGGTGCCGCCGAGCCCGGGGCCCGCCGCCAGGCCGGTGGTCGGGCCGGTCGCGGTCAGCGGGGCCGCACCGGCGAGCGAGGTGCCGGTCGGCTCGACCGTGCCGCCCGCGCCGATGGTGCCCGGGGTGCCCGCGCCGGGCTGGCCGCCGGTCGTGCCGCCGCCCGTCGTGTCGCCGCCCACCGTGCCGCTGCCCGGGGCGGTGTGGTGCACGCCCGAGGTGCTCGCGGTGGCGTTCGCCGCGGGACCGAAGCTGCCCACGCCCGGCCCCGCCGACGGCGTGCTCACCGAGGGGCCGCTGCGCAGCGTCGGGTTCGTCGGGTCGCCGTCACCCGGGAGCCCCGAGTCCGGCGCCTCCGGCACGACGATCCGGCCGTAGGCCGAGAAGTCGTAGCCCTCGGCCAGCTTGGCGACGACCTGCACCATCCGCTGGTGCGCCTTCTCCTGCTCGGCCTTGTCCTGCTCGTGGCCGACGATGCCGCCGACCAGCGCGCCCGGCACACCACCGACCAGGAAGCCCTTGCCGGCGCCGGAGAGCAGCTTGTCGTTGTCGTCGGTCTCCTCGGGGCTCTCCGCCTTCGCCTGGGCGGTGCGCAGCTCGCTGGCCATCATGTCGAGGCCCTGCCGGATGCCCGTCATGCCCTCGGCCAGGTTGCCCGAGTAGTCGGCGACCAGGTTGAGCCGGCGGTGGAACTCGCGGGCGGCGTCACCCGTCCAGGTCTTCAGCAGCGCGTCCAGGTCGGCGGTCAGATCCCGGCTGAGGTCGTCGAGGGTGCCCTTCATCGACGTCCACTGGGCGCTCAGCCCGTCGATCTGCTTCGGGTCACCGGCGTTGACGCCCTGGTAGAGCTCCTTGTGGCTGACGTGCTCGTAGCGCTGGGTGTATTCAGACACGCGGATCCTCTCCCTTCGGCTTCATCGCCTCGGTCAGCCCGGAGAGAGCGGCGACGATGTCGGCCGCGGCGGCGGCGTTGCGTGCCTCGGCCGTCCGGTAGTTGGTCATGATGCTCTTGGTGGCCTTCTGGGCGGCCACGATCGCCCGCCGCAACCGCTCGACGTGGTTGGCGTAGCTCTGATGCGTCTCGGAGTAGCGACGGGAGTTGTCGTTGGCGTCGGTGAACGTGCCGAGTGCCGGCGGCCGGCACTGCATCTCGGTGTTGAGCTTCTTCAACACCGACTCCGCCTCGCTCAGCCGGCGCTCGAGCCGCTGGTGGAAGTCCTCCAAGGACAGTACGTCCACTGTCGTGCGCCCGGTCATGGCTGCATCCCCGTAGTCATCGTCGAGAACCGTTGGCCACGTTCAGGTTAGTCGACACGGGCCAGCCAGGGCGACCCGTCATCCGGCCCTATCCACTTCGGACCGTGCCCGCCCCGGTCATCCGCCCTGCGCAGGCGCCGTGTCGTCGCCCGGTCCGGAGGTCGCGCCGCCGCTCGGCACCGCACCCTCATCGAACTGGTTCATCGCGTCCGCGCGCTCCAGGGTCGGCCCGGTCGGCACCAGCGCCAGCAGGGACGCGGGCACCGCGAGCGGGCTCACGTCGCCGTATCCCAGGGCGCTCTTCGCGTCGCCGGAGGCGGTGCCGAGCGGGTAACGGACACCCTGCGCGGTGATCAGGTAGACCGTCGAGCCGGCCGCCGCCTTGCCGGTCTCCCCGGCGGTGGCCTGCACCAGCACCCCCTTGCCGCCGGGCAGCAGCACGCTCTCGGCCGTCCGGACGGCGTCCCGGTCGCTCTGCCGCGCCGCCACCCCGGTCGACGCGGTCAGCTCGGCCGGCGGCTGGTCGAAGACCTCCAGCGTGGTGGTCGGCTGGCCGGCCGGCCCGGAGCGGTACGTGGCGCAGAGCACCGTCCGCCCGGCGCGGACCTCGTGCACGGTGGGCAGCCGGTCCGGCAGGCCCTCGGCCTCCAGCCGCTGGTCGGTGAGGAGCTGGCCGGCCTGGTCCGGCGTGATGTCGGTGACCTGGCCGCCGCCGCCGAGCAGCAGCAGCGCGGTGACCTCCCGGATCGCCACCAGGCCCTGCTTGGCCAGCACGTAGTACTGGCCGGCGGCCCGGTAGACCTGGCCGACCCGGGCCGGGCGGTCGCCCACCGTCAGCCCGCTCGGGTCACCCTCGCCGTCGATGGTCGGCTTGCGCAGTGCCGGGCCGACCGGCACCGCGTTGAGCAGCTGCTGGCCGACCGTGAGGGTGGTCGCGCCGGCCATCTTCAACGCCACCAGCGCCTGCTCGTCCCCGACCACCCGCAGCCGCGCGCCGCCGGTGAGCAGGTAACGCGCGTCGTTCAGCTTGACCAGGACCGCCCGGTCGGTGAGCGGGGTGCCGCCGGGCAGCGGCCGGTCGATCACCAGGCGGGTGGTGGAGCGCTGCGGGTCGTTCGGGTCGGGCACGTCGCACACCGACCATGGGAGCCCGACCAGCGACTTCCGGTCCGGCACGGCGTCCGGCGCGCCCACGATGCCGACCGCCCGGCCCCGCGGCCGGTCCTTGATCGAGGCCTGGGACATGGTGCGGACCGGCGCGCCGGCGTCGTTGAGGATGAGCCGGGCCGAGGCGTAGTTGAGCGTCGGGTGCAGCACCTTGTCGTCGGTGAAGACGTAGGTCGCCCCGGTCTCCCGCTCGATCACCAGCGTGTTCGGCTCCAGCGGGGCGGAGTTGCTGGTGAACTGCCCGTACGCCCCCGCGCCGCCCAGCACGACCGCGGCCGCGATGACGCTGCCGAACACCGCCATGCCGAGGCGCCGCATCGGCAGGTCGTTGGTCTCCGGGTCGCCGGAGAGCAGCGCCGAGACGATCCGGCGGGTGACGAAGCGGTACGCCTGCACCTGATCGCGGCGGGTCCGCATGACTAACCTCCGGCAGGGGTGGGTCCGCGGCGATCAGGTCCGAACTCCGCCGCGGGCTTCCCTACGATAAGGGGCCGTCGACGGTTCACCGGGACCCCGCCCGCCACCCGGCGACCCACCGCACCGGCGGATGCCCAGGATGTCCAGAAGGGACGCTCACCGATGACCCAGGTCCAGGCGCCACCCGGTCGTACGGCCACCGCCTCCGCCGCGCCGGCGGACCGACCGGTCGCCCCGGTCGACCGGCGCCGGCGCGGCCGGCTCGGTCCGGTCGTCGTCGGCCAGCTCGTGGTGCTGGAGTGCGCCGCGCTCGCCGTCTGGTTCGCCACCGGCGGCCCGGCCTGGCTGCTCGGCGTCGTCGCCGCGCTGGCGCTGCTGGCCGTGGTGGCCGCCTTCGCCCGGCGCGGCGGCCGGTGGTGGTACGAGGACCTCATGCTCCGCCGCCGGCTGCGCCGCCGCCGCGACCGGGCCCGGGGCGCCGCGCCGGCCGGCGACCCGCGGCTGGCCGCGCTCGCCCCGGAGCTGTCCGTCGTCGAGCTGACCGAGCGCGGCACCCGGCTCGGCATCGGCCAGGACGACCGGGGCTGGTTCGCCGCCGTCGCGCTGACCGGCCGGCCCGGCGCCCCGGCCGGGTCGGTCGAGGCGGCGACGGTGGACCGGGCGCTCGCGGTGCTCGCCGAATTCTCCGGGCCGGTCACCCAGACCCAGGTCGTCTCGCACACCCTGGTGTGGTACCCCTCGCCGGGCGCGCCCCCGGCCGCGCACCGCACGGTCTGGGTGGCGCTGCGCCTGTCGGTCGCCGACGCCCGCGCCGAGACGGTGAGCCGGGGCGGCGGCATGCACGGCGTGCACCGCACGGTCGCGGCCGGCGTCGGCCGGCTCGGCAAGGCCCTCAACGCCGCCGGCCTCGGCCACCGGGTGCTCGGCCGGGACGAGCTGCACGCGGCGGTCGTCTCCGGCGCCGGCCTCGACCTGGCCCCGGAGCCACCGGTGGAGAGCTGGAACAGCCTGCGCGGCGGTGGCTGGACCCAGCGCTGCCTGGCGCTGCGGGTCCGCCCCAACGGCTCGCTGGGCGCGCTGGTGGACGCGGTGACCGCCACCTCCGCCCCCTCGCACACTGTGGCGGCCGTGGTGCTCCCCGGCGGCCGGCAGCTCCCGCCGCTGCTGCGGGTGGCCGCCATGGACGGTCACGCCGAGGCGCTGGTGAAGGCGGTCCGGGACGTGGCCCGCCGCTCCGGCGTGCCGGCCCGCCCGCTCGACGGCCAGCACGGCCCGGCCGTCTACGCCACGGCGCCGGTGGGCACCGCGATGGGCACGGTCACGGTCGAAGGTTGACGATCCAGCCGTAGAGGCCGCACACCCAGACGGCCAGCGGCACCAGGGCGACGATCAGCAGGATCTCGACGATGTCGAGGGTGCGGCCCCAGACCGGCGAGATCCGCTTGCCCGCCACGGTGAGCCCGTAGATCAGGCTGATCACGGCGACCACCAGCAGGCCGCCCAGGATCAGCCCGAGCCGGACCGGGAGCGGGTTGGCGCCGAAGGTGGCCGCCGCGGCCAGCCCGAGGCCGAGGGTGCCGGCGAGGAGCACCGGGGTGCGCTGGCCGCGGCCCAGGAACGGGCGGACCCGCAGCAGCGCCAGCAGGGCCAGCACCAGGCAGAGCAGCACGGCGGGCAGCCGGCCGTTGTCGGCGAGCACCACCTCGCCGCCGAGCACCAGCACCGAGACCGTCCAGAGCAGGCCGGTGAGGAACGCGTCGGCGCGCTCGCTGTTGCGCAGCACCTGCGGGCCGTCCACCGACTCGGTGTCGCTCTTCAGGTCGTCCGGGCCGGTCGGGATCGACGGCACCGGCAGCCGGGCCAGCCGGTAGGAGATCATCGGCAGCGCCGGCAGGGCGCCGAACGCCACCGTCGCCACCACCGCGGCGGCGGCCGCCGCCCCGATGTCGAAGGCCAGGCAGAGCGCCGCGCCGAAGCCGACCGCCACACCCACCCCGACCGCGCCGAGGAAGAGCGGCAGCCGGTCCCCGACGGCCAGCGCGGCGACCGCGCCGAAGAGCACCACCGCGGTCGCGGCGAGCAGCACGTGCGGGCTGGCCAGCTCGGCGAGCCGCCGGTCGCCGGCGAGGACCAGCAGGCCGCCGATCGCGGCGTAGCCGAGGCCCCCCATGGCCAGCAGGGCGCCGGTCCGGCTGTCGCCGGCCGCCCGGGAGAGCACCGCGGCGCTGATCAGCAGGGCGACCGCGACCACCAGCGCGGCGAGCGCGCCGGGCAGCTGCGGCGGGCCGGCGAACAGCGTGGCCGCCGCGCCGGCCGCCAGCGCCCCACCGGCGAAGAGCACCGAGAACGCCCGCGTGGTGCCGACCTGCCAGGCGCCGGCCCGCTGGCTGGTCGCCGTGGCGACCGCGTCCACCACGTCGTCGAAGACGATCTCGGGCGCGGCGGCGGCGCGCGGGTTGAAGTAGAGCACCTCGCCGTCGCGGACGCCGAGCTGCGCGGCGGTGCGGCCGCCGTCGAGCGGCTGACCGCCCAGCCGGGACAGGCTCCAGCCGCCGTGCCGCACGCCCTCGTCGGCGAGATCCTCGCCGGCGTAACGCAGCAGCGTCGGCAGCAGGTCGGCCAGCGGCACGTCGGACGGCAGCGCCAGATCCATCCTGGTCCGCGGCGCCACGATGGTGATCCGGCTCAGTCCGCCGGTCGCCGTTTTCGTCGCCACAGTGGCCTCCTCGTGCTCGCCTACGATCCACCTCGGCCGCCCGCGCCGCCCCCGTGGGTCCACGGCGCCTCCGGGAGATTACCTACGATGGCGGTCGCACAGGTTGCCCACCCGACGACTCGGGTGCGTCGGCCGATGACGAGCAGGGCCGCTTCTGGGGAGGAGACAGCCGTGAGCACGGTGGTGTTCCGCCGGCTTCCGCGTCAACCGGGGCCCGCGCTGCCGCGCGGGGAGGTGCTGCTGGAGTCCCCGCCCGAGCTGCCGGAGCCGCAGGCCAAGGGCATGGGTCAGGTGCTGATGATCCTGCCGATGCTCTGCGGCGTCGGCGCGATGGCCTTCCTCTACGCCGGTCGCGGTGGCGGCATGATGACGTACGTGGCCGGCGGCCTGTTCGGCGTGTCGATGCTGGGCATGGCGGTCGGCACGCTCGGCAACGGCGGCAACGACAAGGCGGAGCTGAACGCCCAGCGGCGCGACTACATGCGCTACCTGGCCCAGATGCGCAAGCGCACCCGGCGCGCCGCCGAGCAGCAGCGCGCCGCGATGACCTGGCGGCACCCGGAGCCGGACGCGCTCTGGTCGGTCGCCGCGTCGCGCCGGCTGTGGGAGCGGCGGATCACCGAGGACGACTTCGGCGAGGTACGGATCGCGCTCGGCCCGCAGCGGCTGGCCGTGGAGATCGTGCCGCCGGAGACCAAGCCGGTGGAGGACCTGGAGCCGATGAGCGCCATCGCGCTGCGCCGGTTCGTCCGGGCCCACTCCAGCGTGCCGGACCTGCCCACCGCGCTGTCGCTGCGCGCGTTCAGCCGGATCGCGCTGCGCGGCGACCGGGAGCCGGTGCTGGACCTGACCCGGGCCGCGCTGAGCCAGCTGGTCACCTTCCACGCGCCGGACGACCTCCTGGTGGCCGTGGTGGCCGCGCCGGACCGGCAGCCGGTGTGGGACTGGGTGAAGTGGCTGCCGCACGCCCAGCACCCGGGGCGTACGGACGCGGCCGGGGCGCGGCGGATGGTCTTCGCCAGCCTGGCCGAGGCGGAGGCGGCGCTCGCCAACGAGCTGGGCGGCCGGCCCCGGTTCGCCCCGGAGGCGAAGCCGCTCACCACGGCGCCCCACCTCGTGGTGGTGCTCGACGGCGGCGAGGTCTCGCCGACCTGCGCGCTCATGGGGCCGGGCCTGCTCGGCGCCACGGTCATCGACCTCTCCGGCACGGTGCCGCGCGACGCGGGCCGCTGGCTGCTCTGCCTGGACACCGGCAACGGCAGCGGGCTGGACCTGGTGCGGGGCACGGCCACGTCCCGGCTGGGCCGGCCGGACCGGCTCAGCATGGCGGCCGCCGAGGGGCTGGCCCGGCAGATCGCCCCCTACCGGCTCTCCCAGCAGCAGGGCGCCAGCACCGAGGAGCCGCTGGCCCGCAGCATGGAGCTGCCGGACCTGCTGGGCGTGGGCGACGCGGCCACCGTGGACACCCAGCAGACCTGGCGGCCGCGCAGCCACCGGGACCGCCTGCGCATCCCGCTCGGCGTCGGGCCGGACGGCAACGTGGTCGAGCTGGACTTCAAGGAGTCCGCGCACGAGGGCATGGGCCCTCACGGCCTGGTCATCGGCGCGACCGGTTCCGGCAAGAGCGAACTCCTGCGTACGGTCGTCGGGGCGCTGGCCGTGACCCACTCGTCCGAGGAGCTCAACTTCGTCCTGGTCGACTTCAAGGGTGGCGCCACCTTCGCCTCCCTGGACGCGCTGCCGCACACCAGCGCGGTCATCACCAACCTGTCCGACGAGCTGCCGCTGGTCGACCGGATGCGGGACGCGCTGGCCGGCGAGATGAACCGCCGCCAGGAGGTGCTGCGGGCGGCCGGCAACTACGTCTCGCGCTACGACTACGAGAAGGCCCGCGCCGCGGGCGAGCCGCTGGAGCCGATGCCCAGCCTGCTCATCATCTGTGACGAGTTCTCCGAGCTGCTCGCCGCGAAGCCGGACTTCATCGACCTCTTCGTGATGATCGGCCGGCTCGGCCGGTCGCTCGGCGTCCACCTGCTGCTGGCGAGCCAGCGGCTGGAGGAGGGGAAGCTCCGGGGCCTCGACACCCACCTGTCGTACCGAATCGGTCTGCGGACCTTCTCGGCGGTGGAGAGCCGGATCGTGCTGGGCGTGCCGGACGCGTACGAGCTGCCGAACGCGCCGGGCCACGGCTACCTGAAGACCGACACGACCACGATGCTCCGGTTCCGGGCCGCCTACGTGTCCGGCCCGTACCGGGCGCCGGGGCAGGTGCAGCGGTCCACCCGGGCGCAGGTGCAGCGGCGGATCGTCCCGTACGGCATCGACTACGTGCCGGCGCCGGCCCTGCCGAGCCCGGCCGAGACCGCGCCCGAGCCGGAGCAGACGGGCGACGGCAAGGCCGTGGCCATGCTCGACGTGCTGATCGACCGGCTCCAGGGGCGGGGCCGACCGGCGCACCAGGTCTGGCTGCCGCCGCTGGCCGAGCCGCCGGCCCTGGCCGAGCTGCTGCCGCCGCTGGCCGTGCACCCGACGTTGGGGCTGACCACCGCCAACTGGCCGGGGCGGGGCCGGCTCGCCGTGCCGGTCGGCATCGTCGACCGCCCGTACGAGCAGCGGCGCGACCCGATGATGGTGGACCTGTCCGGCGCCGGCGGCAACGTGGTGATCGTCGGCGCCTCGCTGAGCGGCAAGAGCACCATGCTGCGCACGATGCTGGCCTCGCTGGCGCTCACCCACACCCCGCGCGAGGTGCAGTTCTTCTGCCTCGACTTCGGCGGTGGCGCGCTGCGCAGCCTGGACGGGCTGCCGCACACCTCCGGCGTGGCCGGGCGGCGCGACGTCGAGGCGGTCCGCCGGACCGTGGCCGAGGTGGTTGCCGTCATCGACGAGCGGGAGAACCGGTTCACCCAGCACGGCATCGACTCGGTGGCCAGCTACCGCCGGCGCCGGGCGGCCGGGGAGTTCGCCGACGACCCGTTCGGCGACGTCTTCCTCGTGGTCGACGGCTGGAACACGCTGCGCCAGGAGTACGAGGAGCTGGAGCAGACCATCACCAACCTGGCCAACCGGGGGCTCGGTTTCGGCGTACACGTGGTGGTCACCGCCGTGCGGTGGGCGGAGATCCGGATCAACATGCGGGACCTGCTCGGCACCAAGCTGGAGCTGCGGCTCGGCGACCCGGCGGAGTCGGAGATCGACCGGCGGGCCGCGCAGAACGTGCCGGGCGGCACGCCCGGTCGCGGTCTGACCCGCGACAAGCTGCACTTCCTCACCGGCGTCTCGCGGATCGACGGCAAGCGCGACATCGAGGACCTGACCGAGGCGTCGGTGGCCCTGGCCGGGCACGTCGCGGCCAACTGGCCGGGCCGCCCGGCGCCGAAGGTGCGGCTGCTGCCGCGCAAGCTGGGCGTCGCCGAGCTGGCGAAGGTGGTGGACCGGTCGGCCCCGGGCATCCCGATCGGCGTCAACGAGTCGGCGCTCGCCCCGGTCTACCTGGACCTGACGACCGAGCCGCACCTCACCGTGTTCGGCGACGCCGAGTGCGGCAAGACCAACCTGCTGCGGCTGATCGCCCGGGGCGTCGCCGAGCGGTACACCCCGGCGCAGGCCCGGCTGGTCATCGCCGACTACCGGCGTGGCCTGCTGGGTGCGGTGGAGGGCGACCACCTGCTCGACTACGCGCCGTCCAACCAGGTCTTCAGCCAGGGCCTCGGTTCGATCCGCAGCGCCCTGCAGAACCGGTTGCCGGGGCCGGACGTGACCACCGCCCAGCTGCGCGACCGGAGCTGGTGGAAGGGGCCGGAGCTCTACATCCTGGTGGACGACTACGACCTGGTCGCCTCCGGCGGCAACAACCCGCTCAGCGCCCTGCACGAGCTGCTGCCGCAGGCGCGGGACATCGGCCTGCACCTGATCATCACCCGCCGGGTGGGTGGTGTGGCCCGCGCCCTCTACGAGCCGGTGCTGCAACGCCTGCGCGAGCTGGACTCGCCGGGCCTGCTGATGTCCGGCAGCCGCGAGGAGGGTGCCGTCTTCGGCAACCTGCGGCCGAGCCCGCAACCGCCGGGCCGGGGCACCCTGGTCCGCCGCCGCGACGGCCAGCAGCTCATCCAGACCGCGTGGACGGAGCCCGCCTGACGGGGGCCGACGCCGGATGAGCGGGTCCGGTAGCGTCGGCCCGACCGTCGAATCCGAGGAGAGGACAGTCGTGAGCACCTCGTGGGGTTACGGCGGCGCCGGCGGCGCCGTGGAGAACCTGCTGCGCCAGGCGCAGGAGCAGCAGCGCCGGCTGGCGGAGTTCCAGCAGCAGCGCGCCGAGCTGCGGGTGACCGGGGAGAGCCCGGACGGCCTGGTCCGGGTCACGGTCGACGGTGACATGAAGGTCGGTGGCATCGAGGTCAACGCCCGGGCCATGCGGCTGGACAGCTACACCCTGGCCGAGTCGCTCCAGGCCGCGATCGACGCGGCGTACGCGGCGTTCGCCGAGCGGCAGCAGGAGCTGATGAGCGAGGTGCTCGGTGGGTCGGACCTGGTCCGCCGGGCGCAGGCGGGCAACCTCACCCCGGAGGACTGGTTCCGGGAGTTCGGTGTGGACCTGACCGACCCGACCCGCGGCCTGCGCCGCTGACCAGGGAGGAGACGCGGTGGCGAACAAGGTCGACGTCGACGCGATCCGCAAGGCGAGCAAGAAGCTCGACGCTCCGGACGGCCCGATCCAGTACCTGCGCAACGTGCAGGCGCTGCTGGAGAGCGTGAAGTTGCCGGACGGCGCGCTGACCCTCTTCGGCGGCGGGACCGTGCAGGCCCACAACGCCTCGGTGGACGGTCACCTCGCCAACGTCAAGACCGGCATCGAGCACCTGCACAAGGCGGCCGAGCAGCTGGAGCAGACCGCGAAGAACTGGGAGAAGTCCGACCAGCCCTGGGTGGTCAAGTGACCGGCCGGGTGGACGGGGGGAGCAGCTGATGTCGGAGATCCTGATCGCCAACGCGGCCGGCACGGTGACCGGCACGCACACGGTCGCCGCCGCGACGGCGCCGGTGCGCGGCCTGCTGCCGGCGGCCCGGGCCAACTGGATGTGGCTGGTCTTCGCCGGGGCGCTGGGTGCCGCCATCGCCTACCTGGAGACGTTCGACAACGACGAGGTCAACAAGTCCATCAAGGAGTGGGGCGACGCGGCGCGGCTGCTCGGCGGCGACCAGTTCGGGGCGGCGCTGGAGCAGGTACCGCCGTCGGACGCCGAGTGGGACTTCGACGACCGGGACGCCTTCGACCTCTTCCTCCGCAAGCTCGGGGCCGAGATCAACTCGCTGGCCGAGGCGTTCAACGCCAACCGGGACACCCTGACGGCCGCCCGGGACGCCTTCAACGACGCGGTGAACGCGCTGGTCGACGCGCTCATCCCGATCCTGATCGCGGTGATCGCCTCGGTCGCCCTCCAGGCGTTCCCCCCGACAGCGCCCATCGCCGAGGCGATCGGCGTGGCCGGGATGGCCGCGAGCGCCGCCATCCTGGCGCTGGTCTTCGGCGACATCAGCGCGTTGTTCTCCGCGGTCGTGGCCGGCTTCCAGGGCAACGACCGGTTCGCCTTCGTGTCGGATTCCCGTCCGGGTTGGGCGGCCACCGGCCAGGACCCGGACATCAAGGACATCAAAATCGACTGGGTGCAGGACTCCAAGTTCTACCAGTGACGGGGAAGGGGTCCGGGGTGACCTTGGTGCTCTTCGTGTATTTCCTGGTGACCGTGCCGGTCTTCCTCGGGCTGGCGCTGGTCGCCCAGTTGTCCCGCGCCGCGTCGGCGAAGCGGGCCAGCGAAGTGGTGTTGCTCACCGGGGTCGCGGCGCTCATCCCGGTGGTGCTCGACCGGGCGCTCGACAAGCCGGTGCTGTGGCTGTTCGTGGCGCTGCTGGCGGTGGTGCTGGTCTTCGGTGCGGTGCTGCACGTCAGGTCGTATCGACGGCCGTCCTGAGCGGCCGCTGGCGACCGTGACCGTCCATGTCGTACGGTCTGATCGCCGGACGGCGTTGTGCGCCATGGGGAAGCAGGGCTGCGCGGATTGGACGTCGTCCGCTACGGTTCGATTGAAGTGTCCGTCGGTGGGGTGTGAACGCCTTGCCGCGGGGGAGGGGCGCGGCGGATCCGCCGCCACAGAGATGACGGAAGGGTGTGAAGCATGGCGTTCGAGGTCAGTGCAGCGAGCCTGCACACCGCCGCGAGTGACGTGCGGTCCACGCGCAGCGACGTCGACGGTGAGCTCAAGAAGCTGTGGAACGTCGTCGACGACCTGGCCATGGCCTGGAAGGGCGGGGCGTCCACGGGTTTCCAGAACCTGATGCTGCGTTGGAACGAGGACACGAACAAGCTGCTGACGGCGATGGACAACATCGCCGACCTGCTTGACAAGTCCGGCACGACGCACCAGGTCAACGACGAAGAGCAGCAGCAGATGCTGGACAAGTTCCACTCTGCTCTCAACCCGTGATCCGCGAAGACAGGCAGAGGAGGAATCGATGAGCATCAAGGTTGACTACGCTGTCCTCGAGAGCAGCAACCAGCAGATGCAGGCCATCTCGCGGACCATCGACGAGAAGCTGGACACGCTGCGCTCGATGCTGACGAAGCTCGAGTGGGAGGGCCAGGACCGCGTGGCCTACGAGCAGCACCAGGCTCAGTGGGACGCCGCCGTGCGGGACATCAACAAGGTCCTGAACGAGATCGGCGGCGCGGTGGGCATTGCGCGCGAGAACTACATGACCACCGAGATGAGCAACTCGAAGGTCTGGGGCTGACCCGACCGATCCGCTGCGGCTCCGCTCCGGCTCACGCCGGGGTCGGGGCCGTGGTGCTTTTCCGGGCGGGGCCCGACCCCGGTGGTCGGCGCGGGCCGTTCAGGCGTCCTGCGGCGCGCTACGCCGGCCGGGGCGCCAGCCGCGCCGGCGGCCCCGCACCAGGATCGGCCGCAGCGTCAGCAGGGCCCCGGCCAGCACCGCGCCGATCACGGCCGCCCAGATCGCCACGGTGCGCTGCCAGGCCAGCGGGTCGTCGTGCGGCGCGGGCGCCGGCATCGCGCCCAGCGGCGGGTCGCTGCGGGTGCCCAGCAGGCTGGTCACGGCCCGGTACGGGTTGACCACCCCGTAACCCACGAGCGCGTTGTGCCCGTCCGGCGGATTGTCGGCGGTGCGGGTGAGCCGGAACGCGACCTCCTTCGGGTCGAGGTCCGGGTGCGCGGCCCGCACCAGCGCGGCGGCCCCGGAGACGTATCCGGTGGCGAAGCTCGTGCCACCCTGCGGTTCGGCCCGGTAGCCGGTGCCCTGCGGGGCCGGGCCGACGATGTTCAGCCCGGGCGCGGCGATGTCCACATAGTCGCCGGTGACCGAGCTGCCGACGTGCCCGCCGCTCTCGTCCACCCCGGCCACGGCGATGACCCCCGGGTACGAGGCCGGGTAGGCCGGCTGGTCCTGCTGGTTCTCCTGCCGGTTGCCGGCGGCGGCCACCAGGATCACGTTCTTGCCGAGCGCGTAGTCCACGGCGGACCTCAACGCCGGGTCGTCGAGGGTGACCAGGGAAAGGTTGACCACGTCGGCGCCGTGGTCGACCGCCCACCGGATGGCCTTGCCGATCTCGGCCGGGATGGACTCGTCGAACGCCTTCTGGTTGTCGGCCAGGACCCGGACCGGCAGGATCCGGGCCTCCGGCGCGATGCCCGTGTAGGGCGCGCCGGTGCCTTCCTTCCCGGCGATGATGCCCGCGATCAGGGTGCCGTGGCCGACCAGGTCGCACTGGCCGTCGAGCTTCACGAGCTGGTTGAAGTCCTCCCCGGGGAGCACGCGGCCGCGCAGCAGCGGGTGGGTGGGGGAGACGCCGGAGTCGATGACCGCGACGGTGACCCCCTGCCCCTTGGTGACCCGCCAGGCCGCGGCTGGATCGAGCCGGTTGAGCGCCCAGGGCGCCTCGGTCGGGGCGGGGCCGCCGGGCGGGCCGCACTTCGGGGCCGCAACGGCGGGCGCGGGCACCGCCAGCACGCCGCCGAGCAGGGCGGCGGCCGCCGCTCCGGAGAGGACGGATCGGATCCGGTGTCCGGCCCGGACGCGCCCCGTCGTCCCGTCCGGCCGCAAGCTGTCGCGCACGCGGTGAGATTACCGTCGCCGCGCCGCCCGTGCGGTGACGGGCGTACGCGGGGCGCGCTCAGCTCTCGGCCACCGGCTCCCTGAGCGGCTCGGCGGTGAAGAGGGCGAGCAGGGCACCCACCTGCTGGTCGGCCTCGGCCGGGTGCCGGAAGTGCCCGGCCGGGTTGACCGTGTACTCGTTGCGCCGGCCCACCCGGGTGCGACGGAGGTAACCGCCGGCTTCCAGGTCGGCGACGATCGCCTGGGCGGCCCGCTCGGTGACCCCCACCTCGTCGGCCACGTCCCGCAGCCGGGCGGTGGGGTTGCGGGCGATGGCCAGGAGCACGTGCCCGTGATTGGTGAGGAACGTCCAGTTCCGGCCGCTGCCCCTCGCACCCGGTGTCGTCGCCATGATGGTCATCGTATGGGTCCCGCGTGCTCCGGTCCTGTCGAGGCCGCTGCCCGGGCCGCCGTCAAGGTCCGGCCGACGTATGAAATCCGTATCACGTAAATCTTGACGTACCTTGGGCTGCGTGTGACCGTGGGTGCCGAGGCCGCCACCGTCGCAGGCCGGCTGACCAGGGCGTTTTCGCGCGAGGACGAGGTGAGGACCAGTGTCGCCGACCACTCCCGAGCAGGCGCTCGCCGAGCTCCATGCCGGTAACCACCGGTTCGTCACCGGCGACCCGCGCCATCCCAATCAGGACGCCGGACACCGGGCGGCCGTCGCCGACGGTCAGCACCCGTTCGCCGTGATCGTCGGCTGCTCCGACTCGCGGCTCGCCGCCGAGATCATCTTCGACCGGGGTCTCGGTGATCTCTTCGTGGTCCGCACCGCCGGCCACACCGCCGGCCCCGAGGTGCTCGGCAGCGTCGAGTACGCGGTGACCGTGCTGGGCACCCCGCTCGTGGTGGTGCTCGGCCACGACTCGTGCGGCGCCGTCCAGGCCGCCCGCGAGGCGGTCCGCACCGGCACGTCACCGTCCGGGCACCTGGGCGCCGTGGTGGACGCCGTCGCGCCCAGCCTGCTCCGGGCCGGCCGGGAGGGCGTCGAGGACCTCGACGGGATCGTCGACGTCCACATCGCGCAGACCGTGGAGGCGCTGCTGGCCCGGTCCGCCGTCCTCGCCGACGAGGTGGCCGCCGGGCGGTGCGCGGTGGTCGGCCTGTCGTACCGGCTCAGCGCGGGCGAGGTCCGCACGGTGGCCCAGGCCCAGGCCCCGGCCGGCATGCCGGCCGCCCAGGTGCCCGCACCAGCCGCGCCCGCGGACCCGGCGCTCGCCAACTGACGGCCGACGGGAAACGTCGAAGGGGCCGGCCCGCGTGTCGCGGGCCGGCCCCTTTCGGCGTACGTCGTCAGAGCAGCGACATGTGCACGTGGTCGGTGTGGTCCGAGGGCCCGCTGTAGGACTTCCAGCCGGTGGCCGGGAACCAGATCTGCCGGTTCCAGATCACGTAGTAGATGCCCAGCCGGTCCGCGTTGCGGATGAGGAAGGCGGCGACGTTGTTGCCGTACATCCGCTGGTCCTTGGTGCGCCACGAGGAGAAGCCGCTCTTCTGCAACGACCAGTCGCAGGCCCGGCCCTTCGGGTGCTCGAACGGCCCGCCGTTCCGGTGGCAGCCCACGAAGCGGTTGAAGCCGGCCCGCTTGACCTCCTTGTAGGCGTGCAGCGTGCGCGGGGTGACGCAGCCCGAGGTCGTCGGGTCGTTCTCGCTGCACGACTCCGGCTTCCAGTCGCCGTCGGAGGTCCGGCCCGGGCCGACGCGGGCGACCGGTGAGGTGGCCGACACCAGGCCACCGGTGAAGCCGATCCCGCCGACCAGCTTCAGCGCCTTCTCCGTCTCGGCCTTCTCGCGGGCCATCGCGTTCTTCTGCTTCTCCTGCTCGCGCACCTCGACGTCGAGCGCGATCTTGGCCTGCTCGGCGCGGGTCTTCGCGGCGTTGATGGCGCCGAGCTTCTGCGCGTTCAGCAGGTTCAGCTCGTCGAGGGCGGCCGCCCGCCGGACGAACGAGTCGGGCGTGTTGCTCTCCATCAGCATGGCCATGGCGCCCATCCGGCCGGTCCGGTAGGACTGGGCCGCGATCTGGGCCACCTGCGGGCTCAGCGCGTCGAGTTCGCTCTGTGCCGCCTTCACCTCGAGGGCGAGCTGGAGTTGGCGCTTGCGCGACGTGTCCAGCTTCGACTTGGCCTGGAGGTAGGCCCGGTTGGCGGTGTCGATGGCCTCGGTGATGAGGGGGTCATCCTCTTCGTCGGAGTGCCCCGAGGGGGTGGGGGTGCTCGGAGCGGCCGTCGCCGGGGTCGGCCCCACCAGCACGGTGAGCGCGGCCAGCGCGGCCACCACGGGGGTCAGCCAGCGGCGCAGGGGTGCCGTCACAGTGTTCCCTTCCGTCGGCCGCCGACCGGGTTAGCTGACGGGTTCGGGACGGAAGTGGCCCCTACCGCTCGCGCGGATTCACCCCATGTACCTGGTTCCCCGGCTCGCCCGCGGGCGATTGGGCGGCGGCACCGCTGGCGCCGGTGCGCGCCTTCGGCGGTGACCGGCAGCGAGGTTACCCGAGAGTCCTCCCCGGGTTCTACGTCCGGAAGCCGACCAATAGCGAGAATTCGTCCTCGCCCAGCGTGACCAGGATCGCGTTTGGCATCCGTCATCACGCTGCGGAGTGTCACCATGCGGCCTCCGTGCTCCTGTCACCGCCGGACCACCCACCGGAGCGCCGGTCCGGCGCCCCACCGAGGGCCTCCAGCGCCTCGTCCCGCGCGACCGGTGGCCGCGGCGCGGGCGGGTCCGCCGGGCCCGCGGTGATCCCGCGCCGCCCGGCGGTGGTGACCACCGCGGCCAGTCCGGTGGTCAGCGGTACGGCGGCGATCAGACCGAGCGTGGCCACCGCGCTGCGGACGATCTCCTGGGCCAGGAACTCGCTCGTGAGGATCTGGCTCACCGGCCGGGAGTCGGCGACGAGCAGGAGCAGCAGCGGCAGCGAGGCGCCCGCGTACGCCAGCACGATGGTGTTGACCGTGGAGGCGATGTGCGCCCGGCCCACCCGGGTGGCGGCCCGGTAGAGCTGGCGTCGGGAGAGCGCGGGGTTGGCGTGGGCCAGCTCGGTGACCGTGGCGGCCTGGGTGACGGTGACGTCGTCCAGCACGCCGAGCGAGCCGATGACGATGCCGGCCAGCAGCAGGCCGTGCAGGTCCACGTCGCGCTGGAACATCGACAGGGTGGTCGCCTCCTCGCTGCCGAAGCCGGTCAGGTGGGTGGCGGCGGTGGCCAGGGTGCCGAGCACGCCGGTCAGCACCAGGCTGCCGAGCGTGCCGAGCACGGCCACCGAGGTCTGCGCGGTGATCCCGTGGGTCAGGTAGAGCACCACGAACATGATCAGCGCGGCGCCGACGATCGCCACCAGCAGCGGCGGCTGGCCCGCGCCGATCCCGGGCAGCACGAACCCGAGCAGGATGGCGAAGCTCGCGACCAGCCCGCCGAGCGCGGCCAGCCCGCGCCAGCGGCCGAACGCCACGATCGCCACGGCGAACAGCACCGCCAACCACACCAGCGGGGTGCCGCGCTGGTGCTCGGCGATGTCGTAGGTCTTCACGGCCGGATCGGCCGGGTCGGTCAGCTCGACCAGGATCACCTTGTCGCCGACCTCGACCCGGGGCGCCCCGGGGCCGGCGGGCACCGGCGTCTCGACCTGCCGGCCGGCGTTCGGGCCCTGCTCGGCGGCCACGGTCACCGTCCCGCACGGGCCGGCGGACACGCCGGGCCCGCCCTCCGGCGCCTCCGGGGTCGGCGGGCAGGGCTCGGTCACCACCCGGGTCACCGTGCCGTGGTAGCGGGGCAGCGCGGGCGCGTCCGTCGGTTCCCGGTCCTGCCGGGGCCAGAGCACCAGCGCCGCGACGACGGTGATCAGGAAGAGCGGCACCACCGTCGCGACCAGAATCCGCCGGACCCGCGGCGGGGCGGGCGGAGCGGGACGGGTGTGGTCGGCGCCCATGGCGTTTCTCCCAACGGTTCGCAACGGGACACGTGGCACGCGGCCGTCCGGTTCACCGGCCCGGTCAGCCCCGCTTCATGAGGCGGCCCACGGCGGCCATCATCTCGGTGGCCATCTCGTCGGCGCGGCCCTCGGCGGCGCCCTCGTGCATGCAGTGCCGGGCGTGCCCGTCGAGCAGGCCGAGGCCGACCTTGTCCAGCGCGGCCTGGATGGCGGAGATCTGGGTCAGCACGTCGATGCAGTAGCGGTCGTCCTCGACCATCTTCTCGATGCCGCGGACCTGGCCCTCGATACGGCGGAGCCGCGCGAGGAGCTGGTCCTTGCTGGCGGTGTAGCCCCGGGTCGGGGTCGTCGGTGCGGTCATGACGTCGAGGATAGCGTACCCCTCGGGGGTATGGTACGGTCCTCCCAGTGGCCGATACCCCCACCGGGTAACGGTAACGACGGCGGCGAAAGGGAAGAAGCGCGATGGTCACCACCACGTACCAGGTGCAGGGCATGACCTGCGGGCACTGCGTCAACTCGGTCAGCACCGAGGTGAGCGCGCTGCCGGGCGTCACCGACGTCCAGGTCGACCTGGCCTCCGGCCGGGTCACCGTCACCAGTCAGAGCCCGTTGGACACGGACACCGTCCGCGCCGCCGTCGACGAGGCCGGTTACGACCTCGTCGGGGCGTGACGGGTCCGCCGACCCGAAGGAACCGAGGTACCCCGATGAACACGGCGACGAAGCTGAGCGGCTTCGCCCTCGGGCTCGCGGCGGTGTTCGGCACGGCGTACGGGGTCGGCCACCTGGCCGGCCCCGTCACCCCCGCCGCCGAGACCCGCCACGACGCCACCGACGCCGGCCACGATCCCGGCGGAACCGACCACGGTGACGGGGGCCACGCGGCCACCGCCACCGCCCACCTGCCCGGCGGGCTGCTCGTCTCCGACCGCGGCTACACGCTCCAGCCGGTGACCGCCCCCGCGGGCGAGTTCGCCTTCCGGATCACCGGCCCGGCCGGCCGGCCGGTCACCCGCTACGACGTGGCGCACGACAAGCGCATGCACCTGATCGTCGCCCGCCGCGACCTCTCCGGCTTCCGGCACGTCCACCCGGAACTGGCCGCCGACGGCACCTGGCGGGTCGCCTCGCCGCTCGCCGGGCCCGGCGTCTGGCGGGCGTTCGCCGACTTCACCCCTACCGGCGGCGAGCCGCTCACCCTCGGGGTCGACGTCACCGTCCCGGGCGCGCTGGAGCACCGGCCGCTGCCGGCGCCGGTGACCAGCACCACGGTCGACGGCTACACGGTCACCCTCGCCGGGGCCCCGCAGCCCGGCCGGGCCAGCCGGCTCACCCTGACCGTCAGCCGGGACGGCAGGCCCGTCACCGACCTCCAGCCCTACCTCGGGGCCTACGGGCACCTGGTGGCACTGCGCCAGGGCGACCTGGCGTACCTGCACGTGCACCCGGAGGGCGCGCCCGGCGACGGGCGGACCCCGGCCGGGCCGGCGGTCACCTTCGCCGCCGAGGTGCCCTCCTCCGGCGCGTACCGTCTCTACCTGGACTTCCGGCACGGCGACGCGGTGCACACCGCGGAGTTCACCGTGCTGGCCGGGGACCAGGCCACGCCGGCGCCCGCCGCGCCGGCGCCCACGACCGCACCGGCCCCGGACGCCGACCACGGCGCCCCGGGGCACGGGCACAGCTGACCGGAGGTGACGAGATGACATCCGCCCGGTCCCTGCCGGTCGCGCCGAACCTGATCGAGCTGGCGATCGGCGGCATGACCTGCGCCTCCTGCGCCGCCCGGATCGAGAAGAAGCTCAACCGGATGGACGGCGTCGAGGCCACGGTCAACTACGCCACCGAGAAGGCCACCGTCCGGTACGCCGACGAGGTCACCCCGGCCGAGCTGATCGCCACCGTGGAGAAGACCGGCTACACGGCCGTCGTCCCGCCACCGCCCGCGCAGGACGCCGACGGGGCGACCGCCGGGCCGGTGGACGAGCTGCGCGGGCTGCGTACCCGGTTGTGGGTGTCGGTCGTGCTGACCGTGCCGGTGATCGTGCTGGCCATGGTGCCGGCCTGGCAGTTCGACTACTGGCAGTGGCTGTCGCTGACCCTGGCCGCCCCGGTCGTGGTCTACGGCGGCCTGCCGTTCCACCGGGCCGCGTGGATCAACCTGCGGCACGGTGCGGCGACCATGGACACGCTGGTCTCGCTCGGCACCCTCGCCGCGTTCGGCTGGTCGCTCTGGGCCCTCTTCCTCGGCGACGCCGGCATGCCGGGGATGACCCACCCGTTCCGCTTCGACATCACCCGCACCGACGGGGCCGGCAACATCTACCTGGAGGCGGCGGCCGGGGTGACGGTGTTCATCCTCGCCGGCCGCTACTTCGAGGCCCGGTCCAAGCGCACCGCCGGCGCCGCCCTGCGCGCCCTGCTGGAGCTGGGCGCCAAGGACGTCGCGGTGCTGCGCGGCGGGCAGGAGACCCGGATCCCGGTGGACCAGCTCGCGGTCGGCGACCGGTTCGTGGTCCGCCCGGGTGAGAAGGTCGCCACGGACGGCGTGGTCGCCGAGGGGACGTCGGCGGTCGACGCCAGCATGCTCACCGGCGAGTCCGTGCCGGTGGAGGTCGCGCCGGGCGACGCCGTGGTGGGCGCCACCGTCAACGCCGGCGGCCGGCTGGTCGTCCGGGCCACCCGGGTCGGCGGCGACACCCAGCTCGCGCAGATGGCGAGGCTCGTGGAGCAGGCGCAGACCGGCAAGGCGGCCGTGCAGCGGCTCGCCGACCGGATCTCCGGTGTCTTCGTGCCGATCGTGATCGCCCTGGCCGCCGGCACGCTGGGCTGGTGGCTCGGCACCGGGGGTGGAACGACCGCCGCGTTCACCGCCGCCGTGGCGGTGCTGATCATCGCCTGCCCGTGCGCGCTGGGGCTCGCCACGCCGACCGCGCTGCTGGTCGGCACCGGGCGGGGCGCCCAGCTCGGCATCCTGATCAAGGGGCCGGAGGTGCTGGAGTCCACCCGCCAGGTCGACACCGTGGTGCTGGACAAGACCGGCACCGTCACCACCGGGAAGATGACGCTTGTCGACGTGCTGCCCGCCGGGAGCGAGGAGGCGGCCGGCCTGCTCCGGCTCGCCGGCGCGCTGGAGGGGGCCTCCGAGCACCCGATCGCCCGCGCCGTCGCCGACGGGGCTGCCGAGGCGGGCCCGCTGCCCGCGGTGACCGGCTTCGCCAACGCCGAGGGCCTCGGCGTGACCGGCACGGTCGACGGCCGGGAGGTGGTGGTCGGGCGGCTCCGGCTGCTGCGCGAGCGCGGTCTCGACGTACCCGAGGAGGTCGTGCGGGCGGTGGCCGGCGCGGAGGCCGCCGGCCGGACGGCGGTCCTGGCCGGCTGGGACGGCCGGGCCCGCGGCGTCCTCGCGGTGGCCGACGTGGTGAAGCCGACCAGCGCGGCGGCCGTCGCCCGGCTGCGCGAGCTGGGGCTCACCCCGGTGCTGCTCACCGGCGACAACGCCACCGTGGCCAAGGCGGTGGCCGCCGAGGTCGGCATCGACGAGGTGATCGCCGAGGTGCTGCCGGCCGACAAGGTGGCCGTGGTCGCGCGCCTCCAGGGTGAGGGGCGGACCGTGGCCATGGTCGGCGACGGGATCAACGACGCCGCCGCGCTGGCCCAGGCCGACCTGGGGCTGGCCATGGGCACCGGCACCGACGTGGCCATCGAGGCGTCCGACCTGACATTGGTGCGGGGCGACCTGACGGCCGCCGTCGACGCCATCCGGCTCTCCCGGCGGACCCTCGCGATCATCAAGGGCAACCTGTTCTGGGCCTTCGCCTACAACGTGGCCGCCCTGCCGCTGGCCGCCGCGGGCCTGCTCAACCCGATGATCGCCGGCGCGGCGATGGCCTTCTCGTCGGTCTTCGTGGTTGCGAACAGCCTCCGGCTGCGGCGCTTCCGCCCGGTCGGCTGACGGCCGGGGATTCGCACGGCGGAACCCGGGGTACTTGCCTGACGTCACGGAAAACTGCTGAGTGGAGGTTCCCATGGGCATCGACGACAAGATCGACAACGCGACCGAGAACACCGCCGGCAAGGTGAAGGAGGGCGTCGGCCGGGCCACGGACGACGAGCGCCTCGAGGCCGAGGGCCGCAACGACCAGGCGGCCGCCAACCTCAAGCAGGCCGGCGAGAAGATCAAGGACGCCTTCAAGAGCTGACCATCCGTCGGTGCGGGCCGGTCCGGCAACCCTGCCGGCCCGGCCCGCGGCGTAGGTACGCTCCACATCGGATTGTCCACAGTCGCTCACCCGGGGTCACGCCGACTGGCGCGAACTGCGTAGCATGCGGGAGGACCTCGACCCCGGAGGAGCTACGCCCATGGCCCAGCCCGTCGATCCATCCGGCCTCGACCGCGTGCTGTCCGAGACCATGTCCGCGCTGGGGCGGTTCATCGCCGGCGCCGACGGTGACGGCGAGGCGCCCCCGCCGCCGGAGGGAGTCGGCGAGGCGGCCGACGGCCTGGTCCGGGCGACCGCCGGCCCGCCCGGGCGGATCACCGCGCTGACCCTCGACCCCCGGGTGATGCGGCTGCCGAGCGAGTCCCTGGCCGAGGAGATCGGCGCCGCCGTCAACGCCGCGCTCGCCGACCTCCAGCAGAAGGCGACCGCCGCCGTCCCCGGCCAGGTCGACCTGTCCTCCCTCGGCGAGCAACTGCGCCGGATCCAGCAGGACGCCGGGCGGCAGCTCACCACCTTCACCGACGCGCTGGTCCAGGCCCAGGACCGGCTGTCCGGCCAGGGCGGCCGGTGATGGCGATCGAGGTCGACCCGGACGGGCTGGGCGGCTCCGGTCGCGCGCTGGGCGACGTGGCCACCCGGTTCGGCCAGGCCATGACGGCGTTCCAGGCCGAACTGGCCGCCTTCGGTCAGCCCTGGGGCTCCGACGACATCGGTGCGCTGATCGGCGCCGCCCACGACGAGGTCTCCGCGTTCGCGTTCGAGTGCTTCGACACCGCGCTCTCCGAGATCTCCGCCGCCGGCACCGACCTCACCGACATGGCCACCCGCTACGCCGAGATCGAGGCCGCCATCACGCAGGGCTTCGACGGGCTGCGGCAGGCGCTGGGAGGCTGACGGTGGGTCTGGAACTTCCCGGCGAGCTGCGCTCGCTGCTCGGCATCCTCGGCTACACCTGGCCCGAGGCCGACGAGGTCAAGCTCTTCGAGATGGGCAACGCCTGGATCCGCTTCTCCGGCACCCTGTCCGGGGTCGTGGCCGAGGCGAACACCGGGGCCGCCGGCGTCTGGTCCAGCCACACCGGCCAGGACATCACGGCCTTCCAGTCCTGGTGGAACCGGGAGGACAGCCCCGCCGACAGCCTCCGCGACGGGGTGACCGCGGCCGTGCTCACCGGCACCGGGCTGATCATCTGCGGGGCCATCGTGCTCGCCCTGAAGATCGCCGTGATCGTGCAGCTGGTCATCCTCGCCATCCAGATCGCCCAGGCGATCGCCACGGCGGCGGTCACCTTCGGCGCCTCCCTCCTGGAGATCCCGATCTTCCAGCAGCTGGCCCGGACCATCGTCGGCAACCTCGTCCAAGAGGTCCTCTGGAAACTCCTCGACGGGTGACCTGGCATGAGTGGAGGCAAGGCCGGCGGCCGGTTGATGCGGGCCGCACTGCGTTTTCTCAAGCGCACCAAGACGCGCAACCGGCCCGACCGGATGAACCCGCACTTCGCCGAACACGTCTTCGGCGGCCATGTGAAGCCGGGCATGCCCAAGGGGTCCGGCTACCACTACCGGCCCGGCGGCCAGGACTTCCCGGGCCGCAGGCTGCAACCGGGCACCGTCGTCCGGGACCCGAAGACCGGGGCGTACCGGGCCAAGCCCGAGTTCTTCGACTCGACCATGAACCCGCCGCACGGCGCCTGGAAGCCGAAGAAGGGCAACGGCGGGGAGAGTTCCTTCTTCCCGGACGACTGGACGCCCGCCCAGGTGGACAACGCCATCAGCGGCGCCTTCCAGGGCGCACGGCCGGTGCCCGGCACGCAGATGTGGCGCGGTAAGTACAAGGACCTCGTGATCGAGGGTTTCTACAATGGCTCGGGCGGCTTCACGCACGGATGGCCGGTCGTCCCCTGATCCGAAGGACCTCTGTTGGCGTTCATCACCTTCTCGCTCGACGAGTTTCGCCTGCCGTTGTTCGAGGTGACGGATCAGCGCTACCGGGCGCTCGGCGCCTGGCTGATCACCGACATCTCGATCTACCACTCGGTCTGTCTCGACGCCCTCGCCATGGTCGACGACGTGTCGCACGGCCGGCCGCTCGAGGACGGGTGGGACAGCGACAAGTACGAGGTGAGCTTCACCGCCGGTGGCGTCGAGTTCCAGAACGAGTGGGTCCCGGGCGAGGGCGGCCGATACTCGCTGGACGAGGTGCGGGAGGCGGTCGAGGCATACTGGCGGTTCCTGGCGAGCCGCCCGGAGAACCCCGACCTCATCCGCGAGTACCGGCCCGACCTTCCCGTCTGGCAGGCCGAACTGGTGCAGTGGGAGGAGCGGTGGGGCCGGCCGCACCCGTACCGGGGCCGGCTGTTCTGACTCCGGCGGGTCAGCGGCGCACCCGGTAGCGGAGGTGCGTCACGGTCGGGGCCGGCACGACCTTCACCGGTTCCAGGGGCACGTCCAGGGGGCCGTCGAAGAGGGGCGTGCCGCCGCCCAGGACGATCGGCACGACGTGCAGCCAGAGCGAGTCGAGCAGGCCGGCGGCGAGGTACTGCCGCACCGCGCCGCCGCCGCCCGCCACGGCCACGTCGCGGTCGCCGGCTGCGGCGCGGGCCCGCGCCAGCGCCGCCTCGATGCCGTCGGTGACGAAATGGAACTCCGTCCCGCCCCGCATCATCAGCGACTCGCGCGGGTGGTGGGTCAGCACGAAGACCGGGACCCGCCACGGCGGGTCGTCGCCCCACCAGCCGGTCCAGTCCAGGTCCCAGGCGCCCTCGCCGCCGCCGAACATGCGGCGCCCCATCACGTACGCGCCGACGCCCGCGGTCATCTCGTCGATCAGCTCGGCATCGACGTTCCGCTCCCCGCCGGCCAGCCCGTGCCGGCCGCGCCAGCTCTCGCTGGCGAACAACCACTCGTGCAGCCGCAGGCCGCCCCGACCGAGCGGATCCTGCCGGCTCTGCCCCGGCGCCGCGACGTACCCGTCCAGCGACACCGACAGTTGACTGGTGACCTCTCCCATGTGCGGTTGACTCTCCGGCTCGGCGGAACTCATCGGTCGCCCGCCAGCCGGGCGGCGCGTACCTCCAGGTAGTGCCGCTCGGGCAGGCTGACGGTGGCGCGGGCGGCGGCCCGGTAGGCGTCCCGGGCGGCGTCCCGGTCGCCGGCCAGTTCGAGCAGGTGGGCGCGGACGGCGGCGAGCCTGTGGTGGCCGGCGGTCCGCTCGTCGGCGTCCAGCGGCGCCAGCAGGGCGAGCCCGGCCCGGGGGCCGTCCACCATGGCCACCGCGGCGGCCTGGTTGAGGGTGACCATCGGGTTCGGCGCGAGCCGGGCCAGCACCCGGTAGAGCGCGACGATCTGCGGCCAGTCGGTGTCGGCCGCCGTGGGCGCCTCGGCGTGCACCGCCGCGATGGCGGCCTGCACCTGGTACGGGCCGGGGGCCGACCAGGTCAGCGCCTCGGTCACCAGGGCGACGCCCTCGGAGATCCCGGCCCGGTCCCAGCGGGTGCGGTCCTGCTCGGCCAGCGGCACCAGCTCACCGCCCGGGCCGGTACGCGCCGCCCGGTGCGCGTCGGTGAGCAGCATGAGGGCGAGCAGCCCGGCCACCTCGCCGTCGTCGGGGAGCAGCCGGCGCAGTTCCCGGGCCAGCCGAATCGCCTCGGCGGTCAGCTCGGCCCGGTGCAGCTCGGCCCCGCTGGAGGCGGTGTATCCCTCGTTGAAGACCAGGTAGAGGACGTGCAGCACGGCGCGCAGCCGCGCGTCACGGTCGGCCGTCGAGGGCATGGCGAACCGCGCCCCGGCCGCCTCGATCCGCTGCTTGGCCCGGCGGATCCGCTGGCTCATCGTGGCCTCCGGCACCAGGTACGCCCGCGCGATCTCGGCGGTGCTCAACCCGCCGACCGCGCGCAGGGTGAGCGCCACCTGGGCGCTGACCGTGAGCGCCGGATGGCAGCAGAGGAAGAGCAGTTTCAGCGTGTCGTCCCCGCTGGACGGGTCCTCGTCGGCGGGCGGGGCGACCGCCGCGTACGCCGGTTCCCGGACCGCCACGGCGACCTCGCGGTCCCGGCGGGCCCGTTCGCTGCGCCACTCGTCGGTGAGCCGGCGGGTCGCCACGGTGACCAGCCACGAGCGGGGATGGTCCGGCACGCCCTGCGCCGGCCACTGCGTCGCGGCGGCGAGCAGGGCCTCCTGGACGGCGTCCTCGCAGGCGTAGAACTGGCCGTGCCGGCGGACGAGCACGCCGAGGACCTGCGGCGCGAGGGCGCGCAGCAGGTCCTCGACCGCCCGGTCGGTCACATCTCCGTCCCGGCCTGCTCCATCACCGGCCGCACCTCCAGCACGCCGACGCCGTGGCGCACGTCCGGCCAGCGCGCGGCGATCTCGGCGGCCCGTTCCGGGGTCTCGCAGTCGACCGTCAGGTAGCCGGCGAACTGCTCCTTGCTCTCCAGGAACGGCCCGTCGGTGATCTCGGTGCCCCCGGCGCCGGACCGGACGGTGCGGGTCTGCGCCGGGTGGGCCAGGGCCTCCCCGCCGACCAGCTCACCGGACTCGGTCAGCTCCTTCATGATCACGTCGACCTCGCCGAAGATCGCGTTCCGCTCCTCCTCGGACAGCTCCTCGACGAAGCCCGGCCGGTTCCAGATCAGCAGCATGTACTTCACGGTCACTCCTCGGGTACGGGCCACCGGCGGTGGCGCCTCTCGCAGACGGGTCGGAGCCGATTGGTCTGATCCGACATCTTCCCCCGAGGAAAAAGTCAGCGGCCCCCGCGCAGCGAGCGGCGCGCCGGTGCGCCGGGGTCGAGGGAGGCGCGGTCGGCGGCCGTGGTGCCCGAGGTCCAGCCCTCCGCGTCGCGCACCTGGAGCCGGTGCCGCGTGACGCCGGGGAAGAGCTGGTCGACCCGCTCCTTGACCGCGTCCGAGCGGGCGGCGAGCACCGGGAGCAGCCGGTCGTCGGCCCGTTCCTCGGCCGCCGCCGCGGTGGCCGCCCGCAGGCGCTCCCCGATCCGCAGCGCGAACGCGTTGAGGAAGGACTCGTCGTAGCCCTTGGTGCGCCGGCCGCTGCCCGTGCGGCGCTCACCCCGGCCGCGCAGCATCGCGGCGGTGGCCTGCACCAGCAGCGAGGTGTGCAGCAGTTCGACGGCGGCCAGGTCGGCCGGGAAGCCGAGGACGGTGGCGAAGCCGAGGTCGTCGGACCAGATCGACTCGCAGCGGTTGGCGGCCGCCACCTCCTGGATGAGCAGCGCCTTCGCCGCCGCGTACGGGGCGTCGGTGCCGAGCCGCACGCCGCCGGGCCGGTCGGGTCGCTCGGCGGCGGCGTCGAGCAGGGCGGCGTCGATGCTGTGCCGGGCCATCAGCTCCTGCGCCTTGCCGGTGAGCGCCTCCGCCTCGGCGGGGAAGGTGGTCGACTCGGCCTTGGCCAGCAGCGCGCGTACCCGGTCCAGCATCCGTGAGCCGGTGGCCGGGACGGTGGCGCGTGCGGCGGCGGCCGGGCCGCCGGGCGGCGGGCGGAGCACCGCGATCGGCGGCAGCCCCGCCACCAGGGCGAGCGCGTCGACGGCGTCGCGCAGCGCGCTGATCCGGTCGCCCTCGGCGCGCCGGTCCAGCCAGCCCGGGTCGCCGTCCCACCGCGCGCCCAGCTCGGTGAGCTGGTCGTCGAACCAGGCGGGGACCGGGTCGGGCATCGCGCGCCGCTGGGCTGCCAGCACGTCCCGGAGCAGCCGGGCGCCCCGCGGGGTCAGCCGGCGGGTGGCGATCCGCTCCAGGTCCACGGGCTGCCAGCCGCGGGGCCAGAGCCGCGCCACGCCGCGGGTCAGCCGGGTGAGGAGCGCCGCGTCCACGGCCGGTGGGTCGCCGACGACCAGCCGGTCCAGGGCCCGCTCGGCCGCGCGCACGTCGGTGCCGCGGGCCGCCGCGAGGGCGTCGGCGAGCACCTGCTCGGCATCCGGCACGGGTGGCTCCCTCTCTGGCGGCAGGTGGCGGGTCGCGCACCCGGGAACGAACGGTACCGGCGCGGGCCCCGCCCCGGCCGGTGACCGCGCTCACCGTTCATCCGTCCGGGCCCGCCGTCCGTACTCCTGAGCGGATCGGGGCGGCGCGGCGGACGGA